>CALUFR010000114.1 GCA_944319875.1 uncultured Bacteroides sp.
AAAAGTGATTTCGCTCAAGTGGCACTTTAGCTCGCTCAAGTGGCACTTTAGAAACGCCAAGTGGCACTTGAGCGAGCTAAAGAAGGACTTGGCGGGTTCCCTCACGCCGTGCTTCGTGACCACCTCATGGCACGGGCCGTCAGGGGGTAACGGCACGTGTCGTTAGCATGTGACAGCACGTGTCGTTAGCATGCGATACCCTCTCCCTCATGATAAGAGCGGCAATAAAAAAGCGGTGGGCGGTTAGCTCCTGCGCTAACCACTCACCGCTCGTTGTCGGTTGCCCGAATGGCTTTAGTAACCGAAGATGTCTTCCGTGGTCAGTTCCGTTACGGGGCCAATCTTCTTCAGAGCCTCCATGTCGAGGTCTTTCTTGTTACCCAGGATGCCATAATAGTAGGTGCGGTCCTTTACCCAGCGTTGCTGGAAGTCCGTTACGTCTTGCAGCGTCATGTGTTGTACCTCGTTGAACAGGCGGATGCGGCTGTCTTCCGTCTCACCCATATCCTGTGCGTTGATGTAATTCCACAGTACGCCCGACTTCGTGACACGTTCCGTGCGCAGACGGGCTATCATGCCTTCCTTCGCCAGCTTGAAGGCGGCTTCGGACTGGGGCATATTGTTGATGATGTCGTTGAACGTGTTGATGGCGTCAATCATCTTGTCGCTCTGCGTGGCTATTTGCGATACGAAGTAATAGTTCTCGTCTTTATAACCGGGGCTGTTGTAGCCTGCCCATGCGGAGTAGGCCAGTCCGCGGCTTTCACGCATTTCCTGGAAGACGATGGAGTTCATACCACCGCCGAAATACTCGTTGTAAAGTCGGCGTGAAGGCTCCAGTGCGGTCTCGTACTTCTCACCGCGGTTAGAGTATTGTGACAGGTAAATGTTCTTGGCATCATAAGGAGCCAGGAAGATACGGGTTTCCTTGGTGGGCTGAGTATCGATGTTGCCTTCCGTCGGTACGTCTTTCAGCGTGGCGGGCGTCTTGTGTTCCTTGTCGAGCACAGCCAGCAGTTCGTCGCCGGTGCTGGGGCCGTAATACAAGATGCGGTGCTTGTAGCTGTTCAGTCCGTGGATGCGGTCTACCAGTTCCTGCGGGTTCATGCCTTTCAGTTCGGCTTCGGTCAACAGGGTGTTGGCGGGGTTCTTCGGACCGTAATACACGTAGTTCATCAGGCGCGCGAAGTTCTGCATCTGGTTCAACTTGGCGTCCGTGCGCTTCTTCAGTTGGTCGGCAACCAGGTTGGCGTAGGCTTCGGGATTGACTTGTGCGTCGGCCAGCAGCTTTTCGAAGAGTGCCATGGCTTGCGGCATATACTCGTTGAGGCCGCTCAGCGTGACATACGTGCGACGGTTGCCCGGCGATACGTAGAAGCTGCATGCCATGCGGTAGAATTCGCTCTTCACCTGTTCGGGCGTCATGTCGCTGGTGCCCAGGTATTCCAAGTATTGGGCGGCGAGGCCGAGGGCTTTATCCTGATTATTGCCCATGTCGAAGAGATAAACCAGTTCGAAGAGGTCATCGCTGGTGTTCTGCTTATAGAGCACGGGCACGCCTTTGCTCGTGGTGAGTTGGGAGAGGTCTTTGTTGTAATCCAAGAATACCGGTTCGATAGGCGTTGCGGCCGCTGCGCTGGCTTGCAGTTCTTTCAGGAATGCGCTGGCCGTGTCGCGGTTCATGGCGATGGGCGTGATTTGCGGCTTGTCTATTTTCTTCTCGTTGGGGTCTTTGCCCTGACGTTTGTAGATGACGGCATAGTTGTCGTCCTTCAGGTATTGGTTGGCGAAAGCCACGATGTCCTCCTTGGTCAGTTTGGACATACGGTCGAGCGAGGTCACTTCGTCGGCCCAGTTGCTGCCGTTGACGAAGGATTGTACAAACCAGTCGGCGCGTCCGGCGTTGCTGCCAGTCTGATAAAGCTGGTAGAGCTTGAAGTTATTGATGTTGGCTTCCATCATCTTCTCGTCGAAGTCACCGTCACGCAACTTCTTCACTTCGGCCAGCAACAGTTCCTTTACTTCGTCCAACGTCTGTCCGGCTTTCGGGCGTGCCTGCATCAGCAGGAGGCTGTAGTCTGCCAGCGGGTAAATGCCGCTGAAGGCCGACAACACCTTCTGTTGTTGAGTCAGGTCGAGGTCTATCAGTCCCGCCTGTCCGTTATGCAGGATTTGTGACACGATGTTCAGCGTTTCCACTTCCTTGCTGGCGGCTCCCGGGAAGCGCCATGCCAGCGTGATGTTCTCGGCTTCGAGGCCTAAGACTTCGCGTTCGATAGGTGCCGTAACCGGTTCTTCCTTTGTAACGTTTAGCTTCGGCAGGTTGGGATTGGGTTGCATGTCACCGAAATACTTGTCGATGGTGGCAATCATCTGGTCGGGATCGAAGTCACCGCTGAGGCAGATGGCCATGTTATTGGGCACATACCATTCCTTATAATAATTCTTGATGTTGGTGATGGATGGATTCTTCAAGTGCTCCTGCGTGCCCAGTACGGTCTGTGTGCCATAAGGATGATGGGGGAAGAGGGCGGAGAACGTATTTTCTATCACCTTGCGGGAATCTTGTGTCAGCGACATGTTCTTCTCTTCGTACACCGTCTCCAGTTCGGTGTGGAAGCCGCGAATGACGCAGTTCTTAAAGCGTTCGGCCTGGATGCGCGCCCAGTTTTCCACTTCGTTGCTGGGGATGTCCTCCGTGTAGCAAGTCACGTCGTAACTGGTGTAGGCGTTAGTGCCGTTGGCACCGATGGCGGCCATCAGCTTGTCATACTCGTTGGGGATGGCATACTTCGACGCTTCGTAGGACAAGCTGTCGATGACGTGGTAGATGGCCTTGCGCTCGGCCTCGTCCGTGGTCTTGCGATAGACTTCGAATTGTTGCTCTATTTGATCGAGCAAAGGTTTCTCGGCCTCATAGTTTTGGGTACCGAAGTGGCTTGTGCCTTTGAACATCAGGTGTTCAAAGTAGTGTGCCAGTCCGGTGGTTTCAGCAGGGTCGTTCTTGCCGCCCACGCGCACGGCGATGTACGTCTGGATGCGCGGTTCGTCCTTGTTGACGGTCATGTACACTTTCAGGCCGTTGTCCAGTGTGTAGATGCGCGCCTGGAGCGGGTCGTTGGGAACTGTCTCGTAGCTGTACTTCGATTGCGTGCAGCCGCTCAGGCCCAATGCTGCTACACAGAGCAACAACAGGCCGATTTTTTGAAGTAATGTGTTCATAAATAGACTTATTAGAATAATCACTGCAAATATATCTGTTTTTTTCATACCTTTGCATTCCAAAACAAATAATTTCTATTTATGATTACCGCTGAACAACTGAAAGATATCAAAGACCGTACCGAAGCGTTGCATCGCTATCTGGACATCGATGGGAAGAAAATCCAAGTGGAAGAGGAGCAGCTTCGCACGCAGGCTCCAGGCTTCTGGGACGACCAGAAGGCCGCCGAGGCGCAGATGAAGAAAGTGAAGGGACTCCAGCAATGGATTTCCGGCTATCAGGAAGTGAAGACCCTCTCGGACGAGCTGCAACTGGCGTTCGACTTCTACAAGGACGAGCTGGTGACCGAAGAGGAGGTGGACGAAGCTTACGCCAAGGCTGCCGGAGCCGTTGAAGCCCTCGAGCTGAAGAACATGCTGCGCGAGGAGGCCGACCAGATGGACTGTGTGCTCAAGATTAACTCCGGAGCGGGCGGCACGGAGAGCCAGGACTGGGCCAGCATGCTGATGCGCATGTACCTGCGCTATGCCGAGACCCACGGCTACAAGGCCACTATCGCCAACCTGCAGGAAGGCGACGAGGCGGGCATCAAGACCTGTACCATCGAAATCAGCGGCGACTATGCCTACGGCTATCTGAAGGGCGAGAACGGTGTGCACCGCCTGGTGCGCGTGTCGCCCTACAACGCCCAGGGCAAGCGTATGACGTCGTTTGCCTCCGTGTTCGTCACTCCGCTGGTGGACGATACCATCGAGGTAAACATCGAGCCGGCCCGCATCTCCTGGGATACCTTCCGAAGTGGCGGTGCGGGTGGTCAGAACGTGAACAAAGTGGAGTCTGGCGTCCGTCTGCGCTATCAGTATAAAGACCCCTATACGGGCGAGGAAGAGGAAATCCTCATTGAAAATACCGAGACGCGCGACCAACCGAAGAACCGTGAGAACGCCCTCCGCCTCCTCCGCTCCATGCTCTATGACAAAGAGATGAAGCACCGCATGGCCGAGCAGGCCAAGATTGAGGCAGGCAAGAAGAAAATCGAATGGGGTTCGCAAATCCGCAGTTACGTCTTCGACGACCGCCGCGTGAAGGACCACCGCACCAACTACCAGACCTCGGACGTGAACGGCGTGATGGACGGCAAGATAGACGGCTTCGTCAAGGCCTACCTGATGGAGTTCGCGGGAGCGGGCGAGGCGTAAGGTGTTAGGGTTGGCTCAATGAATAAGGCTTGTCCTGTGCGGAGAGTCCGCGGCGCTTGTTGGGCGAGGACGACATACTGAACTCGAAGACGCCTCCCTTCATCAGGTCTTCATGAGTGATGTACATCTTGCCGTAGGTCTTCCCATTGATTTTCAGTGAACGTACGTACCGCTTCCTGTCGCTGACTCCGGGCGCTTTGATTTCCAACGTCTTTCCATTGGGAAGGTTCAGTTTCAGGTATGGCAGGTAGGGAGCGCCCAGCACGTATTGGTCTGTGCCGGGGCATACGGGATAGAAGCCCATGACGGAGAAGATGTACCAGGCCGACATCTGCCCGCAGTCGTCGTTGCCGCCCAGTCCGTCGGTCGCGTTGCGGTACATCTTGTTCAGGATTTCGCGCAGCCAGTATTGCGTTTTCCACGGTTGTGAAGTCCAGGCGTAGAGATAGGGAACGTGGTGACTGGGCTCGTTGCCATGCACATATCCGCCTACGAGGCAAGCCTCCGTGATGTCTTCGTTCTGCTCGTAGAACTGCTTGGGCAGGTGCATCGTGAACAGCTTGTCCAGCTTGTCGATGAACGCCTTTTCACCGCCCATCAGCGGAATGAGACCTGTCACATCGTGAGGCACGTGGAAAGAGAAGTTCCAGGAATTGCCCTCAATGAAGCCTTCGCCGTGAGTCTGCAACACATCGAAGTCTTTCTTGAACGAGCCGTCTTTCAGTCGCGGACGAGCGAAACCGATAGCGGGGTCGAAGAGATTGCGGTAGTTGAGGGCGCGCTCGCGATAGGTGCGGGCCACTTCTTCGTTGCCGGCTTTCAGAGCCGTCTGGTAGATGGTCCAGTCATCGTATGCGTACTCCAGCGTGGAGGAAGCCGCCGTGGCACTTTGGTCGAAAGGCACATATCCCAGCTTCATGTAGGCTTCCATTCCTTCGTAATAGGGCACCGTAGAGGTGCTGACCATGGCGGCCAGTGCTTCGTCGGAAGGAGGGTAGTTACCCTTGGCGATGGCGTCCGCCAGTACGGACACGGCGTGATAGCCGCTCATGCACCAATTCTCATTCCCCATCAGGCTCCATACAGGGAGCATGCCGTGTACGCTTTGCTGCTCGTGCCGGATCATGGAGGTGACCATGTCGGCATTCCGCTTCGGCTGGATGAGGTTCAGGAACGGATGTTCTGCCCGATAGGTGTCCCACAGGGAGAATACAGTATAATTGGTGAAATCCTGTGCCCGGTGGATGTTGTGATCCAGGCCGCGATAGACACCGTCCACGTCCATGTAGACCGAGGGATTGATCATCGTGTGGTAGAGTGAGGTGTAGAACATAGCCTTCTGGTCGGTAGTACCTTCTATCTCAAAGAGGTTCAGGTGCCGGTTCCAGTCGGCTTTGGCTTCCATGACCAGCTGATCGAAACTCTTTGCCTCTGCTTCGGCTTGCAGGTTCTTGACGGCTCCTTCCATGGAGGTGGCCGAGAGAGCTACCTTGACAACCAGTTCCGATTGGCGGTCGGTGTCGAAGTTGAAGTAAGCCACAATCTTGCGTCCGCTGATTTCCGGGAAGTTCTTCTCTACGGCAAAACGTCTCCAGAAACCGTTGTACAGTGTTTTCCCTTTTTCCCGGTAGCCGTAGTCGCGGATGGGTTGCGAGAAGGAGATGGCAAAGTACGTGTAGTTGGTGCGTGCCCACCCGTTCGTGATGCGGTAGCCGGTCAGCAGGGTGTCGTTCTCTACGCGGAGGTTGCTCCACAACACCTTGCCGTCATAGTTGTAGATTCCGTGTATCAGGTCCAAAATCAAGTGTCCCTTTTCTCCTTTTGGGAAGGTGTACCGGTGGATGCCCACCCGTTGGGTGGCGGTGAGCTGGGCTTTGATGCCGTAGTCGTCCAGCATGACCTCGTAGTAGCCGGGCGTTGCTTTCTCGGTAGAGTGGCTGAAGCGCGAACGGTAGCCCTCGTCGGGATGATCGGCACGGCCGGGGTTGAGTTTCAGCGGTCCGGTGGCCGGCATCAGCAGGATGTCACCCAAGTCCGAATGCCCTGTTCCGCTGAGGTGCGTGTGGCTGAAGCCTACGATGGTCGAGTCCTGATAGCGATATCCGGCACAGTAAGTGTACGTGTTCTTCTGATACTTCCCGTTTACATTGTGCGGAATGGTATCTGTGTCCGGACTTAATTGTACCCAGCCGAAGGGGCTGCACGCTCCGGGGAATACATGCCCCATTCCGTTGGTTCCAATCATCGGATTGACATAATCCGTCGGCTGTTGTGCCGCGGCAGACAGGGTGGCGGTCAAGAGAGCCGCCATAACCCGATTGCGTATCTTGAAAAGAGATCTGTATATCATAGGTCTTAAGTTATTTGATTATTCTTATATACGTTGTTTGTGCAAAAATACAAAATTAATGAGCGGAAGAGTGGCAGTCTCTGAAAAAATATTCCCGTTTCGCTTGCTTTCTTCCCAAATTCTCGTTTACTTTGTTAGCGTTATACTTTAAAATAGCTGTATTATGAGTAAGAATAAGAAATATAACGAGAAAAAGGTTTCGTATACCAAGAGGGAAGAAAAGCAAGGCAAGCATGTCATCATCGGTATAGGCGTGGCGGCAGTTATCCTGGCCGTACTGATGGTGTTTGTCATGGCAAGCTTGGGCTGATATGGCTTGTGAGATAGAACGTAAGTTCCTCGTAGAAGGGGACTATAAGTCGCGGGCATACGCGCAAAGCCGCATCGTGCAGGGCTATATCTGTAGCGCCCATGGCAGGACGGTCCGTGTCAGAATTCGCGACGCGAAAGGGTATCTCACCATCAAGGGAGCATCGGACGCCGCAGGCATGAGCCGGTATGAGTGGGAAAAAGAAATCCCGGTGGATGAGGCTGAAGAACTGATGAAGCTGTGCGAGCCCGGCGTGATAGACAAGACCCGCTATTTGGTGCGAAGCGGCAAGCACGTGTTCGAAGTCGATGAGTTTTATGGCGAAAACGAGGGGCTGGTGATGGCCGAAGTGGAACTGGCTTCGGAAGACGAACCTTTTGAGAAGCCGGACTTCATCGGTCGGGAAGTGACGGGTGACGTGCGGTATTACAATTCGCAACTGATGAAGCATCCTTTTAAAGAATGGAAAAAGTGATAGGTTACTTGCCGGACGAGTTGGTCACTTTCTTGTTGGTGACCCTCTTCTCCTTGCTTATCGGGCTTTCGCAACGGCGCATCAGCCTGAAGCGGGAGGGTGAGACCACTTTGTTCGGCACCGACCGCACATTTACTTTCATCGGTATTTTGGGCTATTTGCTCTACATCTTAGATCCTGACGGTTATAAGCTTTTCATGGGTGGCGGCGCCATCTTGGGATTGTTGCTGGCTTTGAACTATTACGTCAAGCAGATGAAGTATCATGTGTTTGGCGTGACGACCATTGTCATTGCGCTTATCACGTATTGCCTGGCTCCCATTGTCGCGACGCAGCCGTCCTGGTTCTACATCATGGTTGTGGTGACGGTGCTGCTCTTTACCGAATTGAAACATACGTTTACCGAACTGGCCCAGCGGATGAAGAATGACGAGATGATTACGCTCGCCAAGTTTTTGGCCATTAGTGGCATCATCCTGCCCATGCTTCCCCAGCAGAACATGATTCCCGGCATCAACCTGACTCCGCATGCGGTATGGCTGGCAACGGTGGTGGTTTCCGGTGTCTCCTATCTGTCGTATTTGTTGCGTCGCTACGTGTTCCGTCAGTCGGGCATTCTGATGTCCGGCATCATCGGCGGACTCTATAGCAGCACGGCTACTATTGCCGTACTTGCCCGCAAAAGCCGCGCGGCTGAAGCCGATGAAGCACCGGAGTATGTAGCCGCCATGCTGATGGCCGTCAGCATGATGTTCCTCCGTTTCCTTATCCTGATAGGTATTTTCAGCCGTGCGACGTTGGCCGTCATTTATCCCTATCTGCTCGTCATGGCGTTGATAGCTGCTGGCGTGGCTTGGTACATCCACTTACGGCGTCCGGTGACGGTCGGTGGGCAGATGGAGGAGGAAGACAGTAGCAACCCATTGGAGTTCAAGGTGGCTTTGATATTCGCCATGCTGTTTGTCCTGTTCACCGTGGTGACGCACTACACGCTGGTCTATGCTGGGACAGGTGGTCTGACAGTTTTGTCGTTCATCTCCGGTCTCAGCGACATCACGCCTTTTATCCTCAATCTGGTGCAAGGCACCGGAGGCGTAGCTACGTTGGTCATTACGGCGTGCAGCCTGCAAGCCATTCTCAGTAATATTTTGGTCAATCTGTGCTACGGCCTGTTCTTTGCCGGGCGCAAGAGTGCTTTGCGTCCGTGGATGGTGCGTGGCTTCGGCATTGTCATTGCGGCGAACGCAATGCTGCTGACACTGTTTTATTTGCTGTAGGTGACAGCGTCATTTCCCGACAAACATATCCTCGCTGTTTATAGCTTTTTTTAACTCCGAAAGGCTCGGAAATCTATCAGAAAGCAATACTTTTGCTCGCTGTATGTGATTTTTGTCACTTATATGCGTCCGATAAAGCGCAAAATTAAAGAATAGACAACTGATAAACTGAAAAACAAATGAAACTGAGAGTAGTGGCGCTGTTGTGGATAGTCATGCTATCCGGGCTGACAGCGGCGCAGAATGCAACTTCAACCTTTCAGGTGAAAGGAGTGTTGCTCGATTCCCTGACACAGGAAGGAGAACCTTACGCCACCATTCGCGTGGCACGGAAGTCGGCTCCCGACAAGCCGGTGAAGATGATGGCCTCGGACATGCAAGGCAAATTTCAGGAGACGGTGAAAGGCCGGGGTGACTTTATACTGACCGTCACGTCAGTGGGACGTAATCCCCTTGTGAGGAATTTCTCCGTCAAATCCGGACAGAAACTGGTGGATCTCGGCACGATGTACATGACTGACGCCTCCAATGAACTGGGGCAAGTGGAAATTGTGGCACAAAAGCCGCTCGTGAAGGCCGATATAGATAAAATAGAATATAATGTAAAGGACGACCCTGACTCGGAAACCAATACCGTATTGGAGATGCTACGCAAGGTGCCGCTGGTGACTGTGGACGGCGAGGATAATATCAAGGTGAACGGCAGCAGCTCGTTCAAGGTGTACGTCAACGGCAAGCCCAACAACATGATGAGCAACAATCCCACGGAGGTGCTCAAGAGTATGCCCGCCAATACCATCAAGCACATAGAAGTGATTACCAACCCCGGTCCGAAATACGATGCCGAGGGCGTGGGAGGCATCCTGAACATCGTGACCGAAGGCGGAGGCTTTGAGGGTTATACGGTGACGTTGAGCGGTAACGTAAGCAATACGGGTGCCGGAGGAGGTGTGTTCGGCACGGTGCAGAAAGGAAAATTTACGGTAAGCGCCCGCTACAACTATAATTATAATAACAGTCCTCGCAGCTACTCCGGAGGTACGCAGCGGGCTACGGACGCCACTTCCGATGTGGCCAATTTGGATTATGACGGAAGCAGTAAAGGCGACGGCAATTTCCAGTCGGGAAGTTTGGAAGCCAGCTATGAGATTGATACGTTGAACTTGGTGAGCGCTTCGTTCGGTCTCTGGGGTGGAGGCAACGACAGCCGGGGAGGCTCGAATTACCTTGGCACGTCTCCGCTTGACGGAAGCACGCTGTACCGTTACCAGACAAGCAACCGCGGGCACTCGTCCTGGTACTCCATAGACGGTAGTGTCGATTACCAGCGCATATCGCCCACCGTGAAAGGGCGGATGCTTACGTTCTCTTACAAGGTCAACACCCGGCCGCAGACGTCGGATTCGGATACGGAGTATGAGATAGAAGACGGCTATAGTCCGGATTGGGCTGACTATTTGCGCCGGCTGCAGGACCAGCAGAACAACGGAGACCAGAATACGACGGAGCATACCTTCCAGGCGGACTATACCACGCCTATCGGCAAGATACATACCATAGAGTCCGGCGTGAAGTATATTTTGCGCAACAACTCCTCCGACAATGACCGCTACCTGCGTACCTCTGTTGATGCGGCGGATTATCAGTTTGACGAGGAACACAGTACCCACTATCGCCATCAGAACGACATTATCGCCGCTTATCTGGGTTACGGCTTGAACTGGAAGAAACTCTCAGGCCGTCTGGGTGTGCGTTATGAACATACGATTGAAGACGTGAAATACCTGTTGGGACGCGGTGACGACTTCCGCAAGAACTATGACGATGTGGTGCCGTCCGTCTCTTTGGGATGGAAGGTGACCGACTTGTCCAATTTGCGCTTGGGCTACAACATGCGTATTTATCGTCCGGGTATTTGGTATCTGAATCCGTATCTGGATGACAGCAACCCCGCCAACATGAGCCAAGGTAATTCAGAACTGAAGAGTGAGCACAGCCATGCCTTCTCGCTGAGCTATAGTAACTTCACTCCGAAGTTCAACATCAATGTCGCCGCCCGCTATTCGTTTACCAACAACAGCATCCAGTCTGTTACCAGTCTGGTGTCTGATAATGACATCGCTGATCTTGACCCAAGCAAGCGCACGGGCAAGGATGTGCTCTACACCACTTACCAGAACATCGGCAAGAGCCGCGACTTTAACTTAAGCGCATACGCCAACTGGAATGCGAGCAAGAATACGCGTATCTACGCCAACCTCTTCGGTGGTTATACAAAACTGAAGGGTGCCGGTGGGCTGGAGAACGACGGATGGAACTTCTTCGGTTACGGAGGCGCGCAGCAGACGTTCAAGCATGACTGGCGCTTGAGCTTGAACATATTCGGGCAGACGCCTTGGATTATGCTACAAGGAAAAGGAAGCAGCTTTTTCAGCTATGGGCTGAGTTTGAACAAGTCCTTCATGGAGCGGCGGTTGTCTTTGTCGGCCTATGCCAATAATTTCTTCAAGAAATACAACCGTTTTGAGTCACATATAGAAGGCACGGGCTTTGTGAATGACACTTGGAACAAATATCCGCAAATGCGCTTAGGCTTCAGCATAAGCTATCGTTTCGGTGAATTGAAAGCCAGTGTGAAAAAGGCAGCCCGTACCATCAGCAACGATGACGTGAAGTCCGGCGGAGGTGGCGGTGGCGCCTCGGGTGGCGGTGAATAAGCCCGTTGATAAAATGACAAATCCTCCCGAAGCGGATACCCGCTCGAGAGGATTTGTTGTTTCTGTGCGGGTGATAGGACTCGAACCTACACGCCTTGCGGCACCAGATCCTAAGTCTGGCGCGGCTGCCAA
Source organism: uncultured Bacteroides sp. (assembly GCA_944319875.1). Taxonomy (GTDB): domain Bacteria; phylum Bacteroidota; class Bacteroidia; order Bacteroidales; family Bacteroidaceae; genus Bacteroides. The sequence goes on from CALUFR010000114.1 coordinate 11,684, forward strand.
TTACGCCACACCCGCATGTGTGCTTTGCGATACAGCGGGGCAAAGGTAAGCAATATTTTTCGTTCTGCCAACTAATTTCAGGGTTACTCGCCGTTTCCGGTTGAAATCAGGCGTCGTGCCGTTTCTATGATGGTGTCTATGTCGTTTGCTTCGTCTTCTTCCGTCATGTCTACCCACACGTCCGGTTCGATACCGAATTCAATGTGTTGCTTGTCCGCGTCCAGGTGGGGACTGGCGGAGAAGCGTACCGTCCATCCGTTGGGCAGTTCGGACGTGAAAGGCAGGCCGGCTCCTCCTCCTGTCTGGTCGCCTACGATGGTTACCTGTGGCAGATAGCGCATGGCGTTGACAAAGTCGTTGGTCGCGCTATATGAGTGCCGGTTGGTCAGGACAACGGCTTTCTTCTGCCAGCGTACACCGTCGGATGGATCCAAGTAGATTGGTTCGGGATCGGAGAAGTCGCTATGCCCCGTGCCGGTCTTGTGTTGGATGTAGCCGGTCAGCACCCGCCCGTTGGTGAAGCGGGAAGCGATGCGGGTGGAGTAGGTCAGATTACCTCCGCCGTTGTTGCGCACATCGATGATAAGACCGTTGCAGATGGCCAGGTAGGAAAGCGCTTCATCCAGATTTCCCTCGCCTACACCGTTGGAGAAGGAAGTGTAAGAGATGTAGCCCACATTATCTTCCAGTATGGTGTATTTTAGTCCGCCCGATATGCGGTAGTCCCTCCCCAGATATTGCTCCACAATGCTTTCGTCGTAATTGCGTGGATAATCCAGGTACCAGTCCCAGTAGCGTGCCGTGTTTGATGCCGAGTAGAGGTTGACATGCCCGTCCTTCAGCTCGGCCAGCATGTTGCCCAATACTTCAAACAAGCCGTCGTTGCTCATGTCCGGTGTGATGAGGGGTTGATATTTGTCGTGTATGGCGTCCCAGTCTATTTGTTTGTAGTCGAGGTAGCAGTATTGTTCATCAATGATGCGCCACAGGGCTTCAAAGTTACCCTGTGGGGAATTATCGTAGGCTTCTTCGCGGATGCAGGAGGCGAAGAGCTGGGCGATGAACAACAGGAAGAAAAAGGTACGTTTCATGATGCTCGGAAGATTTAGTGCTTACGGGGTTTCTTCAATGAGTAGAATTCTTTCACAATGCCTACCATAAAGATGTGTGAGTAAGCATGGGTGCGTATGTCGTTGAGCTTCGATTGCTGGGCATCCCACAGATAGGCCAGGCGCATTTTCATCCGTCCCACGGGAAGGTCGGCGGTCAGCATTTGGCGCAGGGATGGCTGGTTGTGCAGGGAGGTGAATTTCACGACTCCCGCGGCGTTGCCCAAGGAGAATATCTCATAGTAAGATTGCCCGTAGTGGGGCGAAAACATGACGCCCATCACCGGCACGTTCAGCTGGTAACGGAGGCGGATGGGGTAACGCTTGACTTTTACGTCCCATACGGCCATGACCGAGGCATCGAGATTGAAGTAAGCGCGTGCCGAGGCGGGGTTGTTGCCGTTGCGCAGGTTGTAGAGGAAGCCTCCATTGAGGTCAGTCAGGCCTCCGGCAAGCAGGCGGAAGTTTTCCGTAAGCGGAAAATGGTAATGCAGGCCGTAGCTCCAGTTGACTTGCGCGCCCAGCATGTTGTTATTGTCCACGCGGTTGTGCGTATAGTTCACGTAGCCTTGCAGGAAGTTCTGGAGCGAAAGTCTGCCTTCCGCCCAGCGGGTCATGCGCATGGTCTCGCGCGAGACGCGCACCTCCACGCCCTTGTATTCCTGTGGCGACAGATAGGTGTCATACATGTTTGCCATGCCTGCGCCGTACATCGTGGTGCGTGTGACGAAGTGCGTCTGCCGGGTGGAGTCGGGTAGTTGAAGCTGTGCCCGCAAGGGCATGACGCATAGCAGAAGCGTGACAAATATCCCCAAAGCTTTGTTCATCATTTTTCCTATTCAAATAGTTTCATCTGTCCTGTCAACTCGTCCAGAATGTCGCCTTCGCTTTTGTCTCGGTCGGGATCCAGGTTTTCCGGTTCCTCTTCCGGCGCTTCGGCGGTGGGTTGCGGTTCGGGTTGGCGGGTCGGCTCCAGTTCGTTGACGGTGTCGATGGTGTAGGTCGTCAGGCGCTTGCCCTTGGCCTTGAATCCCTTGACGGCAATGAACTCATCGGCCTCGACAATCATTGGCTCACGGAAGTTGTCGTGTCCGCCGAACACCACTTCCAGGCGGGGATAGTATTCGTCGGTCAGCAGGATGAGTTTGTTGTTTTTGTTGTCGCCCAGGTAGTTTTGTTTGCGAGTGCCCGACTCGAAGCAGAAGCGCTTGATGTAGGGATAGTTCTGCTGGTCGGCGTCGTAGAGTACGGCCGTCCAGACTTTGTTGGGATCGAACTTCTCGATAATGCGGATGCCGTCTTCGTAATGGTTGTTCACGTCGAAGTTGGTGGTGTAGAAATCACCGTTGTTCAACACCACGAGAATGAGTTCGTCGCTCTGGTATTCGCCCAGGAACTCGCCGCGGCCGTCGTAGTTGAGACGCAGCACGTCGCGGTCGAACCACACTTTGCGTCCGCCCAGCGTGGAGCCGCCGCGTTGCTTCAGCGTGATTTTGTGTATCGGGTTGCGCGTCAAGATGTTGCCGATGGCTTGGCGTCCCTTGATGCCTATCTGGCTAAAGTCTTCCTCGAAGATGATTTTGCGGATGCGTGGGTTGGGCTTCAGCGTCACCTTGATGATTTCGGCCTCACCGTTGGGGTTGGCGCTGAAGTAGGTGATGCGTGAGTCGGGCGTGCCTTGCGTCACGTCGTATTCACGGTCGCGCACGATGGAGGTCACGGCGAAGCGCTTGATGTAGGTGGTGCCGTCCTTGCCGTCGCGATAGCACACGTTGTAGATGGTGCGCTTGTCGTTCTTCTTGAAGACGTTGGCATAGAGGATGTTCTTGCCTACGAACTTCTTGTCGGCCACGGGGGTAATGACGTAGCGGCCGTCGCGGAAGAAGAGGATGACGTCGTCCAGGTTCGAGCAGTTGGCCAGGAATTCGTCCTTCTTCAGAACGGTGCCGATGAAGCCTTCCTCGCGGTTGATGTAGAGCTTCTCGTTGGCCTCGATGACCTTGGTCGAGTCGATGGTGTCGAAGTTGCGCAGCTCCGTGCGGCGGGGGAAGTTCTTGCCGTATTTCTCCTTGAGCATGCGGAACCAGTTGACGGTGTATTCCACGAGGTTGGCCAGGTGGCGTTCAGTTTCCTCGACGTCGGCCTTCATGCGTGCTATCTGCTCTTCGGCCTTGTCGGAGTTGAACTTCAGGATGCGCGCCATCTTGATTTCCATCAGGCGGAGGATGTCGTCCTTCGTCACTTCGCGGATGAATTGCGGGTAATAGGGCGTCAGGCGCAGGTCGATGTGCTCGCAGGCGGCGTCCATGTTCTTGGCCTGTTCGAATTCCTTGTCTTTGTAGATGCGCTCTTCGATGAATATCTTTTCGAGCGAGGCGAAATGCAGGCTTTCGAGCACCTCGTCGCGGTGTATCTCCAGCTCGCGGCGCAGCAGTTCGCGGGTGTTGTCCACAGACTTGCGCAGGACGTCGCTCACGGTGAGGAAGTGGGGCTTGCGCCCGTCGATGACGCAGCAGTTGGGCGAGATGCTCACCTCGCAATCGGTGAAGGCATAGAGGGCATCGATGGTCTTGTCCGAGGATGTGCCGGGCGTCAGGTGTACCAGTATCTCGACGTTGCCCGACGTCAGGTCCTCCACCTTGCGTATCTTGATTTTGCCTTTCTCGCTGGCCTTCACGATGGAGTCGCACACGCTGGCCACGGTCTTGCCGTAGGGGATTTCGCGGATGGCCAGCGTCTTGTTGTCCACCTTCTCGATGCGTGAGCGGACGCGCACCGTGCCGCCGCGCTCTCCGTCGTTGTATTTCGACACGTCGATGCTGCCTCCCGTCTGGAAGTCGGGGTAGAGGCGGAATTCCTCGCCGTGGAGGTAGCTGACGGCGGCGTCGCACAGCTCGTTGAAATTGTGTGGCAGGATTTTGGACGACAGGCCGACGGCAATGCCTTCCACGCCCTGAACCAGCAGCAAGGGGAACTTCACCGGCAGGGTCACCGGCTCGCGGTTGCGGCCGTCGTATGACAATTTCCATTCAGTGGTCTTGGGATTGAACACCACGTCCAGCGCGAATTTGGTCAGGCGCGCCTCGATGTATCGGGCGGCGGCGGCATCGTCTCCGGTCAGGATGTTTCCCCAGTTTCCTTGGCAGTCGATGAGCAGGTCCTTCTGCCCCAGTTGCACCAGTGCGTCCTTGATGGAGGCGTCGCCGTGCGGGTGGAACTTCATGGCCTCGCCCACGATGTTGGCCACTTTATTATATCGTCCGTCCTCCATGCGCCGCATGGTGTGGAGGATGCGTCGTTGCACGGGCTTCAGGCCGTCCATGATATGAGGCACGGCACGCTCCAGTATCACGTAGGATGCGTAGTCCAGAAACCAGTTCTGGTACATGCCGCTCAGCTGGTGCTTCACGTTCTCGTTCTTCGTGTCGGCGGGCTTGTAGTCCGAGTGCTGCTCCCCTTGCGCGGGGGAGCCGTTGTTCAAGTCTTCGTTGTTCGTATCAAAGTCTTCGCTCATAGTGTTGCTCTCTTCTGGGAAATGGTATGTCGGCCGGTATCTGTTTTCTGCCGCACGCAAATATACGGATTTCTCTCGAAATATGCCAAATCGCTCCCGCAATTCTTGCAGGCAAGCGTTGCTTTACTGCGTATAAAGCGTCACTTTAAAGCCGTTAAAGCGTTACTTTAATAGGGATAAAGTGATACTTTAATGGCTTTAAAGTAGAACTTTATTTTGAGTAAAGCGAAAATAAAGTGGGAAGCGGCTGGCTTAAAGAAGGTTATGCGGTGCGGCGGATAACCGTTTCGGCGGGCGATTCTTCCGCCACCGAAAGATATTTTAATGCTCCGCATGACACGGCATATCGGATAAATGTCTATCTTTGTGGCGTTTTTTTAATCATCCGAAGTGTAACTTACTTAATATATTCGACAAAAATGGCACAAGAAGACGTTTTTAAGAAGCTTGTTTCCCACTGCAAAGAGTATGGTTTCGTATTCCCCAGCAGCGAAATTTATGACGGGCTGGGAGCCGTGTACGACTACGGACAGAACGGCGTGGAACTGAAAAATAACATCAAGCAATACTGGTGGCAGAGCATGGTGCTGCTCCACGAGAACATCGTGGGCATCGACTCGGCCATCTTCATGCACCCCACCATCTGGAAGGCCAGCGGACACGTGGACGCCTTCAATGACCCCCTCATCGATAACCGCGACTCGAAGAAACGTTACCGTGCCGATGTGCTTATCGAGGATCAGATAGCCAAGTATGACGAAAAGATAAATAAGGAAGTGGCCAAGGCGGCCAAGAAGTATGGCGACGCTTTCGATGAGGCACAGTTCCGTGCAACTAACGCCCGCGTGCTGGAGCACCAGGCCAAGCGCGACGCCCTGCACCAGCGCTACTCCGACGCCATGAACGCCGGTCCCGACCTGAACGAGCTGCGCCAGATTATCCTGGATGAGGAAATCGTCTGCCCCATCAGCGGTACGAAGAACTGGACCGAAGTGCGCCAGTTCAACCTGATGTTCAGCACCGAGATGGGCTCCACGGCCGACGGTGCCATGAAGGTGTACCTCCGCCCGGAGACGGCGCAAGGCATCTTCGTGAACTATCTGAACGTGCAGAAGACAGGCCGCATGAAGATTCCCTTCGGCATCGCCCAGATTGGCAAGGCCTTCCGTAACGAAATCGTGGCTCGCCAGTTCATCTTCCGCATGCGCGAGTTCGAGCAGATGGAGATGCAGTTCTTCGTAAAGCCCGGTACCGAGCTGGAGTGGTTCAAGAAGTGGAAGGAAATCCGCCTGAAGTGGCACAAGGCACTGGGCTTCGGCGACGATCACTACCGTTACCACGACCACGAGAAACTGGCCCACTATGCCAACGCCGCCACCGACATCGAATTCCTGATGCCTTTCGGCTTCAAGGAGGTGGAAGGCATTCATAGCCGCACCAACTTCGACCTCAGCCAGCATGAGAAATACTCCGGCAAGAACATCAAGTACTTTGACCCCGAGACGAACGAGAGCTACACGCCGTATGTCATCGAGACTTCCATCGGTGTGGACCGCATGTTCCTCAGCATCATGTCCGCTTCCTATTGCGAGGAGCAGCTGGAGAACGGCGAGACGCGCGTGGTGCTGAAGTTGCCCGCCGCCCTGGCGCCTGTGAAACTGGCCGTGATGCCGCTCGTCAAGAAGGACGGCCTGCCCGAGAAGGCGCGCGAAATCATCGACGCGCTGAAGTTCCACTTCCATTGCCAGTACGATGAGAAGGACTCCATCGGCAAGCGCTACCGTCGTCAGGACGCCATCGGCACGCCTTATTGTGTCACCGTAGACCATCAGACGCTGGAAGACGGATGCGTCACCCTGCGCGACCGCGACACCATGAAGCAGGAGCGTGTGGCCATTGCCGACCTCGACCGTCTGATTGCCGACCGTGTCAGCATCACTTCGTTGCTGAAGACGCTTTGATAATGGTTAATGATTAAATGATACATAGTTTAATGAGACATATTCAGATTTCTAAATTCAGTTCTCGAGTCAAGAAAGCCTGTCTTGCGTTGCCCTTGGTCGCCTTGCTCTTCGTTTCGTGCGAAGAGGTGCAGGAGGCCGGCAGGTATGACAACTGGCAGGCCCGCAACGAGGTCTTCATGGATTCGCTTGCGCGCGAACTTAACGCGCTTGTGGTGACGGAGGAAGATGCGGACCGCATGCAGGTTGGCGAACTTTTCCGCATCAAGGACGAACAGGCTTCCACGACCGACCAGGATGTCTATGTATATGCCAAGAAGATTGTGGCCAACCCGGAAGGACAGCGTCCTCTCTATACGGAAACGGTGTCGGTGTATTATTATGGGACACTGATTAACGGCGACAGGTTCGATGGAACTTTTGAAGGATATTCCGCCCTTGACCAAGAGATACCTTCACCCCCGGATAAGGTTGCGACAGAGTTCGACTGGACGGCTGATTTTGCCATTGATGACTCTGGCCTGCGCACGGGATGGAAGACAGCCCTCCAGTTGATGAAGACAGGCGAGCGCTGGATAGTCTATCTGCCCTATCAGTCCGGATACGGCGCCGAAGGGGGTGGAAGCATACCCGGTTATTCCGTTTTGGCGTTCGACATCATTCTCGACGCTATCGTGGCGGAGGAGGATTGACTTCTGGCCGTTATGCCGGCTTTGGGGCGCCTCAGGCAAGAGTATCCCGTGTGTCACCGGGCTGCTTCATCTGTTTCTTGTATTGGGTAGGCGTCTTGCCTGTGTATTGCTTGAAAGCCGTGCTGAAATAGGACGAGGTGGCAAATCCCACTTGTTCGGCAATCTCGGAGAAAGACAGGCTGGTGGTGTCCATCAGGCGGATGGCCTGTTCAAGCCGGAATTTGTTGATGTATTCATTGGCGCTGATGTCGGTCAGCGCCTTTAATTTATTGTAGAGTGAAGCGCGGCTCATATTTATTCCCCGGCAGAGAGTGGCGATGTCGAGTTGGCTGTTGCTCAGATTGTCCAGAATGATCTGGTTGAGCTTTGACAGGAACGCTTCGTCTGCCTGGCTGATGGTTGTTTCCTTCGGTATAGGCACGGGGCCGGCCTGCATATAGCGCCTGCGCATGTTTTCTCTGTCCCGCAGACGATTGCGGATCAGCTCCAGCAATGTGTCTTCTTCGAAGGGCTTTGCCAGATAGGCATCGGCTCCGCTTTTGTAGCCTTCCTGTTGACTTTTCTCATCGTCGCGTGCGGTGAGCAGGATGAGGGGGATATGGCTGATGTTGATGTCCTCCTTGATGTGCTGACAGAGTTGATAGCCGTTCATGCGCGGCATCATGACGTCACTGATGATAAGGTCGGGCAGGTACTTGCGGGTCAGCCTCAGGGCTTCTTCTCCGTCGGTGGCCGTAATGACTTGTTTGAAGTGCTCTTCAAGTATCTTTTTCATGAACTCAATCATTTCGGGATGGTCATCGGCTACCAGTATCTTGTAGGCTGAGGTGTCGAGACCTGTCGCATCGGAGCTGTCTTGTTCGATGCCTTCGTCGGCAATCAGTTCGTTGAGGTAGGCTTTGGGCGGGCTGGTGATTTCTTCGCATGCCTGTTTAAGAGGCAATTCGAAGTAGAAAGTGGCACCGGCGTCTGCGTTGTTGTAGGCACCGATGATTCCTTGGTGCTGTTCCACCAGTATCTTGGAGTAGGATAGTCCGATGCCTGTGCCGTTCTGTTCGCCTTCGGCCTGATAGAAACGTTTGAATAGGTGATTCATGTTGACTCGTTTGAGACCGCATCCTTGGTCTGAGATAGAGATGCGGACCTTGTCGTTGCCGGAGAGCTGGGTGGTAACGGTGATGCTCGTGTGCTGCGGACTGTGTTTCAAGGCATTCACCAGCAGGTTGCTCAATACGATTTCACATTTGTCTTTGTCGAAGCTTACTTCCTTTATGGCAGGATCGGGGCGATAGTTTATGTGTACCTGTCCGGCCTCACCTTCACTGATAAAGTCCTGCAACACCTGTTCCACCCAAGCGTTGAGCGGATAGGGCTGCAAGTGTAGTTTGCTTTCGCCTACTTCCATCTTGCGGACGTCGAGCACCATGTTGATGAGAGCTTTCATGCGTTGGGACTGGCGATAGATGGCTTTCAGGGGCAAGTATTGTTCATTGTCGGGACCGATGGCCTTCAGAATTCTTTTCAGCGGTGCATGAATCAGCGTTAGTGGAGTGCGCAATTCATGACTGATGTTGATGAGGAAACGGACTTTTTCTTCGTACACGTGCTGTTCGTGTTCCTTCAGCGCCCATTTCAGTTCACGATCTTTTTTCCTCAATGTCCGTCTGAATACCTCATACAACAAGGTAACGGCCAGGAGGGTGCAAATCGTGGTGAACCACCAAGTCTGATACCAAGGGGGCAGGATGGTGAGTGTAAGCAGCTGTCGGTCCGGAATCCAACTGCCGTCTTTGGCCGTACACGAAGCCATGATGCGGTAAGTGCCCGGCAGTTGGGTGCGCATCACCAGTTCCGGCTGATAGCTTTCTGTATAGTCGTCGTCAAGGCCCTCTATGCGGTAACGATACAACTTCCTCCGGAAGATGTCTTCTTCTTTGGTCATAATCTGAATGACCACATTGCTGTTTCTTGCCACGGACAGTTCATCTTGGCTTTTAGCCAGTCGGTTATTGATGGACGTTCCGTTGAGAATAATGTCCGAGAGTTTGATTTCAGGATAGCCGGTTACGTCGGTTTTTTGGTCGTTGGCTATGTAAAGCAGTCCTTCCACTCCTCCCATGTAGACTCCCTGTCCGTCGATAACCAGTTGGGCGCGCGGGATGTATTCGTTGGGCATAACTCCGTCGGACTCGCCGTAAATGGTAAAACGTTCTTTATTTATCGAATAGGAGAACAACATGTTTTCAGCGCCAATCCAAATCTCGTCGGGCGTGCGGCATGCGATGGACGAAATGTCTGTAAAGAGGCTTGTCGGTACACTTGCACTCTGTCCGGTGGCGGGAATGAAATAGGTTAGCCCTTGGTTGGTTCCGATCCAGAAACGGCTTTTCCGGTCGTAGGCCACTGTATTGATGGTGGCGTCTTTGGGAGAAGTGTACAGCGTTTTCAGGCGTTGGGTGATGTGGTGCATTTCATAAATCCGCTTGGAGTCGAACAGGTATGTGCGATCCTTTTCACTGAAAATAGCCTGCAAGCTACCCCAGTTGACCGGATTGTCTTTCTCCTCGATCGCGATGCTGAACGTGCGGCGGGCAACGTTGTAGATATATACGTGGTTGCTGAGCAGCAGGATGGTGTTAGGCGTATTCCGGTGCAGGTAGACTGAATAGCCATGTTGCGAGATGGTTTGCGTCGTGTTTTCATCAATGACGTCGAACGGAGTCTTTTCACCTGTCCGGGTGTCGAATACGAACAGACCTTCAGCGAAGGCAGACATCAACAGTTTGCCCGGAGTGAATTCGCAGATGGAGGTAATCTTATCCTCCTGAGTGCTGGGGTAGTGGGTGAAAGTTTCTGTGGTCGGATTGAAACGGTTGATGCCTCCTCCGTCGGTTCCCACCCAGATGCATTTGGGACTCTCCTGATACAGGCTGATGATAATGTTGTGACTCGGCCCCCAGGAGAGTCCGAAGGGAACGTCGGTATAGGTCTTCATGCGAACTTCACGCATGCTGATGAGCCCGTTGTAGACACCGCCGATCCAGACATTTTGGTACAGGTCTCTGTACAGGCAGTTGATGGAATTGGTGGGCAGAGAGTATAGTTTGTCGCCCGGCACATGTTTTAGGTGGGAGAAAGCATGGGTTTCCGGATTGAGAATGTTGATTCCTCCTCCATCGGTACCAAACCATATCTGACCTTCTTTTTCGATGATGCAGAGGACGATGTCGTGGCTGAGTTCCGAATTCTGGGTGGTATATTCCGCTATTTTTTCCCCGTTGGGAGCAAAGCAGAGCACACCTTGGTTGTAAGGAGCAATCCAAATGCGTTGTCGGGAGTCAATGAACATGTCTGAAATTTCCTTTCCGCATTTGAAGGGGGCTTCACTTATTCTTCCGCTCTCCAAATTAATGGCATGGATGCCTTCCCATCGGCTACAGCACAAGAGCCACTTCCCTTGGGAAACAGCTATGCGGATAATCTCGAATCGTTTTCGGGGACTCAACTCATAAAGGATGCTGAGCTTACCGGTACGCAGGTCGTAAGAGTAGACTCTGTTGGCGCCGCCTAATAGCAACAGATCCTCCCATTGGCAGATGGAATAGGCGATACAAGGCTTTCCGTCTTGAGTCTTCAGAGGGAGGAAGTTGTTGTTGCGGTAGTCGTAGCGGGCGACTCCCATGTCGGTCAGTATCCATAAGTGCTGGGCGGAATCTTCGAGAATTTGGTATATGTAGTTGCCGGGCAGGGAGGTTGAGTCACCGGGCTGGTGGAGGTATCTTTTTTGTTCATGACCGTCAAATCGTCCCAGACCGAATTTAGTGCCTGTCCAGACAAATCCCTGGTTGTCAGAAGATATACAGTTTAAAGTGGTCGGAAGCCCTGTGTTCAGCAGGATTTGTTTGTATAGATAGTGTTTCCCATATACATTGGCAGAGGTCAGCTGTTGTATAATGAGGACTGCTAAAGTATAGATTAAAAGGCGTTTCATAAAAATCATTCTTTTCTTGTTAGTGAAAAGGTGCCCTTTGTCTCTCTCTCTTCTTTTCAGTGCTTTAGGGCGATCCGATTTGTTTTCCAAGGCAAAGATAACATCTCCTCTTTAAAAAGGCGTAGGTTTTGCGATGTTTTTTCATGAATGTGAGGTGAAAATTAGTGATTGAGGAAGAATCACGTGATTTTAAGAGATGTCTATCGGTTTTTTTACAGATGATTAGAAATGCGGTGATTAGCTGTATTTAAAAAACAAATAGTGTTTTTTGAAAAGAGATGTTGAGCGCCTCCTCTTATTTTTGTGGTGCTTCTGGCTTGTAATGGTTTTGAAAACCGGAGGTCAGAATAAAGGTTATGAGAAAAAGACATGGAATAGATTGTTAAACTTAATTTTTTACTGTATGAAAAAAGGAAAAAAGAAATTTCTCCGGGCAATACCATTGGCAGTGGGATTGCTTTGTGCAGGAGGGAATGTTTTCGCATCTTCTTCTGCATTCGCTTCGTATGAATATTCCGTCGATCAGCAGGCGCACCGTGTGACCGGTGTCGTGAAGGATGCCAGTGGCGAGCCGCTGATTGGCGTTAATGTTGTGGAGAAAGGAAACAGCCAGAATGGTTCTATCACCGACGTGAACGGGCAGTTCGAACTGAATGTCGCTCCCGAGGCTGTGCTGGTATGTTCCTATATCGGATATAAGACCGTGGAAGTGCCTGTGGGCGGACAGCGAAACGTGACCGTGACCCTGCATGAGGACAGCGAGGCGCTGGACGAAGTGGTCGTAATAGGCTATGGCGCCGTCCGCAAGGCCGATCTGGCCGGCTCGGTGGCCGTGATGGGCAGTAAGCAGTTCGAGGATCAGCCCGTGACGCGCATTGAGGACGCGCTGCAGGGACGCATGGCGGGCATCTCGGTGATGTCCAGCGGCGTGCCGGGCGGTGACATGAAGATACGCGTGCGTGGCGCCAGCTCCATCAACAAGTCCAACGACCCGCTTTATGTGGTGGACGGCATCGTGAGAACCAGCGGCCTGGAGGGCATCAACCCCGAGGATATTCAGAGCATACAGGTGCTGAAGGACGCTTCGTCTACGGCCATCTACGGATCGCGTGGCGCCAACGGCGTGGTGCTGGTGACGACCAAGACGGGCCGGGCGGGCCGGACGCAGGTGGTGGTGGACGCGGCAGTGGGCATCTCCAACGCATATCACATCCCCGAGGTGATGGGCACAAGGGAGTACGCGCAGGCGCTAGTGGACCATCAAGGAATTGCTCCCTCGACGCTCTCCGGCTACCTCGACGGGAGCAATCCCGGCATTGACTGGACGGACCGCCTGCTGCGAACGGGCGTGACGCAGAACTACAAGGTGGCGCTCTCCAAGGGGAACGAGGACACGCAGTTCTACGTCTCCGGAAACTACATGGACACGCGCGGAGTGATCACGCACACGGACTTCGAACGCTACTCGGTGAAGGCCAATGTACACTCCAGGCTCTACCCCTGGCTGGAGCTGACGGCGGACGTCAACCTCTCGCAGAGCAACGCCGCGGGAGCGGGCTTCAACCAGAACCAGAGCAACCCGCTGTGGGTGGGGCTGAACTACTCGCCCACGATGGAGATGTATGACGACGCGGGAAAGTTCAACAAGGATCCGTATAACAACATTCAGAACAACCCCTACGGCATGCTGAGCGGAAACCTGAACGACCGCAAGCGCAGCGTGGTGAGCGGACACGTGGACCTGAAGTTCAACATCGCCCGGGGCCTGACCTTCACGACGACCAACGGCATGGACTACTCCGACCGAAAGGGCTACTCCTTCGCCACGACCCGCGTGGAGACGCAAAGCGCGATGGCGAACAGCGACAACTACAACCTGGTGCTGCAGACGACGAACAACCTGACGTACACGGGCAGCTGGCGGAGGCATCACCTGACGGCCACGGCCGTGTGGGAGGCTACGTCGGCCGAGAACCGACTGATGGGCATCGAGGGGGACAACCTCTCGGCGGAGCAGGTGGGATACTGGGACGTGAAGAACGCGCAGACGCGCGACGCATCGAACGCGTACAGCAAGTGGAACCTGCTGTCCGGCGTGGCGCGCGTGATGTACAACTTCGCGGACCGATACATGCTGACGGCCACTTTCCGCGCGGACGGCAGCTCGCGCTTCACGAACGACAAGTGGGGCTACTTCCCGTCCATCGCAGCCGCCTGGACCGCGACGAACGAGGACTTCCTGAAGGACGTGCGCGGCCTGAGCCTCCTGAAGCTGCGCGCCAGCTATGGCGTGATAGGCAATCAGGACATCGACCCTTACTCGACGCTGCTGCTGATGAACAGCACGGCCTTCAACTTCGGCACGGGCACCACCTACACCGGCTACTGGGGCAACGGGCTGGCCACGCCGGACCTGACGTGGGAGAAGGTGAAGCAACTGGACCTGGGGCTGGACCTGGGCTTCCTGGACGGGCGCCTGGAGCTGTCCGTGGACTACTTTGACAAGCGCACGAGCGACGCCCTGCTGCGGCGCACGGCGCCCAACTATGTGGGCGGGACGACCTACTGGGTGAACGCGGGCGAGGTGAGCAACCGCGGCGTGGACATCGCGCTGACGGCACGCATCCTGCAGGGCGACAACCTGCAGTGGACGTCCACGCTGAACGGCAGCTATCTGAAGAACCGGGTGACGCGCCTGACGGCGGAGGAGCCGGTGATCTACGGCGCCAGTCCCTCGCCGGGCACGGTGGATCCGGCCACGATCATCAAGGAGGGCGAGGCCATCGGCACCTTCTACGGCTACGCCTGGGCGGGACTGACGACGAACGAGAGCGGGCAGTACGTGGACGCCTACTACACGAAGGACGGCGACGTGACGACCACGCCTTCGGGCGAGGACAGGCGGGTGCTGGGATGCGCCAACCCGGACTTCACCTTGGGATGGAACAACTCCATCACGTACAAGAACTGGGACTTCAACGTGTTCTTCAACGCGGCCTTCGGGGCGCAGCGGCTCAACCTGGTGGACTTCGCCATGAACTCCATGGTGGGCGCCTCGCGCTTCGTCACCGCGGCCGACCACTTTGAGAACGTGGGCGTCACGATGCCCACGATGGGCGCCACGAACAGCAACTATGGCAACTCGAGCAAGTGGCTGGAGGGCGCGGACTACCTGCGCTGCGAGAACATCAGCGTGGCCTACACCTTGCCGCGCAGCCGGACGAAGTTTGCCGACATCCGCTTCTCGCTGTCCGCGCAGAACCTCTTCACCCTCACGGGATACAAGGGCATCGACCCCGCCGGAGCTTCCTTCAGCGCCAGCAGCGTCGACGTGGACAACGGCATGGACATGGGCGCTTATCCCAATCCGAGGACGTTCACGCTGGGCGTGAGAATGAGCTTTTGAGAATTAACCATTAACCATTAACCATTAACCATTCACCATTATGAAACCAACCATACTATCCGGCTGCCTGCTGGCAACCGCATTGCTCGGGGCCTCGTGCAGCGACTTCCTGACGGAGGATCCCAAAGGAAAACTGACACCGCAGACGTTCTTCGTGTCGCAGGACGCGCTCAACGCCAGCGTCTACTCCCTCTACAAGCAGGTGAACGCCACGCAGGCGTTTACGAACATGATGTATCCGCAGTGGCAGGGCGACGACATGACGGCCAATCCCGGCTCGAACAAGCAGGCCGTGGCCGAGCTGGACGCCTTCAGCGCGAACAACAACAACAAGGGCGTGCAGGACGCCTGGGCCAAGCACTACACGCTGGTGAAGGCGGCCAACCTGATACTGGACAACGCCGCCTCGACGCCCGTCAGCGAGGAGGAGGTGAACATCGCCCTGGGGCAGGCGCACTTCTGGCGCGCGTATGCCTACTATTACCTGGTGCGCCTCTTCGGGCCGCTGCCGCTGGTGACGTCGTCCGAGGAGCTGGGGAACGACATCCGCCTGTCGTCCGTGGAGGACGTCTACGCCCTGATCGTGAGCGACCTGACGGCGGCCGAGGGGATGCTGCCCACCGCTTACTCCACGGCGCCGCGCAACCATGACGGGGTGGACGCTTACGTCACCCGTCAGGCGGTGCAAGCCACGCTGGCCGCCGTCTACATGTCCATGGCGGGCTATCCGCTGAACCGCGGCGCGGAGTACTACGCCATGGCGGCGGCGAAGGCCAAGGAGGTCATCGACCGCGAGGGCGAGTATGGCTTCTACCTGGACGCCGACTGGAGCCACGTCTACTCCATGGGCCACAACTACAACAAGGAGACGGTGCTGGGCATCGACTATTCGCCCGTGGTGGACTGGGCGACGGACTCGCAGCTGTCTTCCTGCAACCGCTTCGAGAGTCTGGGCGAAGGCGGATGGGGCGACGCCTGGGGCGAGATCGCTTTCTGGAAACGCTATCCCGAAGGGCCGCGCAAGGACGCTGTCTATGCGCCGAAAATCACGCTGCAGAGCGGCACGACCATCACGGCCGCCTATGACTGGTGGGAGCTGGACGCCGAGGGACGGCCGCGCATCAGCGAGTATCACCCGATGTTCACCATCTTCACCACGAACTGCGACCCGGCGAACGCCAGCGTCGAGCTGGCCCAGCCTTATGACTACCGGCAGCCCAACTACACGGGCATGTGCAACGGCCATCGCCACCGCCTGATACGCTACTCCGAGGTGCTGCTGTGGTATGCCGAGAGCGCGGCCCGCTCGGGCGCCACAGACCTGAGCCTGGCGCGGCAGTGCCTGAAGCGCGTGCGCGAGCGTGCCGTCACCGATCCGGCGAACGTGACCCTGGCGGACGGCAGCGTGGTGGGCATCGACGCCATGACGGCCGAGCAGCTGGCCGAGGCTTGTTACATCGAACACGGCTGGGAGGTGGCCGGCTACTGGGTGGCGATGGTGACCCGCCGCTCCGACGAGTTCCGCATGAACGAGCTGAAGAAGAACTTCGACTTCCGCGTGGCCAATCCGGGCACGGAAATCGTGCCGGGCATCACGGCGCGCGAGGGCGTGGCCGTGGTGCGCACCACCTGGGACGGCGACAACAGCATCTACGTCCCCTATCCGAACACGGAGGTGGAGAAGAACCCGAATCTGGACAGGGGGTTGCTTCAATAGAAATCGGCGGACGCCTTGTCTGGCGTCGACTACCCCTATAAGAAGAAAGGCGGCGGGACGGCTGTTTGCTCCCGCAGCCTTTCTCTGTTTTTATCCCTTCGTTCGCTTGCCGTTTCACAAAATATGCCTATATTTGCACATAATCTGACGAATATGGATAAAGATTGGCAAGAAAAACAGCAAGAACTGGACATGGAAAGGCGCAAAAAGACGGCGGCTTTCTTCTTCACGCTCGCTCAACTGGTCTTTACGGCCTTTGTCATTGGCAGTCTCGTTATCTTCTTTACGAACTATGAATTTACGTGGGGCGTATTTGGTATGTTGTTTTTCGGCCTTGCGCTGATGATTACTTTGTTCGTGATTGGAAACTCATTTTATAACCTCAAAAAAAACAAAGAAAAATGAATGCAGGTTTAGTTATGTTAGGAACAATGGCCTTAATCGCTGTGATACTGGCTCTCATCAACCGTACCCCCAAGGGGCATGAATGGCTGTTCGGAAAAGATTGATTTTTTTTTGGATTGGCCCTAATTGTCATTGCTATTTTATAATAGCATTTTTATATGTCTCGTCCCCCCGTGTGAGTGCTTAATGGCCTCACTGCCTGTGTAAATAGGTGTAGCGAAACGGGTAGACGGGACTTTTTTTGGGTTCTTCCGGAGAATGCGTAGGTAAATGATAATTTATTTTTCAGGAGTAAGAGGGAGTTAGAAGGAGTTAGAGGGAGTTATAGGCCGATAGTTGGTCCGGCGATTACGTCAAAGGTATTGGCTTTTAACTCCTGCCGAAGGCATAACTCCTTCTAACTCCATTTAACTCCTGCCGGGGCAACGCCCCGCTAAATTCCTATTTATCACCTACGCATTTCCCGAATGACCCCTTTTTTTCAATTCTCCATTACTTTCTTCAGCTCCCGGCTCCAGACGTCGTATCCCTTCTCGTTGAGGTGCAGTCCGTCGGTGGTCAGGTCGCGGCGCAGCGTGTCCGTGCCCTTCTCCGTGAAGAGCGGGAAGAGGTCGATGAAGTCAATGCGCTGTTCGCGGGCCAGGCGCCGGAGACGGGCGTTGACTTCGGGCACGAGGGCAGTCTTTCCCGCGAGCAGGCGGTAGCGGCCGAAGCTTTCGTTGATGGGCAGCAGGCTCTGCAGATGGAGGCGCGTGCAGGGCGACTCGCGGCGGATGCGCTCCACGACGCGGCGCACGAGGACGGTGACGCTGTCCGGCGTCAGGCCGTGGGAGAGGTCGTTGACGCCGATCATCAGAAACAGGTCGCGCGGACGGCCGGGCAGAATCTGGTGAAGGCGCTGGTAGACACCGGGAGCGTCGTCGCCGATGATGCCGCGGTTCAGCACGTGCGGCAGGCGCAGGCGCCGGCTCCAGTCGCCCCCGTTCTCGGTGAGGCTGTTGCCCAGCATGACGATGTCGTCCGGCGTGACGGGCGGCTCGTCCATGAATTGCAGGAAGCGGCGGTAGTAGTGGGCGTGGCGGGACGCCGTGTCTTCATCGTCGAGGATGGACGCCGCCACGACGTTGGACACGAGCGAGCGCAGGCGCACCACGCCGGGGCCGTTCTCGGGATGGACGGCGTTGGTGAGGAGGATGACGGAGGTGTCCGTGTCCGGGTCGATGACGATGCTCGTGCCGGTAAAGCCCGTGTGGCTGTAGGTGGCGTAGCCGAAGAGGTCACCATTGTTCGAGGCGTAGGCCGTGAAGCAGTCCCAGCCCAAGGTGCGGCCGAAGGAAGTCCCGTCGCGGGGCACGCTGCGCATGGCCTGCACGCCCGCGGGGCTGAGGATGCGCCGTCCGTTCCACTCGCCTCCGTTCTGCAGGGCGGCGCAAAGGAGGGCGACGTCTTCGGCACAGGAGAAGACGCCCGCATTGCCGCTGACGCCTCCGTTCATGACGCGCGCCAGGGGGTCGTGCACCTGTCCGCGCAGCACCTGTCCGTCCGGCTGCCGCTCGGTGGGGGCAATGAGGCGTCCGCCGTCGGCCTTCGCCCATCGGGGCACGTCGTCGGTGTTCACCCATCGGCCTTTCCGGTCGCGCCTGCAGGGCAGGTAGTCCGTGTGCGCCATGCCCAGCGGCTCGAAGATGTGACGGCGGGCAAACTGCCTGAGCGACTCTCCGCTGACGGTCTCAATGACGTGCTGCAGGGCGATGAAGTTCAGGCAGCTGTAGCTGAAGGCCGTCTGCGGGCGGAAGCGGCGCGGGCAGGTGGCGATGTGATCCATCAAGGCGCGGGCGTTGAGGATGCCGTGGCGCTCGGTGAGTTCCTGCACGTTGGCGTAGGACGGCAGGCCCGAGGTGTGCGTCAGCAGGTCGCGGATGCGTATGACCTGCGTCTCATGGCCGTCCTCGCTCGTCCAGTCGCGGAAGCCGGGGAGGTAGCGGCTGACGGGGTCGAGCAGGCGCAGGCGTCCTTGCTCGACGAGTATCATGACGCAGACGGCGGTGGACATCGCCTTGCTGCACGAGGCCATGTCGAACACGGTGGCGGTGGTCATCGGCTCCGCCTCGGGCGTCAGGCTCCTGTGGCCGTAGGCTTTCAGATAGGCCATTTTGCCATGGCGTACAACGGCCAGCACGGCACCGGGAATTTCGCCCGCGGCAATGGCTTGGTTGATGGCTTCGTCGGCGTACATCAGCCGCTCGGAGTCTATGTCGACCTGCTCGGGAGCCACGCGCGGAAGGGGCTGCGCATGGACGAAGGAGGTCAGGAGGAGGAAGAGGATAAGAAGGAGGGTCATGTTAATGGTTAATGGTTAATGGTAAATGGTAAATGGTTAATGGTTAATGGATAATGGATAATGGATAATGGATAGTTGATAATGGTATCTGTCATGTCGAGCGTAGTCGAGACATCTCACATAGCGCATCGGATGAGTATTATGTGAGACCCCTCGACTATGCTCGGGGTGACAGACGCGGGAAAATTCTTCATTCTTCATTCTTCATTCTTCATTCTTAATTCTCAATTATCCATTATCATTTGTCGATTGTCTGTAGGCATCGACAGCTTTCTTCACGGAGCCGTGCATCAGCAGCAGCGTCTTGGCCTTACCATAGTCCAGGCCGAGCTCCTCGACGAGCATGCGTGTGCCGCGGTCCACGAGCTTCTTGTTGCTGAGCTGCATGTTCACCATCTTGTTGCCCTTGACGCGGCCCAAGCGGATCATGACGGAGGTGGTGATCATGTTGAGGATCATCTTCTGTCCCGTGCCCGACTTCATGCGCGAGCTGCCGGTGACGTATTCCGGTCCGACAATCATCTCGATGGGGATGTCGGCCTCGGCGGCCATGGGCGAGTCGGGGTTGCTGGTGATGCAGGCCGTCAGGATGCCGTGTTCGCGTGCTTCGTGCAGGGCGCCGATAACGTAGGGCGTGGTGCCCGACGCGGCGATGCCTATCACGGTGTCTTTGGCGGTGATGCCTCGTTCCATCAGCTCTTCCCAGCCGCGGTGGATGTCGTCTTCGGCGTTCTCCACGGGGTTGCGCAGGGCGGTGTCTCCTCCGGCGATGAGCCCGACGACGAGTGTGGGCGGCATGCCGAAGGTGGGGGGAATCTCCGAGGCGTCCAGCACGCCCAGTCGTCCGCTGGTGCCGGCGCCAAGGTAGAAGATGCGTCCTCCCTGCTTCATGCGGGGTACAATCTGGTTCACCAGCTTCTCTATCTGCGGGATGGCTTTTGCTACGGCGGGAGCCACTTTCCGGTCTTCCGCGTTGATGTCCTCCAGTATCTGGCGGACGGACTTCTTGTCCAGGTCGTCGTAGAGCGAGGGTTGCTCTGAAATCTTGATAAAGGGCATAAGATAATGGTTAATGGTTAATGGTTAATGGTTAATTTTTTAATGAAGAATTTTCCTTCGGCATCCCTGAGAATTCTTCATTCTTAATTTCCCCCGTGGAACGCTATCAGTCCTTTCATGGGGCTTTGGCAGACGGTGCCCAGGCGGACGCCTGTCTCCTCGGCGGCTTGTGCCAGCACGTCGCGGTAGTAATGGGCCACGGAGCCGATGAAGTGCGCCTCGTGGTTGCGGTAGTCATACTGCATGACGTTTCGCCGCAGGAAAGCCTTGAAGCTGTCCAGTACGAGGCGGTGTACGCAGGGTTCCCCGATGTGCCGGGCCAGGAAAGGCGACAGGCTTGCCAGGAAGCGGTTGGGGAAGGGCTTGCGGTAGACGCGTTCGATGATGTCGGCGGGCGTCAGTCCCGTCTGCTGCAGGAACTCCTCCTTCAGGGCGGGCGTCAGCTGGTTCTTCAGGATGTCTCCCACGAGGAGCTTGCCTAAGCAGGCGCCGCTGCCCTCGTCTCCCAGGATGAAGCCCAGAGGCGAGACGTTTTGCACAATCTGCCGTCCGTCGTAGTAGCAGGAGTTGGACCCCGTGCCCAGGATGCAGGCGATGCCGGGACGGTGTCCGCAGAGAGCGCGGGCGGCGGCCAGCATGTCGGTGTTCACCTCTACGGCGCCCTTCACCCGCAGGTGTCGGAGCAGGGCGCGGCGCACGGTCTCGGTCTTCTCGGGCGTGGCGCATCCGGCGCCGTAGAAATAGACAGCTTCCGGCTCGGCTCCCTGCAGCCGGGGCAGGAGCGCGTCCGCTATCTCGTGTGCAATGTCCTCTTCGCTTTGGAAGAAGGGGTTCGTGCCCTTCGTAAAAATCTGTTGGAGAAGTTCTCCATGCTCTACCAGGCACCAATCGGTCTTGGTGGAGCCGCTGTCTGCTATCAGTATCATAGGGTAATGGTTAGTGGTTAATGCTTAATGGTTAATGGTTAATTTTTTAATGAAGAATGAAGAAATTTCCTGCGGCATCCCTGAGAATTCTTCATTCTTCATTCCTCATTATATCTTAATGTAAATCTTTCTCTTATATAATAGGTAGCCTATGCACCAGTTGAGGGCGACGAACAGCAGCGCGTATGCCAGCGAGCCTCCGGTGTCGCCCAGGAGCGGCCTTGTCAGCTTGTCGTAGATCAGTCCGTGGATGGAGATGCTTCCTTCGCCCCAGGGCAGGCGGACGGTGCCGAACAGAATGCCCAGCACGCCGCCCAGCACGTACATGAACAGCGGATTGACGCCAAACGCCTCGAAGAAGCGGCTCCAGCGCCTGCGCCCTTTCACGTCCACCGTCCAGACGAGCAGCGCCAGCAGGCTGCAGGCCATTCCGCAGGTGGTAAGCACGAACGTGGGCGACCATATCTTCTTGTTCAGCGGACATCCGTAGCTCAGCAGCAGTCCCGCGAAGGTGAGGACCGTGCCCACCAGGAACAGCTTGACGAGCAGCGGTTGAAGCATCTCCTCGCGGCTGTGGCCGGCCTCAGGCTTGTTGCCCAGCATCATGCGTCCCACGCAGAAGCCCAGCAGCGTGTGAGCAATGGCGGGAATGGTGCTCAGCAGGCCTTCGGGATCGATGCCGTTGTCCTTGTACATGTGGGCCGGGGTGAAGACGGCGCGGTCCATGACGGAGAGGATGTTCGTCTCGTTGTGGGCAAAGCCGTTGCCGCATGTCAGCAGGACGAAGTAACCCGCAAGCAGCGTGGCGATGAGATAAGGGATGCGGCTGTGCTTCATCGTGAGGGCGATGACCGCCGTGGTGCAGTAGCACACGGCCAGGCGCTGCATGACGCCCGGAATGCGCATGCGGTCGAACGTCCACACCGCTTCCCACAGGTTCTGCCCGAAGCTCAGTCCGTCGGAGGCGGCGGAGGCCCAGTAGTGGCAGAAGCGCGAGAACCATCCGATGGCCAGTCCGATGACGAAGATGACCACGGTGCGCCGCAGAATCTTCCGCAGGGCGGCATGGCTGTAGGCAAAGTCATACTTCCTCAGCGAGATGTACGTCGAGATGCCCATGATGAACATGAAGAAGGGGAACACCAGGTCCGTGGGCGTCAGGCCGTTCCACTCGGCATGGCGCAAGGGCGCGTAGATGTGTCCCCATGAGCCGGGATTGTTCACCAGGATCATGCCGGCAATGGTGATGCCCCGCAGGATGTCGAGGGCCAGGATGCGCTGTGTGTGTGAATGGTTAGTGGTCAATGGTCAATGATTAATGGTTAATGGTTAATGGTTAATGGGGGTGGTCGTTTCGTCCACCAGATAGGCGATTGACACATACGGGATGCCCGAATGGGTCGTGAGACCTATCTCGCACGTGCGGCTGTTGCAGTAGCCCATCCGGATGTTGCGTTCCTCCAGTTGCGGGCGGAGCTTGCGCAGGGCGTAGGCGTTCAGTTCGGGATGCGTGAAGCCGCGGTCGCCCGCAAAGGCGCAGCAGCCCACCTCTTCGGGCACGAACACCTGCGTGCTGCACAGGCGTGCCAAGGCGATGAGCGTGTCCGCCAGTCCCATGCGTCGCATGGAGCACGTGATGTGCAGGGCCACGGGCCGGTCCGTCGGCGTGAACACGAGCCGTTCCCGCAGGAAGGTGTAGATGAACTCGGCCGGCTCGTAGAGCTTCATGCGCCGGATCTTCTCGCGCATGCGGTGCAGGCAGGGGCTTTGGTCGCATAGCACGGGATATCGTCCTTGCTCGCTGGCCTCCCACAGGGCTTCCTCCAGTTCGCGCGTCTTGCGGTCGGCAATGTCCGTCATGCCCTTGCTTTCCCAGATGGTGCCGCAGCACAGCTTCTCCATGTTCTTGGGGAAGATCACCTGATAGCCCGCCTTCTGCAGCAGGGCCACCATCTTGTTGACCAGCGCCTGCTCGACGGGCGACTTGTGGGCCAGTCCCATCGTCTGGTTGATGCAGCTGGGGAAGTAGACGACCTTGTTTAATGGATAATTGAGAATGGATAATTGAGAATTACTTTCCGGAGCGGGACATTTTCCATTATCCATTATCAATTCTCCATTATCCATTATCAATTCTCCATTCATACGGTATGCCTTCGGCATCGCCGGTGTCCACAGCGGAAGGCACAGCAGGCGGTGCATGCCGCGTGTCAGGCGAGTCATGGCGGCGGTTCCCAGTATGGAGTGCGCCGTGTCCGCCAGGGTGAGGACGGGGCGCAGGGCGCTTTTGATGCCGGCAAAGTGGCGTGCGGCAAAGTCGCCGGCTTTGTAGCCCGTACTGCCGGGCGGCAGAAGCTGCTGGCGGATGAGGTGCGTCAGGTCGCCCGTGTTGATGCCCATGGGGCACGACAGGGAGCACAGTCCGTCGCCCGCACAAGTCTGATTGCCCAAGTAGCGGTACTGCTTCTCCAGTCGGGCAAGACGTTCGGGGTCGTTGCCTTCCCGGCGCAGGCGTGCCAGCTCGCGGCGGATGACGATGCGCTGGCGCGACGAGAGCGTGAAGCCGCACGACACGCAGTTCACCTCGCAGAAGCCGCATTCGATGCAGCGGTCCACCTTGTTTAATGGATACTTGAGAATGGATAATGGAGAATTAGCTTCCGGATTGGGACATTCTCCATTCAGCAGCGGTAGCGGCTTGAAGTGCTTCAGATGGCACTTGGGGTCGTCGTTGAAGATGACGCCCGGATTGAGCAGTCCCTTCGGGTCGAAGAGGCGCTTCACGTCCTCCATCAGTCCGTAGGCCTCGTCGCCCCATTCGTAGCGCACGAAGGGCGCCATGTTGCGTCCCGTGCCGTGCTCGGCCTTCAGCGAGCCGTCGTATTTGTCCACCACGAGCGTCTTGACGTCCTCCATCAGCACCTCGTAGCGGTCCACCTCGTCCTGCGTGGCGAAGCTCTGGTTGAGGATGAAGTGATAGTTGCCTTCCAGCGCATGTCCGTAGATGCAGGCGTCGTCGTAGCCGTGGCGGGCGATGAGCGCCTGCAGGTCCGCCGTGGCTTCGGGCAGGTCCTCGATGTGGAAGGCCACGTCCTCGATGAGACACGTGGTGCCCGGACGGCGCGTGCCTCCCACGCTGGGGAAGATGCCCGAGCGGATGGCCCAGAACTTGCCCTGCTCCGCCGGATCGTCCGTGAAGCGCACGGGCGTGTACGTGCGGAAGGCCGAGAGCGTCCGCCCGATGGCGTCGGTGTTCTCCTTCAGCTCTTCGGGCGTTTCGGCTTTCGTTTCGGTCAGGACGGCCGTGAGTCCCGACGGGTCGGCGGTCTCCTCCCGATACTTCCGATACACGGGGTCGTCCACGGCCGAGAGGCTCTTGTAGTCCAGCAGTTCGGCTCCCTTCACCCTCCACACGCCTTTCGCGTCCGTCAGCTTCTTCATCTCCACCACGGCGCGGCACGCCTCGCGGATGTCCGTGAAGTAGACCATAGCGCTGGCCTTGCAGGGATAGTCGCGCTCCGTGCGCATGGTCACCTCGGAGAGGAAAGCCAGCGTGCCCTCGCTTCCCACCATCAGATGGGCGATGATGTCGAACGGGTCTTCGTGGCAGACGAAGGGCAGGAGGTTGAGCCCCGTGACGTTCTTGATGGCATACTTGCGGCGGATGCGCTCCGTCAGTGCGGGGTTGGCGTGGATGCGTTCGCGCAGGCGGCAGATGCCGCGTATGAAGTCGCGGTGCGTCACCTCGAAGGCGGCGCGGCTGGCGGCGTCTCCCGTGTCGAGCACGGTGCCGTCGGCCAGGACGATGCGTGCCGAGAGCATCATGCGGTCGCTGTTGGCGTGCGTGCCGCAGTTCATGCCCGAGGCATTGTTCATCACGATGCCGCCCACCATGGCGCTCTTCACCGAGGCGGGATCCGGGGCAAACTTCCGTCCGTAGGGCGCCAGCAGCTCGTTGACGCGCTGCCCCACGATGCCCGGCTGCAGCGTGACGCGGCTGCCGTCGGGACTGATGGCGTATCGTTCCCAGTGCTTCCCGGCGATGATGAGGATGGAGTCGCTGATGGCCTGCCCCGAGAGGCTCGTGCCCGCGGCGCGGAAGGTGACCGGCAGGTTCAGCCTGTCCGCCAGGCGCAGCAGTTCCGCCACCTCGTCCTCGCCGTCCGTGCGTACCACGATTTGCGGCACCAGTCGGTAGAAGCCTGCGTCCGTGCCCCAGGCCAGTCGGCGCAGCTCGTCAGTATAGATTCGTTCCTGCGGGATGAAGCGCGAGGCTTCGTGCAGGAAGGTTGTGTAGAGAAGGGTCATAATGGTTGATGGTTAATGGTTAATGGTTAATGGTTAATGGTTAATGGTTGATGGTTAATGGTATCTGTCATGTCGAGCGTAGTCGAGACATCTCACATAGCGCATCGGATGAGTATTATGTGAGACCCCTCGACTATGCTCGGGGTGACAGACGCGGGAAAATTCTTCATTCTCAATTATCAATTCTTAATTCTCAATTCTTAATTCTCAATTATAAAGTAAGTATTTCCTCGACAGCCTGCGAAAGTCCTCCACGTCCTTCTCCCAGTAAGGGCGGATGTCCTCCCAGCGGTTGGTCTGCGCGAAGCGTTCGCGTATCCGGCGCGAGCCGCACACTTTGTCGAACATCTCGAAGCGGCTCTTGTCCGCATGGTCGAAGACGGCACGCTCCGGCCACAGGCGGGCCACCTCCTGCATCACGAGGAACTGCAGCGGACTGAGCGGCGCCCGGGCATAGTCCGTGATGTGTACCTGCACCCCCTGCAGCTTTTCCCCCTTCCCCACGCTGTAGAAAGGCCTCAGGTGGATGGGGCGGAAGACCACGCCCGGCACGCGCAGCCCGTTCAGCGCCCGCGCCAGCCGCTCCGCCTCTATCCAGGGAGCGGCAAACAGCTGGAAGGGGAGCGTGTAGCCCACGCCGATGGACAAGTAGCCCAGCTCGCCCAGGATGCCGCTCGCGGGGTAGAAGAAAGCCGAGTGGGCGTGCGGGATGTGGGGCGAGGCGGCTATCCACTGCAGCCCCGTGGCCGCATAGTCCATGCTCCGCTTCCAGCCCTTCATCCGGACCACCGTCAGGCGGCACTGCACGCCCCCCTTCAGCATCCGCTCGCCGTTCAGCATCAGCGCCAGCTCGCCGCACGTCAGGCC
The DNA here is from genome assembly GCA_944319875.1 of uncultured Bacteroides sp. Classification (GTDB taxonomy): domain Bacteria; phylum Bacteroidota; class Bacteroidia; order Bacteroidales; family Bacteroidaceae; genus Bacteroides. Next base: position 37,980 of record CALUFR010000114.1, read on the forward strand.
GTAGACGTAGGGTATCCTGAAGCGGCTGACGAAGGACGCGCAGTCCTCCTCCGTCAGGCATCCCTCCACCTTCAGCCCGCCCAGCGGATTGGGACGGTCCAGCACGACCAGCTCCTTGCCGTTCTCCGCGGCGGCCTCCATGGCCAGCCCCAGTGTGCTGATGTAAGTGAACGAGCGGCAGCCGATGTCCTGAATGTCATACACCAGCACGTCCACCCCCTCCAGCATCTCCGGCGTGGGCTTGCGCGTCCTGCCGTAGAGCGAGTAGACCGGCAGCCCCGTGGCCGGGTCGCGCTGGTCCGTCACGTGGTCGCCCGCATGCACGTCGCCCCTCACCCCGTGTTCCGGCCCGTAGAGCGCCACCAGCCTGACGTTCGGCGCCTCGTGCAGGATGTCGATGGTGGAGCGCATCCCGTTGTCCACCCCCGTGGGATTCGTGATGAGCCCCACGCGCTTCCCCTCCAGGCAGCGGAAGTTCTGCTCCTTCAGCACCTCGATGCCCGTCTTCACCCGAATTCTCCCCGCCTCTGCGCCGAGGGCGAGGCACAGCAGGCATAAGAAAAGTGTATGTCTCATTATAGCCATATCGCTTACCATTATAAATCAACTAATTCATCCTACTTCTTTCCATACTCCGGGTCAATCCGCCTGTCCGCGAAGAAGGTGACGGCGACCGTCCCCGCGCAGCACGCCATCACCAGCCAGAAGAACCCCCTGTAGCCCACGGCCTCCTGCACGTACCCCGCGAACATCCCCGGCACCATCATGCTCAGCGCCATGAAGGCCGTGCAGATGGCATAGTGCGACGTCTTGAACTCCCCTTCGGCGAAGTACATCATGTAGAGCAAGTACGCCGTAAATCCGAATCCGTATCCCAGCTGCTCGATGGCGATGGCCGCGGCGATGACAGCCACGCTGTCCGGCTGCGCGATGGCCAGGTAGACAAACGTCAGGCAAGGCAGCGTCATGCCCCCCGCCATCCACCAGAGCGACCTCTTCAGCCCCAGCCGCGAGGCGAAGAGCCCGCCCGCTATGCCCCCCAGCGTGAGGGCGATGACCCCTATGGTGCCATACACCACGCCCACCTCCGCCGTAGACAGCTCCAGCCCCCCCGCCTCCTTCGAGGCCACGAGGAAGGGCATGCACATCTTGATGAGAAACGCCTCCGGCAGTCGGTAGATCAGCATGAAGACGATGGCCGTCAGGACCCCCGGCTTGGTGAAATAAGTGGCGAAGGTCCGTCCGAACTCCCTGAAGACGGCTTTGGCTCCGGCGGTTCCGGCCTCCAGCGTGGGGCGGTCCGCGGCGGGCCTGGGCACCACGAAGAGGTGGTAGAGCGTCACCAGGCCGAACAGGACGGCGGTGACCGTCATCGTGACCGTCCACGACAGCGGTATGTCCTCCGTCTTCAGCTCGACGGCTCCGGCTATGGCCACGAGCACCCCCTGCCCGAAGATGGACGCCAGCCGGTAGAACGTGCTTCGTATGCCCACGAATGCGGCCTGGTCTCCCGGCTTCAGCGCCAGCATGTAGAATCCGTCGGCGGCGATGTCGTGCGTGGCCGATGCGAAGGCCGTGACGACGAACAGCAGCAGCGTGACGGTGAATAGGCTGACGGGCGTCGTCCCCGCGGCCATGTCTGCCGCCTCGGGTCGCGGGAGGGTCAGCGTCAGCAGCACGAAGGCAGCGGACATCAGCACCTGCATGGCCAGCGTCCACCAGCGTTTGGTGCGGATGATGTCCACGAACGGGCTCCAGAAAGGCTTGATGGTCCAGGGCAAGTAGAGCAGGCTGGTAAAGAGTGCCATTTCGCCGTTGGGTACGCCCATCTTGGTGAACATCATCACCGAGATGTTGTTCACGATGAAGTAAGGGATGCCCTGGGCGAAATACAGCGTGGGTACCCACAGCCAGGGATTGATATTCTTAGTCTGATGATTCATGGTTTTTTACGGTTTTTCAGTTTTCAGGAATAAATCTTCTCAATGTCGGCTCCGACGTAGTAGTGTAGCAGGATTTCGTCATACCCGTAACCCTGCTCGCCCATGACGGCGGCCCCAATCTGGCACAGCCCCACACCGTGTCCCCATCCCGCTCCAATGAGCGTAAAGCGTCCGGGGATGCCTTCGGCCGAGAGGTCGTGCCTGTCCACCACGAAGGCCGAACTGTAGAGGTGCGAGGTCGACAGTGTGCGACGTATTTCCAGCTCCTTGCCGATGGTCAGCGTGCGCCGCGTGCCCACGATCTTCAACTTCCACAGGCGTCCGCTGGTGCCGCGTGCCACGGGCACCAGGTTGACAATCTGCCCGAAGTTCATGCCTGTCCTTCTCCGGACGATTTCCGCCAGCTCCTCCTGCGTGTACTCCACCCGCCAGCGGTAGAAGTCTGTCGTCTCTTGGTCGTAGCTGTTGAGCACCTGCGCCAGGATGCGTCTGTCCGCCGTGTTGCAGAAGGCCTCGGGCGAGGAGCGTATCCAGCGGTCGGCCTCCGCCTCGCGGGTGAGATCGGGTAAGTTCGTGTCCGGCACGGAAGTTTCTCCCTGGCGTATGCGGTGGTCCGCCTGCCTGCGCAGGTAGGGATGAGGCGTGTCCTCCCAGCAGTATTGGAACTCCTCGAACGCACCACCGCAGCACTTGGAGAAGCGTGCGTCGCAGATGTGTCCTTCGTACGTCAGCACCTCCCCCCTCGTGGCGCGGATGGCTTGGCGCACGGCCTCGGTCGAGGCGCGTGTGATGCCCTGGTAGCGCTGGCAGTGGTCGTCGGCGCAGACATCGAAGTGCGTGTGCGCGTCGCGCTCATACCAGGTGATTCTTTCCTCCGCATCCTCCTGTTCCGCCTCCTTCTTCTTGTGGGTGAGGGCGGAGTCGTGGCCGTTCATGTTAGCCAGCAGCCAGCTCCGCGAGATCACCGCGTGAGCCTTCAGCAGCTCCGGTGAGGCCGTCGCGCTCATTTCGCTGGAGATGACGCTCGTCAGGTAGTCCTCCACGCCGATGACGTTGACGGCGGTCAGGCGGCTCTCCTCCACGATGATGCGCAGGGCGCCTTGGAAGCGCTGGTCCTCCTTGCGCTCCCAGTGGAAATTGATGCCGATGGTGACGCCGTGCAGCTCGAACGAGGCTTCGGAGGGGGCCTCGGGCTCGAAGAGCAGTTCGTCGTAGAGGCGGCCTTGCCACAGGATGCGTCCGTGGTCGATGACGACCGTCTGGTGTCCGCTGACCTCGTGTCCGTCTTGGCGGTAAAGAGTCAGCAGGGTGAATTCTATTTGCGTGTCGGACAGGATGCCGACTTGTACGTAGGGCTCGTTCATGGTATCTTTTCTGTTTTAGGGTTTACGGATTTCGTTACGGATACGGGTTTTTACTTGGGCGAAGGCTTCGGGTGAGAGGCATACCTCGCTCAGTATTCGCGCCACGTCGTCGGCGGTGATTTTCAGGAAATCTTCTTCGACGGGGGTGATGAACACGCCGCCCAGGTCGACGGAGGCGGGGCTGCTGAGCAGGCGGGCGTCTCCCGTGGCCGTGTAGCAGGCGGGGCGGTGCTTGGCGCGGGGAAAGATGAAGACCGTCAGCCGGCGGGTCTCGCTGAAAGCCAGGACATTCATCATCGGCTCCTCGTCGCTGTCGGGTACGGGCAGGGATTGATAGACGGCGCGTAAGAGGCGGCAGGCCTCGTCGGCATCGTCGCTGTCGATGACGAGCGTTGTGCGCGGCGCGTCGTCCAGGCAGTAAAGTACGGCACGGTCGGTCTGCGCCACCGTTTCCACCGTCCGCGTGCGCCAGTCGGTCTCAATGGGCATGAAGCCTCGGCTGCCCGCCTGGAAGTGGGCGTGGTCCGGAGCGGAGGCGCCGCAGCGCGGACCATTGTAGAAGACGGTGAAGTTCGTCAGCCGGAGGGCCAGTTCGAGCATGTCGGCAAAGCGGGAGGCGATGCGTTGGGGCACGTGGCCGGTCTCGGCCACGGTGAGGTGGCGTGGGAAGATGGGGAAAGGGTTCACCAGCACCTCGTAGTGTCCCAGGAAGGAGATGCCCTCCTGCTCAGTGGGTCGGTTGGCGGCGCAGAGGAAGCAGCGGCGCTCGCGGATGGAGCGGGCGTCCACCTTGGCGCCGGAGGAGACGATGCGGGCAGGATTAAACTGTACCTTGTAGGGCACGCCGCGCACGTCCAGCTCCTTGATCCGCACGTTTGAGAGAGCCTCGTAGCTGTGTCGCGCTGTCTCCCATGTGGAAAGCTGACGGTCCAGCAGTTTGTTTACTTCTTCGTTCATAGACAACTGTTTCTTGATATTCTGTCAGTTCAGATCTTAGTAAGAGGTTGGATTTCCCGCCACTCTGTTCATCGCGATGCGTGCCTGCAACTCCCACGTGCGGATGCGATCCTTGTAGAGGTTGTGGGCATTCATTTTCACCACGTCGAGCGCAGCGTCCGAGTTGTCGTCCCAGCGTCGGCAGAGGTAGACGACGTCGTAGACGCGGCCAATCTGGTAGCGACGCGAGATGGCGAGCCCCAGTGCATAATCTTCGCCGTAGCTGGTGTTGGGCACCTTCACCTCGCGCAGCACGGGCGTGTAGAAAGCGCGTGGAGCTCCCAGTCCGTTGATGCGCAGGGCATTGTTTCGTCCGTTCTCGGGCGTCCATTCGCGGTGGTCGATGATGCCGGGCGGAATCATTTGCATATCAAAGTTGGTCATCATGTATGTACCCACCACCATGGCACAGTTCTGCTCGTAGAAAGCACGCACCATGGTGGAGAGCGTGTGCTCATCCTTGTAGACATCGTCACTGTCCAGCTGGACGGCGAATTTGCCGCACTGTGCGTGGTGTACGCCCAAGTTCCAGCAGCCACCGATACCCAGATCGTGCCGTTCGGGGATGAGATGAACGAGGCGCGTGTCGTCCGCAAACTCGTCAATCGCTTCGGTGGTGCCGTCGGTAGAGTGGTTGTCGATGACGATGAGGTTGAACCGGAAGTCAGTCTTTTGCGTCAGCACCGAGCGGATGGCGTCGCGGATGGTGCGGATGCGGTTTCGCACGGGGATGATGACTGAAGCTTCGTATTCGAAGTTATCGCGGTCGAATCCGATGGACTCAAACTCCGGCTTCAGGTAGCCGCCCACCTCCTTCAGGTGTTCGGTGCAGGCAGCCTCCATTTCCATCTGACGGTCTCGGTTCTTCGGATCCACGTAGTCGAAGATCTTCTCGCCGCTCCGCCGCGTGTCGTTCTCCACCTCGGTGTAGAGATATTCGTTGATGTGCGTCAGTTCGTAGCGTTGCGACAGCTTCAGGCGCAGGTCGTAGAGCCCGGCGAAGCGGTAGTCCGCCTTCATGCGGGCAGCGGCTTCCTTCAGGGCGTCGGTACGCAGCAGGAGTACGGAGCCAAAGTCGAAGTCATCACGCAGCGAGCCTTGTTGATAGTCGATGACGGGCGCGATGGTCTGTCGGCCGTCCTTCAGTTGGTAATGGTCAGCGTAGACCATGCCCGCGCCGCTGTCCTCCAGAATGCGTGTCATGCGTTCTAAGGCGAACATCCCCAAGTTGAGAGTGGTATCCTTGGTGTAGAGCAGGGTATAGGGCGCCTGGCTGTGTGTGGCGATGGCTTTCATACTCCGGCTGCCGAAGGGGTCTGCGACGGGAAGGAAGTCACAACTTTCGGGCTGCACGGAGGGTGCTTCTGCACCGAACAGAGTGATTTTCCTTGTCATTTCGGTAGCCTGCAAGTCATTGACGGTTTGTGCCGTGTCGCTGTTTCCTGAGTAGAGGATGTAGCAGTCAATTCGTTTCATGGTCATTCTATATTTTAATGGTGATACACATTTTTTTATTTGAGGGCCTGCAGCAACGTCACCGTACCGTCAGTGCTGCTGACCAGCACACGTCGGTTTCCCAGAGGCACAACGGTGTTGATGAGTGAATTTCCCACCTTCTGTAGCCAAGCTATGCGGCCTGTCTGTCCGTCCAGGGCGCATATTAGGCCGTCGTTGGTGCCGGCGTAGACGATGCCGTCCTTTTCGGGCAACATGGAAGGGGCGTGTTCGTAGCCGAAGCCTACATTTGTAGCCCAAAGCTGGCGAGCTTTTCCACCTTGTGCCGCATAGCAGACAATGCTGTCGTTCATGGTCTTGGCATAAATGCGCAGCCCGTCTTCGGATAGGCCGATACTTTCGCGCACTTGCGATTGGTAGGTGCGCCACACGGTTTTTCCCGTCCGTAGATCGATGGCGGTCAGTGCGCGTTTAGGGTCTGCAATGAATACCTTGCCATCGGCTGCGACGGGCCATACGGCTGCAGGCGAATAGAGCATGCCCGGCAAGCCGTGAGTCCACTTCCAGCATTCGTGGCCCGTCTGTTGGTCGAGGGCATAGAGCGTATTGTCCCAAGCGCCGAAGACGACCTTCCCTTCCGTCAGCAACGGGCGGGTCTCGATGTAGCCTTGCACGTCGGTATAGCTCCATAGCAGTTTTCCGCTTTTCAGGTCGATGGCGCGGAATGTGTGGTCGCTGGCACCGATATAGACCGTTCCGTTGGCCATGGTTGCCGCTCCCAGCACGGGTGCCGAGGCTTTGAGTGTCCACAGCAACTTGCCGTTGGCGGCATTCACACCGTAAATGCACCCGTCGGCCGAGCCGAACGTCACCACACCGTCTGCCACGGTCGGAGCACCTACGATACGTCTTCCGGCAGTGAAGCTCCACAGGCGTTTACCTTTCTTCAGATTGTAAGCGGTGAGGTTGCCCAAATCGTCGGCCACGAACACTCGTTCACCGTCCGTGGCGGGTGAGCAGTAGATTCCTATCCCCGTTTGTATTGTCCAGCTTGTTTTCACTTGAGGGTAGGCTTGATTGATGGCATAGTCGGGATATTTATCAGCCTTGCCTTGGTGGTCATAGTAGGAATGAGTGAGCGAGAAAGCCGCCCATTGTTTCTTGGCTTCACCGATGCGTTGCGTATAAACATAGATAGAGTCCGCTTTTACTTCATAGATGCCATAGCCCGGTTTGCCGTCGGTGTCGCGCAGGTTGCTACGCATTAAGATGCCCGGAATTCCGTCATAGTTTAATTGGCGGTTTTGATGGTAGTGTCCTCCGATGAAAAGGCGGACGTTGTAGGGGCGCACGGCATCGGTTACGTCATACCAGTTGTCCACATCGTTTTCCAGTATAGGATAGTGAGTGACGAGGATGATGGGTGTGTCTTTTCCAACCTTTTCCATTTCGGTAGTCATCCACAAGATGTCTTGAGGTACTACATGTCCGTAGGCCATGCGCATCAGCGGTCCCGAGTTAAAGCCTAAAAAGAGGAAACCTTTGTGCATGAACTTGAAGCGTTCACTACCGTAGATATCTGCAAAAGCCGTACAGCCCGATTCGCTCCACTTTGTTTCATGATTGCCCAATACGACATAATAGGGAACCTTCAGCAGGTCAAGGCAAGACTTGACACGTTCCATACTAAGGCGATCCCCGTTGTCTGTCAGGTCGCCTGTTACTAACACGAAGTCAATGCTGTCCGTCGCATTGATTTGTGCAACCGAGCGCAACAGGTCTTCCGTCGGATTGGAATTGCCGGGCGAGAAATGTATGTCCGTAATTTGTGCGAAGCGGAAAGGACTTTGCTGTGCTTGCATCGTCAGAGAAGCAAGGCTGGCAAGCAGTAACGGAAGTATGATCCAGTATCGTTTCATTATCTGTTCAGGTTTTGTTCTTGTTTCCCGTTGTCGAAGAAGTTCATAATGTCTTTCATGAGTCTGTTTCTCTCAGTGTCGGTACGGATAGCCTCGAAAGGGAAACCGAGTATGCAAGTCTTGTAGCTGCCTCGGTAAGCGACACCGGCACTAAGATTGTTTTCCGAGTAGCGCATGAAAGTGCAGGCGTCGGGTGAGCTTGGCTCGATGGCATCCGGAGCTTCTACTACGTAACAATCGGCATTCAGTTCGTTATAGAAACGATAATTCCCGCTTGTCTTACCAAAGAAAGAGGCTACACTCTTGACATGTCCTTCAGCAGCGGCTTGGTTGACGCGCCATTTGTATTTCAATACTTCAGTGGCAAACTGCTTGTCTGCTTCTTCTGGTGACGTCAGGCGGTTATACCACAAATCTGTACCAATGTAGGAACCTGAGGCAAAGAAATTGCCGCCTTGTCGGCAGTAGGCAGTAATCGCTTGCTGCATAGCTTTGCTGAATGTTTTGAACTCCAGCGGTCTCACACCGTCACGACCCATCTTGCTCTGGCATTCTTTTCCTAAAATAAGGTCAGCGTAAGCGTAGTCGTTCATGTTTATGTTGCCGTTTTCTATCGCTTCGTCGCTACATGACACAAAAGAGTAGCCTGCTTGAAGAATGGCGGCACCGTGTATGCTGGGGTAATCGAACGTATTTCCGGCAATGACTTGGGTTTCATAATTGCCATAGCTGTCGCCAAAGCCCGATGCATCGTCGTCCATCCAAGGAATGGTGCGGCGAAATTCTTTCATCTTGCCGGTATAGCTGATGTCCTTCACGTAGGGTACACCGTGATCTACCTCGTCAAGGAAACCGGCCAACAAGGTATCCGCGGGGGCGGGAGCCACGAAGTCGGCCGGCGCGCTGATGCGGTCAAAACCATTAATTACCAGTACTGTGCCTTTAGGTTGGAAAACCCGACCGGCAGATAGAATTTCGGAAGGGAAGCTTTCGCCGCCTCGGTTGACTGCTGTCACTTTGAAACTACACACTATTCCGGAAGGGAGAGTAGTGCGATAGTTGTTCTGCTCTACCAATACACCGTTATCGAAGTCGCCGTTTCCAATGCGAGTGTAGACGATGTATTTCTCAGCATTGGCTGTCGGCTCCAACGGATCGCTTACTGGTTGCCAGGTAAGCTCAATTTCATTTTCACTGACATTACGAATGGCAAAGTGGTCAACGGGCAATGGCTGTACGACGTAATCCATGTGATATTGAGAGCAGATGAACTGTAACATGCCCTTGTAGGTGGCCCGACTCACGGTAAAGCGAAAACGCGGGTCAAGTCCGTAACGCATGTCGGCGAAATTTTGATGGGAGAGAAGCTCGAGTAGCATGGTGGGGACGCGTGGCACACGTGCCTCAAAGTAAGACCGGTTCCACATACCCCGGCGGCTCCACTTCGGTTCATGGAGTGTACGAATATCGCGGACGATGTTTGATTGGATGAGGTCAGTCAGGTCGTGTGACAGATAGCGGGAAGCCCCGTTGGCAAACAAACCGTTGTAAGAGTCTGTCTGATAGATGCCCAAGGTGCCTATGATGGAATCATTAAGCGTGGTGCCCGCGTCGGAATGGAAGGCGAAGGCTAAGTCAATGGGAATGTTCAGTCCTTTTTCATGTGGATTGGCGGAAGAACCTCCGGCTAAATAGTTCACCCACATACCGCGACACTTGTAGTCATCGGTATAGTCATTCTGTCCTTTACTCTCGGAGTAGATGCTGTCAGGGACGCCGGTCCATTGTAGCCAGTAGCGGGCAGCTTCGCAGAAGCGTGGATAGCCGCTTGGAGAGGCTTCTCCCTCAGGCAGGCCACGGGCGATATTTCCCATGCCTCCGCCAATTTTTACGGCATCGGCGGTAATCGTTTTACCTGCTTTAGAGCTGCGGTTGCTCAGTACTATTTTGTAGCAATCGTGCTTGCCGGCGTCAAAACTGAATGTGCCCAGATAAATCCAAGTACCTCCACCCATCTGTTGGTTTACCTTGAATTGCGTGCTGCCGCTTTTGTGATAGACGGTGTAGAGGGCTTCATCGGTGCTGTTGGGTAGCGTGTGATAGGAAACGTAAACGGCGTATTGCCCATTTTGAGGTATGTCGGGTATCCATTCAGCAGTGCTTTCCTTTCCTTTTTTGATGGTTTCAGCCATGCGATAACTGCCCTCCGCGAAAGGGTTGGTGAAGTCCGTGTATAGCGAATGCAGATGGGCGAAGCCTTTCCCATGGCCGTTTGTCCATCGCTTGTCTCCATCCGTTTCCGTATAGGTGGAGGCTTGTGTTAGATAACCGTCATTGTCCACAATGACCTCATTGCGTTGGCAATCACGCTCGCGTGGGAGCAGTACATTAGCACCCGCATTTTCGAGCATGGGGACAAGGAAGGGGAGCACGTAGCTTTGTGTGTATAGGTCCTCTACCGTCTGGAAAATGCGCGCCCGTTGCCACTCCCAGCGTGCCAGTTTTTGCTCGTAGTAGTAACCGTGGCTTTGCCACAGGGCAATGTGGCGATTGTGGAGTCCATTGGTGGGTGTATAGGCTTTGGACACTCTGGTTACCAGCGGCTTGTCACCGGCAGGTGCGAATGTCTTTGCTTTTCTGTCGGGTTTGTTGCGCAAAGCCTGAGGAATGAGTTCTTCGATGCGTCTCTTGTTGGTGTAAATCTCCAGTTTATGCGAAGCGAATTCAGTGGGGAGCAGGCGTTGTACTCCGTCATATATTTCGTTTACATTCTCTTCTCTAAAGGGAATGTAGGCGCAATTCATGTTGGCGAAGAGTTGCAAGGTCCTTCCGTTGACGGACACAGAGTCAATATGGATGCTCCCAATCGAAACTTCCCTTCTGGCGATGGTGTCCAGATATTTTCCGATAGTCTGGCGGATATCGGTAGAGAGCTCCTGCGCGTTTCCTGTTTGTGCGAAGAGGAAAGCGGCAACTGAAACAATCTTGAAGAAAGATCTTGCTTGCATGATGGAGTGTTTTTTAAAAAGGTTGTTTCGTGTTTTTGTTTTTCTTAATGAGCAGACAAAGCCCGAAGGCGGTAATCAGCGCATTGATAATGAGCAGTTCGAAACTGATCTGATAGCCGCCGAACCAAGCCTCGCTATTACTTTGCAGGATGTAGCAGAGAATGGGAGAGGCGACGGCCACCAGTGGCACCCATCGGTCATGGACGGGTTTTTTGCTGGTCATGCCGAAGATGAACATGCCGAGAATAGGGCCGTATGTATAGGCGGCAAGACTATAGACGGCGTTGATGGCGCTATCATCGTTCAATTCGTAGAAGATGACGATGACAATCACCATGAGCAATGACATGATGAAATGCACCAATTTGCGTGTCAGGGTCAGATCCTTGTCGCTCTGTTTTTCATTGGCCTTCAGAATGTCAATGGTGAACGAGGTGGTGAGCGCCGTCAGGGCGGAACCTGCGGCGGAGTAGGCGGCGGCAATCAATCCGATGATGAAGATGATACCGATGAAGAGCGGAAAATCTTTGCTCCATGCCACTTCGCCGAACAGGGCGTCGCCCGCTATCGGGCCTTTTTGGCTCAGATTGGCATCAGCGTACATGTAGAGCAGTGTGCCTAATACGAGAAACAGGCCAATGACGAAGATTTGAATGAACGAACTCAGAATCATGTTCTTCTGCGATTCGCGGAAATTCTTGCAACTCAATGTGCGTTGCATCAAGTCTTGATCGAGGCCTGTGCAGGCAATAATCATGAATACGCCGGCGATGAATTGCTTCCAAAAATAGCGTCCGTCGTTCGGATCATCGAAAAAGAAGAGTTTGCTGGTGGAATGGCCGGCTATTGCCGCCGGGAGTTCATCGAACCCTATCTGCAAGTTGTTGGCAATGACTACAATGCAACTGATGACCGACACGACGAGGCAGAGGGTTTTCAGAGAATCTGTCCAGATCAAAGATTTTACTCCCCCTTGGAAAGAATAGAGCCAGATGAGTGCCACCGTCAATACCACGTTGAGAGAGAAAGGCACGTGCAAAGGAGTGAACACCAGTGTTTGCAATACCACGCATACGACAAAGAAACGCACCGAAGCTCCCAGCATCTTTGACACGAAGAAGAACCAGGCCCCTGTGCGGTAGGAAGCCAGCCCGAAACGGTTCTCCAGATAGCCGTATATGCTGACCAGGTTCATTTTGTAGAATAAAGGTATCAGAACAAGCGCCACGAGGATGGAGCCCACAAAGAAGCCCAGCACCATCTGCATGTAGGAATATCCGCCTGTCAGGACGGCGCCGGGCACGGAAATGAAGGTCACGCCCGAGATGCTGGCTCCAATCATGGCCAGTGTCACCATGTACCAGGATGACTTGCGGTTACCTGTAAAGAAGCCGGCGTTGTCGGCCTTGCGTCCCGTTATCCAGGAGATAATGAAAAGCAGTGCGAAGTAACCTGCGATGGTGGCAAGTATAATCCAAACGGTAGTCATATCAATACTCTTTCTGTTTTCTGTTTTGAAAAGCATTGCTTCCTTAGGGGAAAAGCTTTGCTTTGTGGTTGGTTAATCAGAACTTTTGCCTCCGTTATTCTTCGTAAAGCAAATAAGGCTTGCGTTGTTCTTTGAATTTCTTCACGTCATCTTGCCACATGGCCTTGATTTCTTCGGCGCTTTTTCCCTCCTCAATCATCTTGCGCACATAATCCACGCCCACCAGTTTCTCGAAGAAAGAACGGAAGAAATGGTCATCCATGTTCAGGTTGCGGTAAGCGTCGATGACATAAGTCAGGTCCACGCCTCGTTTCCAGATTTCTTCGTCGCTCATGCCGCTCAGATCCACGCCGTAACACAATTTGTTCAGTTGGGGCGGGTTCTTGGCTCCCGGCACGCTTCGTGGCGTGAAACTGAAGTCGTAGCCCTTCATGTTGGGATGCCCGTATATCTGAAAAGGCTTGTCCGTTCCCCGTCCCAAGCTGACGGGCGTTGCTTCAAAGTAGCAGGTCGAGGGGTACAGGTAGATGGACTTCATGTTCGGAAGATTGGGCGACGGAGGGATGGGTAGTTTGTACATTGTCTGGTGTGTGTAGTTCTTACAGGGTATGACGGTCAGGTCGCACACGCGGGAGGCCGGCAGCCAACGCTCACCGTTGACCATCAGAGCCAGTTCACCCAGTGTCATGCCGTGTACGATGGGGATAGGGAGCCAACCTACGCCAGATTTATGCTTCATGTCCAGTATCGGGCCGTCCACGTAATGCCCGTTGGGGTTGGGGCGATCCAGTATCAGCATTTTACGGTTGTATTCAGCGCAGGCGTCCATCAGGCGACACATGGAGGCGTAGTAGGTGTAATAGCGCAGGCCTACGTCTTGGATGTCAACGATAAGGATATCGAATTTCCGCATGGATTGTTCGCTTGGCTTGCCCAGCTTGCCGTCGTAAAGCGACAGGATAGGCACTCCCGTTTTCGAGTCTACGGAACTTGACACATGCTCTCCTGCATCAGCGTCTCCTCGGAAGCCATGTTCGGGCGAGAAGATGGCCACAACGTTAAAGTTGTTTTCCAACAGTATGTCCAGCAGATGCTTGTCTCCTATCATGCCCGTATGGTTGGAGAAGATGGCAATCCTTTTCCCCTTCAGGATGGGAAAATACTCAGAAGTCTGTTCGTCACCCATTATGACTCGCTGCTGAGCTGAGGCTATTAAACCTGCAAATAGAAAGATAAAAGACAATAGTAATTTCTTCATTGATTATAAAGGGTAATTGTTTTTATGAACAAAGATAAGAGGTTTTTATGTCATATTTCTATCACGTATCTGTTTTTTTATTTGTAGGTAATAAGAACGGTCTATATGTTGTCAGGTGAATTAAGGAGGGAGAGCGTTTACGGTAGGTAATACGCCCTCCCTTCTGTGATAGGGTTTACTGATTAGTCGTTTTTACCAACCGGGATTTTGGTCTAACTTAAATCCATGGGCTGTATACAGTGCGATTTCATCAGTAGGTATCGGGTATAGATAATCTTTCTCTGCATACGTGCGGAGCAATGACTCGTCGATGGCAGGAACGATGTATCCGGCATCTCCTGCACGATCCAGATGAATACTGCCCAAATTTTCTACGGTGATTGAAGTACCGTTCTTCTCGTTGTACCAGGCAACATAACGGGGTTTATCCAACCAGGCGCCGAGGTTCAGTTTGGGGTTGAGCTTCATGTCGGCGTAATGCAACTTACTCCATCTGCGCAGGTCGTTGAAACGGAGACCTTGATAAGGCAATTCCACACGACGTTCGCGGCGGATTTCCCAGATGATAGGAGATACCTCGTAGTCATCGCTGACCATTGTTCCCTTGTCACGGTCAGGGTCGTTGATCGTGATGCCGTTTACAGCCAGGCTGTTCCCACTCAAGGAAACGGCAGGCATATTGGTGCTGGGACGTTGGCGAAGTAGGTTGATGGACTTGTCAAAATCGGCCTGAGTTAACGTATATGCTCCTATTTCAGCCAGTTCGGCGGCGGCTTCGATGTAGTTCAGCAGGACCTCATTCAGCTTCATGATAGGTGCGTCGGTTATGTTGGTGTTGCTTATTCCACCTGCCAGTGTTTTTAAGGCCGGATTTACAAACAGATTGGCAAAGTAGCCGGATGCCGCATTGGCGGCTACAACACCATCAAGGCGCAAATCCACCGTGTCAATGTTGGCATATAAACGAGGGTCGCGGTCTGCTATTTCGTCAAAGAACCACTTGTCGCCTTTGTACATCGTGTTCTCTGCCTGATTGATGGGAAGCCCGTTTGCGGACAGATAGCTTTCAACCAGTGAGCGTGAGGGAGAACTGTTCTCGACTTCTGTGTTCTGGAATGACATTAAGCTGTGCATCAAGACTCCCTCTGTGTATTCGCGGTACATGATGATTTCAGGATTACCGGCCAAGCTTTCAGAAGTGGTCAGTGACTTGAAGTCGTCGCAGAGTGTATAGTCCATGCCCATTAATTCTTCCGCCGCACTTTTGGCTGCTTCTAAGTATCTCTGGGCTGCGGCATTGTCTTTTTCACGATACTTCTGCCACGTGCCTTCAAAGAGCATCAGGCGTGAAGTGAAGGCCAGCGCAACGGCTCTGTTTACGGTAAGTCCTTCCGTGCCGTCGCTTTCGCGGATATTGTCACAAGCGAATTCCAGATCAGCCATCACATTGTCCATAACGGTTGTACGGGGAGCGCGAGGCTGGTATAAGTTTTCCTCGTCTGTACTTTCATAAACAGCGTCAAGCCAAGGCACGTCGCCGAAGTCTTGTACTAATTTGGCGTATTCCATGCCGCGGAAGAAACGGACAACCCCCAGCCAGTGATTTTTAACTTCTTCGTCCAGGGAGGATGTGGTCAAGCGATCGATCAGCTGGTTGTAGCGGCGCACATAAGTAAAACTCCATCCTCCGTCTGTAGTCGGGGCTACTTTCGTGAATTGGGTCGGGGCTCTTTGTGCGTTGTCATCCACCCAGTCGGCTATGTTAGTTTCAGCGAACCAGTTAGAGCGTGTCCACCCCGATTTGTATCCGTCAAAATAGATGTCGTAGAAAGCCCATATCATGGTGCGGTAATTGTCTTCATTATCCCAGAATTCCGGGGTATCGGTTACAGTGTCCATCGGAGGACGCGTAAGAAAGTCCTCGCAAGACGTAAGGGCCATAAAGGCCATTAATATGATGCTTAAAAATTTGGTTTTCATATCGATGAGATCTTTTAGTGTTTTAATAGGTTGCCTGTATACCAAATGAAATGGTTCTCATGTACGGATAGCTACGGCCGAATGCCCATGCTCCCTTGTAGGAAGTCGTTTCGGGGTCTACCGGCAAGTGCATGTTGTCAAACTCGAATACATTTTCAGCGCTGAGATAGATACGCAAGTTCTGGAATTGTATCTTCTTCAATACATTAGATGGCAATGTGTAGCCTACCGTGAGGTTCTTGCAGCGCAGGTAAGACATGTCTGAGAGGAAGCGGGTTTGCTTCTTGAAGTTTTGTCCGTCGCTTACCCAACTATTGTCCGAAGGACGCGGATAGAATGCGTCTCTATTGTCCTCAGTCCAATAATCCAACTGGTGCGTGAAGATAGCATCCAGATTTGACATACCCGACGGAATGGCTACGTTACCGTATGCCCAATAGTCGCGCTTGCCTACGCCTTGGAAATAGGCACTGAAGTCAAATCCTTTGTAATCCAAACCGATGTTGAACCCATATTCGAAGTTCGGCAGCTCGTTACCGATAACTTTCAAGTCGCCATGGTTGTCTATCGTATTAATACCATGTTCCGTGTTGCTCGGGTCACCGTTATTGATGACGCCGTCGCCGTTCAAGTCTTTGTATTTGATGTCACCCACGCCGAATGTGAATGTTCCGGTTTCAAATAAAGATTGGTCTGCGTGTGCTGCCACTTCAGCTTCGTCCTGGAAGATGCCTTCAGTCTCATATCCCCAGATTTCTCCCAGTTTTTTCCCTTTGTAGTAGCCTGTTACAATTCGGTCGTTTTCACTCCATTGGGTGATTTCCTCGCTTACGTGCGAGATAGAACCCCTCAGGTTCAGGCCTAATCCGTTCGCAAATCTGTGGCTGAAATCCAATGCTAATTCCCAACCTTTGGCGGTCAGTTCACCATAGTTGATTTGGGGAGACTCTGCACCGAAAGTAGCCGGCAGCGTAACGCCTGCCGTGTGCATGTCTGACGTAACGCGCTTGTACCAGTCAAATACGACTCCGAGTTTCCCATCGAAGAAGCGGGCATCTACACCCAGGTCAAGTGTTGTTACGCGTTCCCATGTCAAGGCTGAGGAAACTACGGTAGGAGCACTTAGACGCAGTTGATTGACTCCGTCAATGACCCATCCGGAAGTTCCGGACGCCATGGTCGAGATGAAGGTATTGGCGGCTACATCCTGGTTACCGATGCTACCCCATGAGCCGCGGAGCTTCAAGTCGGTCAATGTGGGTTTGGCCCAGCTCATAAACTTTTCCTCTGATGCTCTCCAACCGACAGAGAACGAGGGGAAGAACCCGAATTTCTCACCGCTTGGGAACATGGAAGAACCGTCGTAGCGTGCGTTGAACTCCAGCAGGTACTTACCCATGTAGTCGTAGTTGATACGGCCGAAGAAACCGGCTGCCGCAAAATCGTTGTGATAGTTGTAGGCAGAGCCGTTCGTGCGCGAATATTCATCGCCGGTGGTCAGGTTGATTTCGGGCAATGTTGTTGAGATCATGATGCGTCCGTCAGAGTAGTGTCCCAGTCTTTCACGGGTTTCGGCATCAAAACCGGCCATTACTTTAAAGTTGTGTGCGTCTTTCAGCTTGAAATTATAAGTTGCGTAAGCCTTAAACACATTATTCATGGTATATTCGCTGGTGCGCACCACCTTGTTGTGAGTGGGGCCGTAAAAGTCGTTGCTGAACGTGTTGAGCGGATCTGCATTGAACATGTCCCATCCTCTTACGATACCTCCGGCGCGGTGTTGGCTTTCATTCAGCAGAGCGAAGGTATAGTCGAAGTTAATGTCCAGTCCCTTGATAGGTGTTATGGTCGTTCCCAGGTTGGCTCGTACGTAGTTGTTCGTCATGCTTTCGCGGTTGGCTTGCTTGATTTCTGTTACTGCGGAACGGATGTCCTCACCTTGGTACTGTCCGTAGGGATACCAACGGGGCCAGCGAAGCAAGTAGTACCACACGTCGGTGTAGCCGGAAGTATAACGGTATGGCTGTGAGTTGACCGAACGGGTAAAGAGCACGTTGGTGCGGACTTTCCACCAGTCATTGATTTTGGTTGTGATGTTGCTGTTCAGCGTGTAGCGGTCATACTCGTCCGTGTTGAATTTCATCACACCTTCTTGCTTCATGTAGCCCAGAGAGATGTTGAATGTGGTCTTGTCTGAACCACCGGTAACGGAGAGGTTGTGATTCTGTTGCGGAGTCCACTTTTTGGTAAACTCTTCTACAGCGTCGAAGGGGCGGTACCAGTAGGTCTTTCCATTGATTATTTCCACGTCGCGGCCCAATTGGATTTCTCCCAGTTCTTCTTGCGACATGTGGCCGTATTGGTCTTCCCATGCTTGCAGTCTGCCGATATAGTCTCTGTCTACTGTGAAACCTACGCTCGATCCTCCTTCCGGTCTTCCTAAACGGTCGAGCACTTCCATGATGAAAGTGGCGTTGTCCACGGTAGATGAAAGTTCCGGCATGGTGGTAGGTGTTTGCCAGGCGAAATTGTTCGAATAAGACACACGTACTTTTTCGTTGGCTTTACCTTGCTTGGTGGTAATCAAAATCACACCCCATGCGGCGCGTGTACCATAAATGGAAGCAGACGCGGCGTCTTTCAGGACTGAGATGCTTTCAATGTCATCCGGATTGACCAGGTTCAGGCTGGGCACTTCTACGTTGTCCACCAAGATTAGCGGGGTTGTACCGGCGGTGGCATTCAGCGAACCGTAGGAACCGCGGAGCTTGATGTTCGACTCTGTACCGACACCACCTTGGTTGTTCGTAACAGTCAAGCCCGGGCTGACTCCTTGCAAGGCTTTTGCCACGTCGGTAATGGGGCGACTGGCAATGGCCTCGTTTACATCAATGTTGGCCACGGCGCCTGTCAGGTTTGCTTTCTTTTGTGAACCGTAGCCCACGACTACAACCTCATCGAGCAGTTCGGTGTCATCCTTTAGCACCACCTTTAGCTCCGGGGCTGCTTTTACTTCTTGTGTAGAGTAGCCTACGAAGGACACTTGAAGGATGGCATGCCTTTTTACGGTAAGTTCTACTTGCCCGTTCAGGTCGGTGATGCCACCGTTGGTGGTGCCTTTTTCAACAACGTTGGCTCCGATGATGGGCTCTCCGTGAGAATCTGTTACAGTTACTCTGACGACTTGCGTTTGCGTCTGTTCCGTCACTTCATAGGAATGGCCGGAAATGGATTGGTTTGCCCAAGCGTTTCCGCTACCTAAGAAAAGAGCTGTGATTACTGCGGCTGTGAGGAGGCGGTTGTTTGGAATACCTCTTCTTCTTTCTCTTCGGTCTTTTTCCATAAGTAATTAAGTTTTTAGTTGTTTTTTATGAAAAACAAAGGTTACTGTTTGTTACTTTTTTGTCTGGTATCAGATAATAAAGTTTTTATGGTTTTCAGTTATGCAAAAAGCTCTTTCATACTATTTCTGGCATTTAATGAATAGTGAAAGAGCTTCTTGGTATATTTTGAGCAAGAAGTAAGGGGTGTCGGGCCTTTCTTTCTCACAGCGTCAATCATATCTCGCTAACAAAGATAAATAAATCTTTTAATTATGGCACCTGATGGCTGTGGTATTTATGTTTTATATCTATAAATTCACAGTATTTAATCATTATAGCACAAAATCCACTTGCGTATACGTGAAAAGTGAAAACATGCTTCTAAATAATAATTACCCTGCTTGGAAACTGGCGCTTTTAGGGATCACTTTTTATAGACGTTCTACGTTCTTAATTTATTTTTAAACTTCTTCGGTGATATTCATGGCGTGATATTCTATCAGTCCGTTCATGGGTGTTTCCTCTATTACCTGTAGGTCAATGCCGAATTCTTTGGCTGTTTCGCGTAAAAGTCCGGCGTAATGGTGGGCGAGCGAACCAACGAATCGGACAGGATAGCTCAGGTAATCATACTGGCAGACGTTGCGTGTGAAGAAGCTGCGCAGATTGTTGGTGATGAGGGTGTGTACATAGTCATTCTCCAAATAATCGGCCAGGAAATAGGATACAGTGGACAGGAAGCGGTTGGGGAAGGGACGGTTATAGACCGATTCCATCACTTCGTTGGTGTTGATGCGGAATTTGTTGTAGAAGTCGTTGGTGATGTCCTTAGGGGCAAGGCCCTTCAGGACGTCAGACAGGAAGTATTTCCCCATGACGGCTCCGCTGCCTTCATCGCCCAAGATGTAACCGGCAGATCGGACATTTTTTGTGATGATTTTGCCGTCATAGAAGCAGGAGTTTGAGCCTGTCCCTAAGATGCAGGCTATGCCTGCCTCACACTGGAAGAGGCCGCGGGCAGCGGCCAGCAAGTCGCTCTCTACCTGGATGGGGGTTCTGAATTGTGCTACAAGCGATGCGCCCAGTATGTTTTTCTTCTCGTAAGAAGTGCAACCGGCACCATAAAAGAAAACCTGCTCCAGCTTTTTCTTGAAAAACAGCTCCGGCAGTCCCAGGCGTACACTTCGGCTGATTTCACGCCGGGTCTGGAAGAAGGGATTGATGCCTTCCGTAAAGGCTTTCTGTATCAAGGAATTATCCTCGACCAAAGCCCACTCTGTACGAGTAGAACTGCTTTCGGCTATTAACTTCATGGATGTTCTCTTTGGGGTTTGCGTACAAATATATAGATTTTTTTAGAATATCCAATCTTTTCCTGCAACTTCTTTGGCGGACGATGCCGGTTTTAAATCAAAAACTCCCGACTTCCCACAAACGGAGGCCGGGAGCTGTATGAGTTTTAGGGTGTTATGTTCAGAGCGCGTTTTCCTTGATGAGGTATTCAGCTATCTGGACGGCATTCAAGGCGGCGCCCTTCTTGATTTGGTCACCTACAATCCAGAAAGCCAGTCCGCAATCGTTGGTGAGGTCTTTGCGGATGCGTCCCACGTACACGGGGTCTTTTCCGGCTAGGAAGAGGGGCATGGGGTATTCTTTCTCGGCAGGATTGTCCATCAGCACCAGTCCTTCGCCTTTGGAGAACGCCTCGCGGGCTTCTTCTACAGAGACGGGGCGCTCGGTTTCCACCCAGATGCTCTCGGAGTGTGAACGCAAGGCGGGCACGCGGACGCAGGTCGCGCTGACTTTCACGTCGCTGTGCATGATTTTGCGCGTCTCGTTATACATCTTCATTTCTTCCTTCGTATAACCGTTGTCGGTGAATACGTCAATCTGCGGGATGAGGTTGAAGGCCAGTTGGTAGGCGAACTTCTCAACAGTGACAGGCTCGCCGGCCAGTACCTGGCGGTATTGGGTGTAGAGCTCGTCCATGGCGGCGGCTCCTGCGCCACTGGCAGCCTGATAGGTAGAGACGTGTACGGTCTTGATGTGTGAAAGCTGTTCGATGGCTTTCAAGGCCACGACCATCTGGATGGTGGTGCAGTTGGGGTTGGCGATGATGCCGCGCGGGCGGTCCTTGGCGTCAGCGGCGTTGACTTCGGGCACGACCAAGGGCACGTCGGTGTCCATGCGGAAAGCGCTGGAGTTGTCTATCATGACGGCGCCGTATCGGGTGATGGTCTCGGCGAATTCTTTCGATGTGCCTGCTCCCGCGGAAGTGAAAGCGATGTCCACACCTTTAAAGTCATCGTTGTGCTGCAAGAGTTTGACCTCGATTTCTTTGCCGCGGAAGGTATATTTGGTACCGGCGCTGCGTTTAGAACCGAACAAAACTAACTCGTCCAACGGGAAATTTCTCTCATCGAGCACACGCAGGAATTCTTGTCCCACGGCTCCGCTTGCTCCAACAATTGCTACTTTCATTTCTTTTTTTGTGTTAAGTGGTTTTATAATAATGTCAATTCAAGGCGCAAAATTACAACATTTTGCGATTATATTCGCAGAAGTCGTTCCTATTTTTTTATTTACGTCCCCGATATCCCTCTTTCCGTTTGTAACAAAAACCATGCTTGAACCGCCAAGCAGGATGTTTCACGCTCTACACCAATCTTCCCGTTGTACGTTTCACGCCTTCACCGCATTCCAAATAGCTGATTTTAAGCGTTGTGCTGTGAAAGATGTCTTGTCTGCCGCATCTTTCACCTGCTCGTTCGTGAAGGATGCAGAATGTTTTCTTAGCAGGCTTCGATGTGAGGGATAAGAACGGCACGTGTTGTGAGCATGCAACGCCCCGTGTCGTGAGGAGGTGACGCCCCGTGCCGTCACATGCTAACGAAGCGTGGCGTTAGAACCCCTGGAAGCGCAGGCTGACGGAACGTGTGTTATGCTAACGCGGGTGAAGCGTGAAAGGAAGGGAATGTTTCACAGTATGTGTTTCATTGTCAAAAGGATATGCTCTTGTGAAAGCGTGAAACGTCAACGGGCACAGTACAGCTTTCCATGAACTGTCTACCTTTTTAGAACATTAATTGAAGAGCGTCTACTTGTTCCGGTTTATAAAACGGAAAAAAGTGACATGGTGAAATCAGGGAAGACACGGAGACTGTCTTTGGTTGTTGTAAAGAGGCTCTTTACGCTGCTAAAGTCCCTCTTTACGTCGCTAAAGTCCCTCTTTACGTTACCAAAACACCTTTTCGGGAAGCGTGGCCCTCGTATACATTCTCCCTTTTTGAGGTTGCAATATTTCCTTCCGAGGTTGCAACATTTCCTTCTGTTCTTGTAGATGGAAGAACTGCGGTGTTTCCCGCTACGGTGTTCCCAGTCATTTCATACTCGGACAGATAGTTCTCATGTGCAAATCTAAACTACATAAACTCTATTGTGCAAACCAATGGAAATGATGAATTTTGTACTTTAAAGACTCAATGGCGAAAAGAATTTCTGAAAAAAAGGAGGTGTCAGCCTATAGTTTTTCGAACTTTCAGCGGTCTAATAGATAAAAGCAAGAAATGAAATGAATACGAAAGAGCAACAATTCCTGACTTTATCATTGCGTCACCCAAATCAGAAATCCAACCAGTCATCGGTATCGATGAGGTATGATATAGCCCTCTCCTCCTCTGTGATACAGAGAGTTTTTGTTATTATGTCGTTATTCTTTGGA
>CALUFR010000115.1 GCA_944319875.1 uncultured Bacteroides sp.
AAGTTAAGCCCGTCCGCGCCGATGGTACTGCGTAACAGTGGGAGAGTAGGTCGCCGCCGTCTTATTGCAGAAGGGTCCTCCGTGACGGATACGTTACGGGGGACTTACTTTTTTTATACAGCTGACACGCGGGCTGCATAGTCTTCTGTTCTACTGCCTTGCATTTTCATCTTTCCTTTTTGACTTCCCTGAATAAAATCACCTATTCTTTTGAATAATTTTCCCTTTTTCTTTGTGTGTTTACTTTCTTTTATTACATTTGCAGTGTACTATTAATCTAATACACTATTATTCCTTTGAAGTTATGAATGATAGGCCTTAAATCCATTGCTTTAGAGGGGATACTACTGGTGTGGAACATAAATATTTAATCAGTTATGCTACAAGTAAAGAATATTTCGTTCAGTTATGGACGCAGGAAGCCCGAGGTGTTGTCGGATTTTTCGCTTTCCTTGAAGAAAGGCTGGGTCTATGGACTGTTAGGGAAAAATGGAGTAGGTAAGTCTACGCTGTTGTATCTGATGTGTGGGCTGCTGACGCCCAAGCACGGTTGCGTGATGTATCACGGGATGGATATGCGGAAGCGCTTGCCCGAATCTCTGTGTGATGTTTTCCTGGTGCCTGAGGAATTTGACCTGCCTGCCATTTCGCTGCTTCAGTTTGTGGAACTGAACAGCTTGTTCTATCCTAAGTTCAGTAAGGAAGACATGCTGACTTACCTGAGCATGTTCGAGATGGATTGGAATATCCATTTGGGCGGTTTGTCAATGGGACAGAAAAAGAAAGTCTTCATGAGTTTTGCGTTAGCCACGCATACGTCTCTACTGCTGATGGACGAGCCGACGAACGGATTGGACATTACGGCTAAGAGCCAGTTTCGCAAGTTCATTGCTTCCGGCATGTCGGAGGAAAGGACGATTGTAATCTCTACTCATCAGGTGAGGGATATTGACAATGTGCTGGATCATGTGGTGATTATGAATAACAGCTGCGTGCTGCTCGACGAGTCCATCGTCCGTGTGACCGAACAGTTAGCGTTTGTGGAGAGTGACAGCCCAGATCTGGCCGAAGAAGCTTTGTATAAGCTGCCTTCGATGCAGGGTAACAGCCTGTTGCTGCCCAATCGCGAGGGTGTGGAGACGAAGCTCAATCTGGAGTTGCTGTTCGGAGCCGTGCTGGCCAATCCCGATAAGATAAAGGAATTGTTTCATTCTAAAGTGGAGGAGGAGAGATGATGCGTACACGTTTATTCACTATGTCGCGTTTCTTGGATTACTGCCGGAAAGATTTAGTAGAGAACTGGCGGACGAATGCGTTGCGGTTGGTGGTGATGTATGGTGCCTTGGCTGTCATATTCATCTGGATAGGCTATTTGGAATATCATTGGGATGCGCGTAATGCGACTTTCTTTCTGGAAAGACTTCAAATGTCAGATTCCCAATATAAGGATCCGGTTTGGGTTGCCCAGTTTGGAGTGGGCTGTTTCCTTATTTTTGTGATGGGGGCGTTGAGCGCTTCGTTTGTGATGGAATTCATGAAAGACAAGCGCCGTCGGATTTCTGCTCTGATGCTTCCGGCCACGACGTTCGAGAAGTACTTTTCCCGCTGGATCATTTATACGCTGCTCTTCCTGTTGGCCTATGTCGTCGCCTTTGTGCTGGCGGACTTGACGCGTGTATTCATCTATTCGCTGGCCTATCCCGACTTCACTCAGGTGATACAGACATTCCCGTACGGACGGTTGTCGGACGAAAAAATGTTTGCTCCCTTCTTCAGTACAGGGCGTTGGATATTGTTTAGTTTCTCGTTCTACTTTGCCGTTCAGAGTGTCTATGTATTGGGCAGTGCCTTGTGGCCGAAGAATGCCTTTGTCAAGACATCGGCGGCCTTGATTGTCGTCATTTCCATCTTTGTGGGCGTATTGTTTTCTTTGGTCAACTCGCTGGATTTCGGTCCTTATGGTCCTAAAATGGATAATGATACGGTGATGGCCTTGTTCACTTGCCTCCAGTTTGCCTTTGCTGTCTTCTGCTGGGTGACGGCCTACTATCGTTTGAAGGAATCAGAAATCATTAATCGTTGGTAAGTATGGACTTTAGAGATACAAAAGCTATTTATCTGCAGATTGCCGACCGCATCTGCGACGAAGTGCTGATGGGAAAGTTTGCCGAAGACGATCGCATTCCCTCGGTGCGCGAGTATGCCGTCGTGGTGGAGGTGAATGCCAACACCGTGATGCGTTCGTTTGACCATCTTCAGTCGCAGGGCATCATTTACAATAAGAGGGGCATCGGCTACTTTGTGGCTGCAGGTGCCCGCGAGCGGATTCTCGCCCTGCGCAAGGAGCACTTCCTGAAAGACGAGATCGACTATTTTTTCAAACAGCTGTACACGCTGGGCATTTCCGATGTCGAGCTGGCGGCGATGTACCGTGATTATGCCAAAAATCAAGAAAAGAATAACAAGTTATGAAACGAACAACTTATGTCATATTGGGTGTGCTGCTGGCGCTGTTGGCCGGCATGAGCGGCACCATTATCTATTGGGGAACGCATAGCGGGGATAATTCGGAGAGGGTTATTCGCTTGGAAGGTGAGAGGCGCGAGCGATTGCTTCCAGCCTGCAAGGTAGTGAGATTTCAAGCCGATGAAGTGCTTCGCAAATATGATGACAATGCTGAGCAGGCTTATTATTTCAGATTACATAATATGCATTTGGAGGTGACTCCGGCAGATGCGGCTACAGGAAGTTTCTCGTATGCGGCTGATATTGAGGAATTCCTGGACTTCCAGACGCATGGCGACACCTTGGATGTTTTACTCAGTTTCCCGCCGGAAAAGCTTCGGGAGAAGATGCCGCAAGGAGAGATGCCGTCTTACTTTATTCTGGAAACCACACCGTTTTACCTGCGCTTGCCCGAAGGTGTTGAGCAGCTGACAGGGAATATGTTTTATGCTGTAGAGTTGATGGATCTGCGACACGATTCGCTGGCCATTGATTTTTCAGAGGATTCGGGCACTGTATTTGTGCGAAATTCCCGGTTTCGTGCCCTGTCAGCTTCCTCAAGTCAGCTATGTTTGCTGAGTGGTTCGGTAGACCATCTGCATCTGGACCTGGACAAATTGCGAGGTTTTGAGATGGAGGCAGACTCTTTCCACATTGATACCGAATATTTGAGTGGAAGTTATGGAGTCACTTTCAGCGCGGACGCGCGAGAATGCCGACGCATTTTGTGGAATCCTTTGACGGAAGATGCTTGGCTGAATCTGGAGGTGAAAAAGCAAAGTGAAATTCTCCTGCGGAATGAACAGTAGGAGGATAAAACGAAAAAAGGAATTGCAATCGCAATTCCTTTTTTTATTGGTTGCGGAGGCAAGACTCGAACTTACGACCTTTGGGTTATGAGCCCAACGAGCTACCAACTGCTCCACTCCGCGATGTTCTTGATTTCGGCTGCAAAGGTACGACTTATTTTGGAAAAAACAAATATAGAGTAGATATTTTTTTTATTCCTTGTGGGATAGACGGAAAAGTTTTACTTTTGCCCATATTATTGTGTAATGCGCAAAACGAAATCATGCCGGTATCCAAGACGAAAGCCAAACTTGTAGATGTTGCCCGTCAGCTGTTCGCGAAGATGGGGGTGGAGAATACCACCATGAACGACATCGCCCTTGCTTCCAAGAAGGGAAGGCGGACGCTTTATACCTATTTCAAGAGCAAGGAAGACATCTATCTGGCTGTGGTCGAGTCGGAGCTGGACATCCTGTTGGACACGATGAAGCGTGTGGCCGACAAGGACATCTCGCCCGACGCAAAGATGCTGGAGATGATTTACACACGCCTGGATGTGGTGAAGGAAGTGGTCTATCGCAATGGTACGCTTCGTGCCGACTTCTTTCGGGACATCTGGCGGGTGGAAAAGGTCCGTAAGCGCTTTGACGAGAAGGAAATCTTGCTTTTCAAGGAGGTCCTCAGAGAAGGCGTGGAGAAGGGCGTGTTCCAGATAGACGACATCGATATGACCGCTGAGTTGGTGCACTATTGTGTGAAAGGCATCGAAGTGCCTTACATTCGCGGACACATCGGAGCTAATCTGGATGACGAGACGCGCGACAGATACGTGGCGCGCATCGTGTTCGGAGCTCTTCGCCGTACTGCGGAGCCGAAAGCACCGTTAAGCGAAGGATAAAGGAACGTTTTGCGAAGGATAAAGGATACGTTTAATTTTTAAATCATACGATTATGGGATTATTAACTGGAAAAACAGCCATTGTAACCGGTGCCGCCCGCGGTATCGGCAAGGCTATCGCATTGAAATTTGCCTCTGAAGGCGCCAACGTAGCATTTACGGATCTGGTAATCGACGAGAATGCCGAGAATACAGCCAAAGAAATCGAAGCCATGGGTGTGAAGGCCAAAGCTTACGCTTCGAATGCCGCCAATTTCGAAGATACGGCCAAGGTCGTAGAGGCCATCCATCAGGATTTCGGCCGTATCGATATCCTGGTGAACAACGCCGGCATCACCCGCGACGGCCTGATGATGCGCATGAGCGAGCAGCAGTGGGACATGGTCATCAACGTGAACCTGAAATCCGCTTTCAACTTCATCCACGCCTGTACGCCCATCATGATGCGCCAGAAAGCCGGTAGTATCATTAATATGGCGTCTGTGGTAGGTGTTCACGGTAATGCCGGACAGGCCAACTACGCGGCTTCAAAAGCGGGTATGATTGCTTTGGCCAAATCCATCGCACAGGAACTCGGTTCGCGCGGCATCCGTGCCAACGCCATCGCTCCGGGCTTCATCATGACCGCCATGACCGACGCCCTGTCCGACGAAGTAAAGGCCGAATGGTGTAAGAAGATACCTTTGCGTCGCGGCGGCACGCCCGAAGACGTGGCCAACGTAGCCACTTTCCTGGCGTCCGACATGTCGTCTTACGTATCCGGACAGGTCATCCAGATTGATGGTGGTATGAACATGTAAGAATGTCATGACTGTCCTGTACGAAGACAATCATATTATTATAGTCAACAAGACCGCTTCGGAGATTGTCCAGGGAGACAAGACGGGCGATGTGCCTCTTTCGGAAACCGTCAAGCAGTATCTGAAAGAGAAGTACCACAAGCCCGGCAACGTCTTCATCGGTGTGACGCACCGTCTGGACCGCCCTGTGAGCGGTCTTGTTGTCTTTGCCAAAACCAGCAAGGCGCTCTCGCGTCTGAACGAGATGTTCAAAAACGGTGACGTGAAGAAGACGTATTGGGCCATTGTGAAGAACGCTCCCGTGGCAGAGGAAGGAGAATTGTGCCACTACCTGGTGCGCAACGAGAAGCAGAATAAAAGCTATGCCTACGACACCGAGAAGCCCGGAAGCAAAAAAGCCGTTTTGCACTATCGGCTCATCGCGCATTCCGATAACTATCATTTGCTGGAAGTGGATCTGAAGACGGGGCGCCATCATCAGATCCGTTGTCAGCTGGCCAAGATGGGATGCCCCATCAAAGGCGATCTGAAGTATGGCTTTCCCCGCTCCAATCCTGATGGAAGTATCTGTCTGCATGCCCGTCGTGTCCGTTTCCTTCATCCTGTCTCAAAGGAACTGATAGATGTGGAAGCCCCGTTGCCTGCTGACAGGTTGTGGAACAGTTTTCTCGCGTCGATAAAAAAATAATGTGATTCCTATGAAAAGTAAATTGATATTGTCGGCATTGCTGTTGTGCGCAGGAATGTCGTTGCATGCCCAGGAAAAAGCGGCTGCTTACAAGCTGCGTCCCGCCATCGCGTTGCGGATGCCTGCCCAGAGTGACAGCATCAACTTTAAAGGTGAGAAATTCCTGGCGAAAGATTTATTGAAGACGAGTGTCGACCTGAACTTCGACACCTATGCTTATGACCGCGTCGAGGCCGATACGGCCGGTTATGTCAAGGTCGGGAAGGCGGAGCAGGATCATCTGCTTTATCTGTTTGCCACCGGTCTCCGTGCCGAACGCTTCATGAAAGGCAAGCTCTCCGTCTCTTCCCCCGCACGCTTTGAGGTCTTCGTCAACGGTGAGTCCAAGTATGTGAAAGATTCAGCGGAGGACAGTCTTTCTCAAGTGCGCCCGGCCGAAGTCAGCTTGCGCTTGGAGCCTGAGGCCGATTACGAGATTGTCATCAAGCTGCTCTCGTCGGCCGGTGACAAGGCGGAACCCGTCCTGAAGTGCGAGTTCAAAGGTGATAAGGATTTTGAGAACATTGCCTTCCATCTGTCGCCCGACCTGAAGCGCCGCCTTTCGCTCCACGATACAGCCTTCGGCTCGAAGGTCTACTCCGTTTCTTTGTCGCCCGACGGCAAGTACCTGCTGACCTACTATTGGGACAACTATTCCACCAAGCGTTCGCGTACGTGGCAGGAGCTGACCGAGGTGAAAACGGGTCGGATGATTCATCCCAATGTGCCTACCAATGCCCGCTGGATGCCCGTGAGCAGCAAGCTCTATTACACCGTTACGGGCGATGAGAAAAAAGATCTGGTTATCCTCGACCCCGTCACAATGCGTGAACAGACGGTGATGAAAAACCTGCCGGACGGACGCTTTAGCTGGTCGCCCACGGAGGATTATCTGATCTATTCTTCCTCGGACGAAGGCGAGAAGGTGAGCGGCCCCTTGAAGCGCATACTGATGCCCGATGACCGCATACCCGGCTCGCGCGACCGCTCTTACCTGGTGAAGTATGACCTGAAGACGGGTGTTTCCGAGCGTTTGACCTACGGTTCGTCTCCCGTTTATCTGAACGACATCTCCCGAGACGGTACCAAGTTGCTTTGCACCACCTCGAAACCCAATATCACGCAGTGTCCCTTTAGCCTGACTTCTTTGTTTGAGCTCGACTTGGCTACGATGAAGGCCGATACGCTGGTACGCGAGGATGCTTATCTCAACTCCGCTGCTTACTCTCCCGACGGGAAGCAATTGGTCTTGATTGGCGGCCCCGATGCTTTCGGCGGTATCGGTAAGAACTGTGGTTCCCATCCGATAGCCAACGGTTTTGACACACAGGCCTTTCTGATGGACCTGACCACGCGGAAAGTGACCCCGATAACGCGTGATTTCAATCCTTCCGTATCTTTGTTGCAATGGAACCCGACGGACGGTTGCATCTACTTTGATACGACCGACAAGGATTGCCGGCACATCTATCGTTACAACCCGAAGAAAGCGGAGTTTGACATGCTGCCGCTGTCCGAGGATGTGATTTCTTCTTTCAGCATAGCGGACAAGGCTCCCCATGTAGCGGCTTATGTAGGTGGCGGGAATACCTCCACGGGTGTCGCCTATCTCTATGACGGCAAGAAGCGAGTTTCCACTTTGTTTGCCAATCCGATGGGAGAGACGTTGGATAAGATTGAGTTCGGGAAGATGGAGGAATGGAATTTCACGGCTTCGGACGGAACGGTCATTGAGGGCATGATGTGCCTGCCTCCTGATTTTAATCCGGAAAAGAAGTATCCGTTGATTGTTTACTATTACGGTGGAACTTTGCCCACTACCCGCGGCATGACCTCGCCCTATAGCCCGCAACTTTTCGCTTCGCGCGACTATGTGGTGTATGTTATCCAGCCCAGTGGAACTATCGGTTATGGGCAGGAATTCTCCGCCCGTCACGTCAATGCCTGGGGAGACTATACGGCAGACAATATCATTGAAGGAACGAAGAAGTTCTGTGAGGCCCACCCCTTTGTCAATGCCGAACGGATCGGCTGTCTGGGTGCGTCTTACGGTGGCTTCATGACCATGTACCTGCAGACCAAGACCGACATTTTTGCCGCCGCTGCTTCCCATGCCGGCATCAGTAATGTTACCAGCTACTGGGGTGAAGGCTATTGGGGCTACTCTTACAATGCTGTTGCCGCCGCAGGCAGCTATCCTTGGTCGAACCCCGATCTCTTCACCAAGCATGGCGCCCTTTTTAATGCGGACAAGATTCATACGCCCCTGCTGCTCCTGCATGGTACGGTGGACACCAACGTGCCCGTCGGTGAAAGTATACAGCTTTACAATGCGTTGAAGATTTTGGGACGTACAGTTGAGCTCATCACTGTTGATGGCGAGAACCATTTTATTGCCGACTATGAGAAGCGTGTTCTGTGGCACAATTCCATTATGGCCTGGTTTGCCAAGTGGTTGCAGGACAGCCCGGCATGGTGGGATGATCTGTACCCCGAGCGTCATTGGTAAGTTACGGATAGAGAAAAATAGAAAAAGCCGCCCCCAGAATAGACAAGACGGGGCGGCTTTTTTCTTGTTAGCGGCTTACTTTTGTTCAGCGACTTTGGGTAGGTGGCTGTCTGTTTGTCTGTTTTTGGGCTTTTATTCATGAGAACCGAGTGTTTTAGGGCTGAATGATTCGGGCTTTTGAATTTAGCTCTCCCGGCAACTTCAAAGAAGATTGCCGGGGAGAGCTTTCCACAAACAAACATAAACAGGGTTGCTACAATACTAACATTTTACTTCCATTTGCTTTCTTTCGAGTGTATATCTATTGTTTAGGTTTAAGTAGTTTCAGTTCTGTTCAGGCAAGCCTTCGCTTGCATATAAATATACCATCAAAATGCATGCCGAAAAGCCGAATTTCTTCAACTGATTGATAGCAAGCATCTTAGTTCGTCTTGTCCTGTTGTGGAAGATGTGGAGTGAGTGTGGATGTGTGGAATATTTCCCCACTGCCGTTCTACAATGTGTCCGACAGATTGTAGAGTTTTAGCTTGTTGTAAAGCGTTTTGCGGTCAATGCCCAGTATCTGTGCCGCCCGGCTTTTGTTGTTGCCGGTCTGTCGCAAGGCTTCCAGGATCTGCTGCTTCTCCGTTTCCTCGTTGCGCAGGGGCATACTGGCCGTTGTGGCTGGGGTGGCGTGTCGCAGGTCGGAAAGTTCGTTGATCGTGATGAACTTCCCCGTTGCGAGCAGTGTGGCGCGGCGCACTATGTTCTTCATCTGTCTCAGGTTGCCCGGCCAGGAATATTCCGTCAAGGCTCTGGAAGCCGCCTCGTCAAATCCTGTCAGGTGCTTGTCCATCTCCCGGTTGGCCTGGTCGAGGAAGAAGTTGGCGAAGAGCAGGATGTCCTCGTGCCGATCCTTAAGCTGCGGCATGCGCAGGGTAAATTCATTGATACGGTGGTACAGATCCTCGCGGAAGTTGCCGCGCTCGATAGCCGCCTCTAAGTTCTCATTGGTGGCCGCCACTAAGCGCACGTCCACTTGTATTTCTTTATTTGAGCCGATGGGGCGTATTTTGCGTTCCTGTAGGGCGCGGAGTAGCTGAATCTGCACCTCATAGCTCAGATTTCCTATTTCGTCCAGGAAGATGGTGCCGCCGTTGGCTGCCACAAAAGCACCGGTCTTGTCCGTCAGGGCACCCGTGAAGGCACCTTTTACGTGACCGAAGAATTCAGAGGCGGCCAGCTCCTTGGGGATGGCGCCGCAGTCAATGGCGATGAACGGATGGTTGGCGCGCTTGCTCAGCTGGTGGATGCGATGAGCCACATACTCCTTGCCCGTCCCGCTGGCACCGTTGATGAGCACGGACAGGTTGGTGGGCGCCACTAATTTTACGTAATTATAGAGCTGCTTGGCGGCGTCGCTTTCTCCTTCCAGAAAATCCGATGCCGGTTCGGCGGGGCTGGTCTTATCTTGCGTTTTCCCGGCAGCGGCCGGAGCCGTTTCGCGCGGAGGTGTCTTCAGAGCCTCCTCCATCTTCTTCAGCAATTCGTCGGGGTTGACGGGCTTGGCCACGTAATCTTGTGCACCCAGCTTCATGGCTTGTACGGCCGACTGGATATCCGCATAGCCTGTCATGATGATGAGCGGCGTCATGCGTCCGTGACTCCTCATCCATTTCAGCAGGTCGATGCCGTCGCGGTCGGGCAGGCGGAGATCCGACAATATCAGGTCTATAGCGTCCGATTCAATCATCTTTTGGGCTCGTGCGATGCTGCTGGCCGACTGTACCCGGAATCCTTTCTTGGTAAGCCATGCCTTCAGTATCATGCTGTAAGTGATGTCGTCTTCTACAATCAATATAGATTTCATAGCCTGAATTTTTATTTTCATACGACAAAGGTAAGTGGTTTTGGCTGATTTTAGTATATTTGCAAACTTAAATTAAACAAAAAGATAGCATGAAAAGTATTGCATTAGTATTATTAACCATCTTGGCTTGCTGCTTTACGGGCTGCAAGTCAGAGAAAAAAGCAAAAAATATGAGCGAAGAAACCAGACTGAAGATTGAGACCACCGTTGGCGATATCGTGGTGAAACTGTATAACGAAACGCCGAAGCACCGTGACAACTTTATTAAATTGGCCGAGAACGGCACTTACGAAGGGACTCTTTTCCACCGTGTCATTAAGGATTTCATGATACAGGCGGGTGATCCCGAATCGAAGAACGCCGCTAAAGGGCAGATGTTGGGAGCGGGCGATGTGGGCTACACCGTGCCTGCCGAGTTTGTCTATCCCAAGTATTTCCATAAGAAAGGCGCCCTCTCCGCTGCTCGTCAGGGGGACAATGTCAATCCCGAGAAAGCCTCGTCGGGCTGCCAGTTCTATATCGTGACGGGCAAGGTCTATAGCGATTCCACTTTGCTCAGCATGGAGCAGCAGATGAACCAGATGCGTTTCAATAACCTGTTCAATACACTGGCTTCCAAGCATGCCAAAGATATCTATAAGATGCGCAAGGCAGGAGATCAGGATGGACTGATGAACCTGCAGGATACGCTCATTGCGCAGGTGGAGAAGCAGCTGGCTGGCCAGCCTGAATTCCGCTTTACGCCCGAGCAGGTGAAGGCTTACACCACGGTGGGAGGTACGCCTCATCTGGATGGCGAGTACACGGTTTTCGGTGAAGTCCTGGAAGGCATGGACGTTGTGGACAAAATCCAGCGCGTGAAGACCGACCGCAACGACCGTCCCGAGGAAGATGTGAAGATTGTCAAGGTGGAAGTGTTGGATTGAATGCTTGCGGGGAGTAGGGTATGTTCAAGATTAACCGACTGACACTGGACAACGGCCTGAGGCTGGTGCATTGCGAAGATGCCGGCACGCAGATGGTGGCACTGAACATCGTCTATGATGTCGGCGCGCGCGACGAGCATCCTCTGCATACAGGCTTTGCCCACCTTTTCGAACATCTCATGTTTGGAGGATCCCTACATATCCCCGACTATGACATGCCGCTCCAGCTGGCGGGCGGTGAAAACAACGCCTGGACGAACAATGACATCACTAACTATTATCTGACTGTGCCCAAGGCGAATGTCGAGACCGGCTTTTGGTTGGAATCCGACCGTATGCTGGGACTTGATTTCAGCGAACGTAGCCTGGAGGTGCAGCGGGCGGTGGTGATGGAAGAGTTCAAGCAGCGTTGCCTCAACCAACCCTATGGTGACGTGGGGCATCTCATCCGTCCGTTGGCTTATCAGGTTCATCCTTATCAGTGGCCTACCATCGGGAAGGAACTGTCGCATATCGCGCAAGCCACGCTCGACGAGGTGAAGGATTTCTTCTATCACCATTATGCACCCAACAATGCCGTGCTGGCCGTCACGGGCAATATCGCCTGGGCGGAAGCCGTGCGTCTCACGCGGAAATGGTTCGGCCCCATTCCCCGTCGTGAAGTGCCTGAACGTCGCCTGCCGCAGGAACCCGGGCAGACCGAGGAGCGTCGCCTCAGTGTGGAGCGCAACGTTCCTCTTGACGCCCTCTTCATGGCTTTCCACATGTGTCGCCGTGACGATCCTGATTATTATGCGTTCGACATACTGTCCGACATTCTCTCCAACGGTCGCTCCAGCCGTCTGAATTTACGCCTTGTGCAGGAGCGGAAGCTCTTCTCAAGCATCGACGCCTACATCTCGGGCAGTCGCGATGCCGGCCTGCTCCACATCGGCGGCAAGCCATCGCCGGGTGTTTCCCTCGACGAAGCCGAAGCCGCTGTCCGTGCGGAGCTGGAGCAGCTCCGCCGGGAGCTTGTGGACGACCGCGAGCTGGAGAAAGTAAAGAATAAGTTCGAGGCCACTCAGATTTTTGGTAATCTGAATTACCTGAACGTAGCCACCAACCTTGCCTGGTTCGAGCTGACGGGACAGGCCGATGACATCAACCGTGAGGTGGAAAAATATCGGGCGGTAACGTCCGAGCAGTTGCGTCGGGTGGCCGACCGTGCTTTCCGCCGCGAGAACGGCGTGGTGCTTCACTACCGGAAAAAAGAGGATATTCCCGATGACCCTTTACACTGTTAATCCACCGCACATGCCTGTGCTCATCTTATTTTTTATGGTTTGGATTGAATTGCTTGTCGTAATTCCATAAGAACTTCACGAGTTCAGGGTTGCGGTGCGACCAGCGGAAATCCTGCGGCTTATCCAGGGGACGGATGCTTGCCATTTCCTCTTGTGTAAGCGCAAAATCGAACACATCCAAATTCTGTTTCATACGCTCGATGTGCGTGCTCTTGGGAATGGCGATGATATTGCGCTGCAGGAGGTAGCGCAAGGCCACTTGCTGGGGAGTCTTGCCGTATTTTTCCGATAAGGCAGCCAAGACAGGATTGCTCTGCAGTTCCGGATCTCCTTGTGCCAACGGCCCCCAAGCCATGATGTGCGTGCCGTAAGGCTTCATTTCCGCCTCGGCGTCCCATTGCTGGCTGAAGACATTGGTTTTCAACTGGTTTACGGCAGGTTTGATTTCCGCATATTCTGCCATGTCCACAAAACGGTCGGGATAGAAGTTGGAAAGACCGATGGCGCGTACTTTCCCCTCGCGCACGGCTTTCTCCATCGCCCGCCAAGTGCCCGTATAGTCGCTGAAAGGCTGGTGAATGAGCAGCAGGTCGATGTAGTCCGTCCGCAGTTTGCGCAGTGATTCATCGATGCTGGCAGCCGCCTTTTCTTCTCCGGCATTGCTTATCCATACTTTGGTGGTAAGGAACAGTTCGTCACGGGGAACCTCACATTTAGCTACGGCCTTACCCACGCCTTCTTCGTTGTAATACGCCTGTGCGGTGTCAATCAAACGATAACCCACGCTGATGGCATCCATCACACAGCGTTCGCACTCTTCGGGTGATACTTGGAAAACGCCGTAACCTAATATTGGCATTTTCACTCCATTGTTCAGTTTTACAGTTTGCATAATTCTATTGTGTTTTGAGTTTAATCATGTATTTTGTATAAGCCGATGCCTTTCACCGTTGCCAAATCCATATCGTCATAAATCGGGCTTTTCCCTGTATCCAGTCCGGCAATAGCTTCCATCTCATGGTCGGTCAGCGTGAAATCGAGGATGTTGAAATTCTCTATCATCCGCTCCTTACGCACAGTCTTGGGGATGACCACCACATTGCGCTGGTTCAGCCATCGGAGAACAACCTGCCCTACCGTGCGTCCGTGCTTTTCGGCAATGGCTTTCAGCAGAGGATTGTTCCAAATGTCATTCTGCCCCTCGGCAAATGGCGCCCACGCCTCATGCTGTATGCCCTCGCATTGCAGGAATTTATTGGCGGCTTGCTGCTGGAAAAACGGGTGCGTTTCCAGTTGGTTCACGGCAGGCTTCACTTCGTTGTGCAAGAAGAGGTCTTGCAGGCGTTCATTGGAGAAACTGGTCACACCGATGGCGCGTATAAGTCCTTCTTTGTAAAGCCGCTCGCAGGCTCTCCACGCCGCATAATAGTTGCCGTAGGGCTTGTGAAGCAGATAGAGGTCGATGTAATCCAGCCCGAGCAACTTCAATGACTTGTCAAAGGCGCGGAGCGCGTCTTCATATTCATAGTCCTGGACCCAAAGCTTGGTGGTGACGAAAATATCTTCACGCTTCAGTCCGCTGTTGCGGATGGCGTTGCCCACTTGTTCTTCGTTAAAATAGGAAGCCGCTGTGTCAATCATGCGATAGCCCACTTCTAATGCCTCGCTTACAGTTTTCTCTGTTTCATCCACAGGAATTTGAAAAACTCCAAAACCGATGGCCGGCATCATTACGCCGTTGTTCAATCTTACATCTTTCATATTGTTATGAGTTTTAATTTCTGATGCAAAGTTACGGCGTTCCTCTTGTCCCGTTGTTGCATTATTTGGAGCAATATTTTCACTATTCGTGGTTTCTGTGTATTTTTGTGCCAAATGAACTTAGGTGATGAATGCTACGAAATTTGACGGAATTATTTTTGCCGATACATGGCAGGATTTTAATACCTTGCGATATGTGGGAAGGGTCATCCATATCCTTTGCCGAAAGGGCAATATGGGATTCACTTTTCAAGATACCCATTATAACATTTCAGCTGGTGATTATGTGATTCTGCCCAATGCAACACTTGCCTCCGGCTTCTCAGCGTCGGATGATTTTCAAGGCATCCTGATGAGCCTTTCGGAGGCATTCGTTACTTCGATTGCCATCCGCAGCAACTATGGCATCATAGGACATCTGTCGCTCTTACGGAATCCGGTCATGAAACTTTCCGAACGGGACTTCCGGATATGCGAGGCGGCCTTGCAATATCTTCGGATGCGCATGGAAGAAGATAAACATTATTTCCGCGAAGAATTATTGGGCAGTCTGCTGACTGCACACATTCTTGACCTTTACGACATTCATGCACGTAGCCACAAGGGTTTGCAAGTGTCGGAACGCATCACGTCTTTACTGAGAAAGTTCATGGAATTATTGTATAACGGTGAATATGTTCGAAACAGGGATCTTGAATTTTATGCTTCACGCCTTTGCATCACGCCGCATTATCTGTCGGAAATCTGCAAAAAGGTAAGCGGAAAACCAGCCTCTTACTGGATCGACCGCTTCACTATGCAGGAAATCACCCGCTTGCTTCGGCAAAAAGAACTCTCGCTGACGGAAATCGCAGACCGGATGAATTTCTCTTCCGTATCTTATTTCAGCCGCTATGTACAAAAGCGATTAGGTGTTTGTCCGACGGAATACAAGAATAGTATCATGACAAGTCCAAAAACGGGCTGAAACTTCACGGTGAAAGGTGTATCCTTCACTGTATTAAATTGAAAAACAAACGATTACATGTTCGTGAAGGCGTGAAGGATAATCCGAAAACAGTGATTACAGTAGAGGAGTAGGAACAGCTTCTTTCACATCCTAAAGTGCCTCTTTACGTTTCCCAAAGTGGTACTTTACATCTCTCAAGTAGTACTTTACATCTCTCAAGTGGCACTTTACGTCTCTCAAGTGGCACTTTACGTCTCCCAAGTGGTCTCTGTCTTTTCCTGATTTCACTAGGCACTTTTTCGTTTTATAAACTATAATAGTAGACGCAGTTCAAATAACGTTCTAAAAAGGTAGACAGTTCATAGTGTTTCCTTAGGTTGTGACACCGTGCTTCGTCGCACCCTGACGGCACGGGGCGTGAGGGACTAACGGCACGGGGCGTTACAAGCTGACGGCACGTGCCATTGGGGGGAGGTGTTTTAGTTTCCCTGGATTTTCACGATGTAATACACAATGAAGAAGGAGCAGAATATCATTGAGTAGATACTTCTTGCCAACCGCCGCTTTTCCTTTTCGTCTTTCAGGCGACGTGACTGGATACATATCCAAAGACTGAACAGGAAAGAGATTGCGACACCTGCAACACCGATATGCATCATGATTGGTTTATCGATCAAATCGCCTAATACAAGCAGAATATAGCTGACTAAATTCAGTGTGCTTATGTTTTCCAGTTTTTCGTCCATTGTGATATATCTATCTATAATTTGAATATCCATAACTTTCTTGTTGCCGAGCTATGCAGACAGATTTATGTTCCCACCATCTTTCCGTTTCAAATACCCAATCGGGAATGACACCGGAGAGCCTGTTATTCCGCAGGATAGGCGGGTTTCCTGTGAAGTCATCTTCCCACACTTCAAAAGGAAGTTTGGTGATGTCATTGTCGCTACAATCTATGGTGAGTTGTTCTTTTGGTATCGTTTTCATAGGTCATTCTTGTTTAGGAGGTTTAATATAACAAAGTTAGAAAATAAAAGCGAAAAAACAAGCGGATGCTAAAACAGATAGCCTATTGATAAAAAGATACTTTGACTTAATTCTTTTTGAGGTACATAGAACTTGTGTCCATTAGCTAATGTCACATTTCTTCGTCCTGAATAATAATCAAGATTTGATATGCAATATCCTCCTCTAACTATAAAGCGTTCAATGGCTAAGTTGACAGAAAATCTTGCATTCCAATATAACCATTGAAGCCCATCATTGGGAAATGTTCGATAATCAACTGTCTGACTGGTTATTCCTAAGAATTGTTTTATTTCATAAGTTAAGGAGTTTCGGAATGGACATGCCAAACTGAGGCCCGGTTCTGCTTGGATCCAAAGATGATAATAATCATCTGTACTTCTCCAGAGGACAGGAGATTTTATAATCACAGACGGTTTTAATATAACCCATCTAATATCTATTTCATTTTCTGTTAGTTCTGCTTCATAACCGTCAATAACAGTTTGACGACTCGGTTGATTATATTGGCTCGTGAGCTCCAATCCAAGTGCTACACCGAGATATTTATGATAAATCCAGCTTATTGATGGTTCAAGTTGCCATGCTTGTTCATTATTAAGATAAATTCCTCCGTATAAATCTACAGTGAAAAATGATTTGGATTTTTGAGCATAAACAAAGGCTGGACAAAACAATAGTAGTGCAGCTATAATTATCGGACATTTACTCATTTGCTTATATTTATTTTTTCGGATGACCTCCAACTATCAGACTTAGACTAATACTCAAATTATTATATCCTTTCCGAGATAGATTACATTGGGCAGAAACACGAAAGTGATAAAAAAATTCTACGCCTACACGTGGAGAGAAAAACATTGATGTTCCTTTAGAGGGAAAATATTTGTCACCGACAACATCATTAAAGGCAACGCCAATTCCAGTTCCAATAAAAGGGTTAACTTTAGTGCCTTGACGGAAATTATAATCGCCTGTTAAAGCAAACGCTAATGTGCGGTTATTTTGCCAACGATCATAACCGTCATTATAAAGATGTTCATAACCACGACGCGCCGTTGACAAGTCAAACATAAGCCCGCAATCCCATGGTGACCCCTTGAAATTATATCTCCCCTCCAAACCTAATGACATGCTTATCTGTGATTGCCTCGTATGATAACCACCAAGAGGAGTCGTAAATCCAGTTCTGACTTCGCCTTCTATAATCTGTACAATATTGTGATTATTTTGACTATATGCAGCGATAGCATTAGTTGCTAAAACTAAAACAAATAAAACTACTTTTCTCACACTATCCTAAATATTATCAATAGCTATTATATAAATCAATTGCCTGCAATAGCATTCTTCATTTGTTGTTTTAAATACTTTTGCAATAAAATAATTGCTAAAAAGAATGCGGTTACGTGCAAAATTAAAAAATCCACATTAAAAAAGTCACATTGAATCTACATTATTTTTATATAGGAGCACTTCAATTTTTAAACTGCTATAATTCAATGTGACTTTTTTTTATTGACAATTTAATTTTTGTATAAAATGTCACACACAACCACATTACATTCTTACTTACAGATTACTCGTCACTGTTCTTAGTGATACGAGCGGCCAACCATTTCCCATTGTATTTTATAGCTCCAAACACTATACCTCTACAAAGTTTAACACCATCATTAGTGCTAAATTTAATATTTTTTAAGTTTACTGTAGAGCCAACAGAAAATTGAAACTCACATGTTCCAGGGAACCATTTTGCGTAGAACTTTGATTCCACACTTTTTTTATTTTTCACTCCCTTACTAAACGGACCATGTATTATATATGCCACTCTATCTTTGAAACATGTAAGCCCTATTTTATCTGCGCTCTCTCCTTCTTTTTTCGCCCATGAGGAGGCTTCATTAAATGCCTTAAGAGCAGCTGTTTTGAAAGCTTTGTTTAAATCCTTTGTTGTAAAGTCATAATCTGCAAAAGGGATATGGAACAACAAAACATTTTCATCAGAAAATGGGAATGGATGCCTTGTTGTTACTGTAGGATTTTTCATTTCTGGATGGGTAAATGTATTTGCCGGGATAGGTTTGGGAAAAGTATATTTAACAGTTACAGTTTCCCAGCCTTGCACCATTTCTTCAGCCTTAATATTCCACCATATGCCACAGACCTTTTTCTGCATTTTTAATTTTGTGCCAATATTGGCATAAATTATATAGTTTTGGTCATAGAAGTTCATTGTTAGCTTTCTCTTCTTACTGAAATTTTTTATAGCAACCACATTTCTTCCCCAAATACCAGTCCATGTTCGATGAAACCAATTTCCATCACTTTTGTCATAATAATTTATATCTCTAATATCACTTAGGGGAATTTTAACACCATTGCTAAGCGTAATGCCAGTAGACGTTGAAGTTCCAGTTGTAGTTCCATTATTGCCTGAATTTCCTCCTAAATTTCCACTTCCCCCGCCATCATTAATTAGTTGATCTTGAAAATTTACAAGTTGATACTGAAAAGGTCTAAAGTTAACATTGGATGAAACACGCATCGCTATTCCTTCATTCTCAGGAGTAACCTGAATGGTAGAAGTAATAGGTTCGATTGTTTTCAATTCTGCGGCATGAGCCTCATTGGTGTAAGCAACACCATTAGGCATATATTTATAGACCGTAGCGCCTACCTGAATTTCACGCTCAGCATTTAGTAGTTGCGCAAATTGTATATCAGCGATAACAGAATCAGATGGACAAAATTCCAACTCTTCTTCATCGTTAGCAATAGAATCTAACTGCAATGGAGTAAGTGACTCCATAACTTTCATACGATTAGCCTCTAAAAGAGAAACAAAAGACTCCTTATTGTTTGATAATGTAGTGGGAAACGTGGCTCGTGTCAATGGTTCACTTCCATCTCCCATTTGCGCAATAAGAGTCTGAATATCTTCAGGAGAAGTTACCACGATTCTTTGCATTCCATCTTGTAAATCGTTCACAGATACTTGAGAAATCTGTCCATTATCAGACAGAATCATGCTATCCTGACATGACGCCAGAAAAACAATTCCCATTAAAAGGATAAAATGTTTTTTCATTGGTTGATATTTAAGTTTAATGTGCATAAATACAATTTCATTATTTTATATATGCAAAATTCATCACTATTAATTTTGTGTTAACATCAAAATAGACATGTGTTATCCAAACAAATTTGATATTAAACCATTCGTATTATAGCCAAAACTCTCCTTGTAGCCACAAGCCGCCCGACACTACATCTATCTGATACCTTCCCTTACTGCAAGCATTCAGATCAATCTCCATGCTTCCCATCCCGGTTTGCGAATAGATTTCTTCTCCGGTAACCATACGGGTAATGGTAACGGTAGCGCCTTCGGGCAATTCACTCAGGTCTACGCTGATTATATTATTACATAAAGTGGCGTAGGCGGTAGGTTGATAGAGGGAGAATACTGAGGGTTCGGCATCCTTGAGGACTACAAAATCTATTGTGTAATCTTCTTCTGTATCACCTTCGGCATAGGCTATACTATTACTACTAAAAACGAACGAGGTTACTAAGATAAAAATGAATTTCTGTAGTTTCATAAGCGTTATTTTTTTGTTCTACTGCGAAATTCAGGCTTTTATCGATAAGTTCCAAAGAAACAGGTGTAGAATTTAGTGTAGAATTTTATATTTCATTCTGTTCTACACCTGGTTGCAAGCATTCTACACCTTCTTACAGGCTTGTCTGAGCATAGTAATGTTGTCTTCTGTATCCGGAAGTCCCATTTTTTGTTTTCGGATAGTTCTAAGTTTTTTATATATGGCATCCCGCGTCCTGTTCATGACGCAGGCTATCTCTGGAATAGCCATTCCTGCCAAGCATAAGCAAAGTGTGAAGATATCCTTGGAGTTCAGCAAGGGGTAGCTGGTCTGCAAGCGTTCGGTGTATCCCGGAATGAGGCATTTTATTTCTTCCAAGAACGCTTTTTGATCCATTTCATCGAAAGGCTCCATTGGTCTCTTCCCGAAA
The DNA here is from genome assembly GCA_944319875.1 of uncultured Bacteroides sp. Taxonomy (GTDB): domain Bacteria; phylum Bacteroidota; class Bacteroidia; order Bacteroidales; family Bacteroidaceae; genus Bacteroides. The sequence continues at coordinate 20,064 of CALUFR010000115.1, forward strand.
TGTTCATGCTGATACTGTATTATCCGCTCCATCTTACGATAAGAAGCAGTCGCTCGAATAGACCGGCTAAAGTGTTCAAAGACTTCTTCCGAGTTTTTCTCTTGTCCGATATTCTTTTCTTCCGTAAATATTTCTTCAACAGATATATTTTCGATCATTTCTGTTTCAACTGCCGAAGGCAGCAACAGCCGGGGAGAAACCAATTCCTCCCTTACTTCTTGATAAAGGACTACGTATCTCTTTTTGCGCAAACGGATTAAGATTATAATTCCGCTAGGGAGCAATACGATGAGAACTCCAATACACCATCCTAAATAAATCCGATACCTCTGTAACAATGTAAGGGCTTGATTAATTTCATAATTCTTGTGAACGGCCATAATTTCTTCTTTCTGTACATTTCGTCTGGATTCCTGTTGATAGTGAGCGGCCCATTCTTGATACTCCATAGCTTGTTTCCAATTCTCTTCTTTTTTAGCAATTTTAGATAACTGCGAAAATGCGGCATGTTTAATCACAGGAGACGGAGAATGCACACATTGCTTAAAATAAAAAGAGGCGGAATCTATTTGCCCGCATTGATAAAATGCATTGCCCAAGAAATATTGTGCCCGACGCAAATCTGACGTATCTATCCGGCAGAGTCTAACAGCTCGGCGAGCATAAAAAATCGTAGAATCCGGTTGTTGCAAGAGTCGGTACAACTGACTAAGGGACATGGCTATTATCTTTTTTTTCGAGTCTGTGCCATAATTTATGAGGTATGCTTCTAGTAAAAGACGTTTGGCTTGTTGATAATATGCCTTTCCCCTTTCCATCAGATGCATGCTTTGCCGGGTCAAAGCTTCAGCCAACATTGCGGTGTCTTGAGCTTGACGAGCCATTTGTTCGGCCAGATGATACATGGAATCCGCTTCGACTTCCATATCATTAGTTTGATACAAATATCCCATATTGCCATAGATACGTCCCAAGAGTTTGGAATTTCCGGCCATACGAGCATATTTCTCACTCAACAGGAAAGCGGTCATGGCTGCATTTTCCCGTTTTAAATCATTGTTGACGATACCTAGAGCATAAAAAGCTCTGGCTTGCATAGATTCATCTCCGTGCTTTTGATAATAAGTAGCTAACATCCGCAGCAACGAGTCATCCCGCTGCGGAATGCGGTTGCGACATTCTGCCTCCACGGTGAGTAACGCATAGCGCATCCGCTCTTCCTCCGTGTCGAGACGGGAAGGCGGGATGCTACGCAAAAGGGTGAGGGCACTGTCCGGACGTATATAGAGCAGGCTGTCCGCAACGGCCAGGCGGCGGACGTAGTCGATGTGCGTGCAGGCTGCGAAGATCAGCAGCAGGAGGGGAAGGATGGAGAGTCTTTTCATGGATTATCAGTTTACGGATGCAAAGATAGCTGAAATCATTTATTTTCCCTACCTTTGCCCTGAACACTATCAACATAGCAATGATGGAAACAGTAAAAGGTATTCCCTATGGGGTGGCGCGCTTTGAGGAAGTGCGGGAAAAGAACCGTTATTATGTAGACAAGACGATGTATCTTCCTTTGTTGGAGGAGACGAGTGATTATTTATTTTTAATCCGTCCTCGTCGTTTCGGCAAGAGTTTGTTTGTCAGCATGATGCGGGTCTACTACGACATTGCCCAAGCGGACAAGTTCGACCGGCTGTTCGGCGGTCTTTGGATACATGAGCATCCCACACCGCTGAAGAACAGCTTCCAAGTGATTTATTTGGATTTCTCCCTCGTAGGAACAGGCGGGAAAGGGCTGGAAGCGAACTTTAATTTTTATTGCGGCATGGTGATGGACAGCTTCATCAGACGATATAAAGATTATTACGATGAGGCTTTCTGCAACAAAGTGCTTGCCTTGGACGATGCGGCTTATAAAATGAAGCTGGTCAATGATGAGGCACACACCAAAGGCTATCCCCTTTACCTGATTATTGACGAGTACGACAATTTTACCAATGTCATTCTAAGCGAAGGAGGTAAGGACGTGTTCCGTAACCTGACGCATGCCAGCGGGTTCTACCGGGAATATTTCAAACTGTTCAAGGCGATGTTCAGTCGGGTGTTTCTTATCGGGGTGTCGCCCGTGACACTGGACGACCTTTCGAGTGGGTACAACATCGACTGGAACATCTCGCAAGACCCGCGCTTCAACGGCATGCTGGGATTCTCGGAAGATGACGTGCGCACGATGTTCCGCTATTTCCAAGACAACGGCAAACTGCGTGCGGAGGCGGACATCGAGGCGATGCTGGAAGAAATGAAGCCTTGGTACAACAACTACTGTTTCGCGGAAGAATGTTTGAATGATGACCGTATTTATAATTGCGACATGGTGCTCTACTATTTGCGCAGTCAAGTGCTTTATGGGGCTGCACCGAAGGAGATGGTGGACAAGAACATCCGAACCGATTACAAGAAACTGAAGATGCTGGCGGATATCGACCGGGGGAACCAACGCGAGAACCGCATGAGCGTCATTGAGGAGATAGCCGCCACGGGGTCCGTGCTGATGAACCTGAGGACTTCTTTCCCCGCCGAGTACGTGACGGACGACAACAATTTCCGAAGCCTGCTCTATTACTATGGTCTGCTGACCATGCGCAAATCTATCGGTCAACTGTTAGAAATGGTCATTCCCAATAATTGTGTAAAGGAGCAGTATTGGTCTTTCATGCGGGATTATTTCGAGCGGAGTGTCCCGATGGATAGCATCTCTTTCCAAGAAGAAATGGTGCAGATGACATACGAAGGCGACTGGCAACCGCTGATCCGACGCATCGCCGAAGCTTATAAGGGAAACTCCTCCATCCGTGACAGCATCCGCGGGGAACACAACCTGCAAGGCTTCTTCAAAGCTTACCTGGCACTGAACTCTCTCTACTTGGTAGAACCGGAAATAGAGCTGAACTATGGCTATAGTGATTTTCTGATGCTGCCGGACAAAGCGCGCTACGCAGACATCGCCCACAGCTACATCATGAAGCTGAAATACGTCAACCCTACCGCCACAGACGAAGAAGTGGAAGCGAAGAGCCGGGAAGCGGACGGACAACTGGAGAAATACAGTGCGGACAAGGTCGTGCAACGCCTTTGTGCCGACACGCAGCTGCATCTGCTGAAAGTGGTGTTCCGGGGAGCCGAGATGACGGTATGTGAAGAACTTCCATTTCAATGACAACAGGGAAGAAGTAAAGAAATCGGGGAAAAAAACGGCTGGTTGTTAGTTTTTTGCTATTTTTGTCCCAATTAAAGCGGCATAGTCATGAAAGTAGTAGACTTGATAAACAGTAACCAGCATACAGCCTTCTCTTTCGAGGTGCTTCCACCTCTGAAAGGGACGGGCATTGAAAAGCTGTACGCCACCATAGACCTCCTGCGTGAGTTCGACCCTAAATATATCAACATCACCACTCATCGGAGCGAGTATGTGTACCAGGAATTGGGCAACGGACTTTATCAGCGGAAACGTCTGAGACGCAGGCCGGGCACCGTAGCCGTAGCTGCGGCTATACAGAACAAGTACGGCCTGACCACCGTCCCCCATTTGCTGTGCAGTGGGTTTACGCGCGAAGATACGGAATACGTTCTGCTGGATCTTCAGTTTCTGGGTATCACCGATCTGTTGGTGCTCCGCGGTGACAAGGCGAAGCATGAGTCACGCTTTATACCCGAAGAAGGGGGCTACAGCCATGCCATCGAACTGGAGGAGCAAATCAACCGTTTCAATCAGGGAATCTTCGAGGACGGAAGTCCGATGACTGTGACACGCACGCCCTTTAGTTACGGTGTGGCCTGTTATCCTGAAAAGCACGATGAGGCTCCCAATTTGGAAACCGACTTGATGTGGCTCAAACGGAAGGTAGATGCCGGCGCACAATATGCCGTGACACAGTTGTTTTATGACAATCGACGTTACTTTGACTTCGTGGAGCGTGCTCGGAAGGCAGGCATCACGGTGCCTATTATACCGGGTATCAAGCCCCTGAAGCGTGCCGCCCAGCTGAGTATCATTCCTAAGACTTTCAAGGTGGACATCCCGCAGGAACTGGCTGTGGAAGTCTCCCGTTGCAAAGATGATGACCAGGTGAAACAAGTGGGCATCGAATGGTGCGTGGCTCAGTGCCGCGAGCTGATGGAACACGGTGTGCCAAGCCTTCATTTCTATTCCGTAGCGGCTGAAGACAGTATACGCGAAGTGGCGAAACAGATTTTTTAAACCTCAGGCGGCATGTTTAGTTTCAATGATGTCATAGGGCAAAAGGAAGTGGTCGATCACCTGAAGGCGGAGGTAGAGCAGGGGCGTACGGCTCATGCCTTGCTGTTTACAGGACCGAAAGGGGCGGGCAAGTTGCCGTTGGCGTTGGCATTGGCTCGGCGCTTGTGCTGCATGCATCCCGAGGGTGGCGAGGCCTGTGGGCATTGTCCTTCGTGCCGGCAGTGGGAGAAGCTGGGGCATCCTGATGTGCACTTTGTCTTTCCCATTGTGAATAATAAGAAAGTGAGCGATGACTACTTGCCTCAGTGGCGGAACATGCTTCTGGAAAACACTTATACTGATTTGGGGCGCTGGATGGAATTGATAGAGGCCGGTAATACCCAACCCCAGATTTATGCGACCGAAAGCGACCGGACACTTCGCAAGCTGAGCCTGAAGTCCGGGCAGGGCGGTTGGAGAGTAGTGCTGGTGTGGTTGCCCGAACGCATGAATGAGTCATGCGCCAATAAGATGCTGAAACTGTTGGAGGAACCACCTTCTCAGACGGCCTTCCTACTGGTGAGCGAGGAGCCCGAACGGTTGCTGCCTACTATCGTGAGCCGCACGCAGCGCATCTCCGTTCCCCGTATTGCGCGAGAGGATATGGTTCGTGTGTTGGTGGAGCGATACGGGCAGACGGAAGAACAGGCTCAATCATTGGCTCACAGGGCGGATGGCAGTTTCTTGAAGATACTGGAGCTGATGGGGCAGGGTGGTGAGCTGGCTTTGTGTTTTGAACTCTTCACCAGGCTGATGCGACTGGCTTGGCAACGCGATATACGTGGAATGAAAGCTTGGAGCGAACAGGTGGCTACTTTAGGACGTGAGCGTCAGAAAATGTTTCTGGAGTATGCCCAACGGATGGTGCGTGAGAATTTTATCGCCAACTTTCATTGTGCGGAGATGAACTATATGGGGCCCGAAGAGCGGCAGTTTGCTACGCGCTTCGCTCCTTTTGTCAACGAACGGAACATTGTCGGCATGACCGAACTGCTCAGCAAGGCGCAAGAACATATTCAGCAGAACGTAAACCCGAGAATGGTGTTCTTTGACCTGATATTGAACATGACAGTGCTTATTAAATTGAAAAATTGATAATTAACCATTGACCATTAACCATTAACCATTAATATAGACCATTATACAATGACTGATTTTATACTACATAACGGAAGCGGGCGGCTTTGCTGCCGCAGTTGCGGACGACAGGACCGGCAACTGAACACTTACGACTGGTTGGCTGACATTCCGGGTAATGAAGCCGAGTCGGAGTATGTCGAAGTACAGTTTAAAAATACGCGTAAAGGATATTTCCGCAATTCCAATCGTCTGGAATTGGTCAAAGGTGACATTGTGGCGGTAGAAGCTACGCCCGGCCACGACATCGGTGTGGTGACTTTGACAGGACGTCTTGTGCCGTTGCAGATGAAGAAAGCGGGCTTGCGTAGCGAGGCCGATATACGCCGCATCTACCGCAAGGCCAAGACGGCGGATATGGAAAAGTATACCGAAGCCAAAGCGCGCGAGCATTCCACCATGATACGTGCCCGCCAGATTGCCCTCAGCCTGGGACTGGACATGAAGATTGGTGATGTGGAGTATCAAGGCGACGGGAATAAAGCCATCTTTTATTATATAGCCGAAGGGCGTGTGGACTTCCGTCAGCTCATCAAGGTGCTGGCCGAAGTTTTCAGGGTGCGTATTGAGATGAAGCAAATCGGTGCCCGCCAGGAGGCCGGACGCATTGGGGGAATCGGTCCTTGTGGGCGAGAATTGTGCTGCGCCACGTGGATGACCAGCTTTGTGTCCGTTTCTACAGGGGCCGCCCGCTATCAGGACATCTCGCCCAATCCGCAGAAGCTGGCCGGCCAGTGCGCTAAGCTGAAGTGTTGTCTCAACTACGAGGCGGATGTCTACGTGGAGGCGCAGAAACGCTTGCCCAGCAAGGAAATAACGCTCCACACCAAAGATGCAGAGTGGTTCTATCTTAAAGCCGATATTCTGGCCGGACAGGTGACTTATTCGAGTGACAAATCTATTCCGGCTAATCTGGTTACAATCAGTGCTCGTCGTGCGTTCGAGGTGATAAATATGAACCGTCGTGGAACCTCCCCCGACACACTGGCTGAAACGGGCGGTGAGAAGAAACAACTTACAGTAGACCTTCTGGAGCAGGAGAGCCTGACGCGATTTGATCGCAACCGTAAGGGGAAAGGTGCGAAAGAGAACAAAAATGCAGGTGGTGAAGCGAAGAAGAAAAAGAAGAATAAAAACAAAACCGGAGGAGGTCCTGCACTCCAGGCTCAGGAGCGGCAGAAGCAAGAAAACGTAGCTCAGCAAGCTTCGGCTGAGAATAATCAGAAGGCAGAAAAGGCGGTGGCGTCGGAGAATGCCGCGGAAAATGCACGCCCGAAGAACCGTGGCCGAAACAGATCGAGGCGAAACGGACGACCGGGTGACGGTAACAATGGTAAGAGTGAAGGTCAGGCAAACAATGCGCAGGGATAATGTGGCAAGGTGGATGATGGCGATGCTCGCCGCAGCCTTGTTGGCGGCTTGCGGCGAAGACATCGTGTACAGTGATTATCAGGCCGTGGCGGATGAGGGATGGAGACGGGCGGATACGTTGTCTTTTACGACTGCTGTCACAGCTGTCTCCGGAAAAGCTCTGGATTTCTATGTGGACGTGCGTCACGGCAACGACTATCCCTATCGTAACCTGACACTGGCCGTAACCAGCATGCTTACTACCTCAGAAGACACCTTGACCCGTAGAGATACCTTGCGGCTGATGCTGGCCGATGATAAAGGTCGGTGGACGGGTGAGGGAGCTATCAATCTCTATCATAAGGCGGCTTACGTTGCGACACTCCGAGCGGACACATCTGCCACATACCGTTTCTTTCTGCGGCCGGCCATGTCGGACTCCTTGTTAAAAGGCATTAGTGATATTGGCGTCAGGCTGTCTATCTCATCCGCTTCCCGCGACCCGCATCAATCCGCAGGAACACGAACAACAAAATGGTAAATCCCCACAACGAAGAGCCTCCGTAGCTGAAGAAGGGGAGGGGAATGCCGATGACGGGTGTCAGTCCCAGCACCATGCCTATGTTGATGAACAGGTGGAAGAAGAATATGCCTAATACGGAATAACCATAGACGCGTCCCGATACAGTGGGTTGGCGTTCGGACAAATGGATCAGGCGCAAAAGCAGACATGTGTAAAGCAATAATACAGCCACAGAGCCTACGAAACCTTCTTCCTCGCCTACGGTGCAGAATATAAAATCGGTGTCCTGTTCCGGTACGTATTTCAGTTTGGTTTGGGTGCCGTTCAAGAAACCTTTTCCCCAAAGACCGCCTGAACCAATGGCTATCTTGGACTGGTTGACATTGTAGCCGGCACCGGTCAGGTCTTCTTCCAGTCCCAACACGACTTTGATGCGTATCTGCTGATGAGGCTCCAGAACCTGGTTGAATACATAGTCACATGAATATAGGAAACCGATTGAAGCAATCATAAACACGGATACGAGCGCATAAATCTTCCGCCGTTCTCGCAAAGCCAGGTAGACGAGCCATCCGGCGACACATACGCAGAGTCCCCAAAGTGCGTAGACCGCGTTGAATGTCCATAACCAGCCGGAAACGATACAGGCCAGACTTACAATCAGGATACATGTGACTGTCATCTGCCACACTACAGTGCGGTTGCGCTGATAGGCCTGAAGCAGGATAGGAACGGAAATAAGGATGAGGCACAATACGGCAAATTCACCCACAGAAGTGGAGTCGTGGAGCATGGTGACATCGGCATAGCGGATACCTACTACGAAGTAAACAATGGCACACACACCGGCAAATAAGACCGCTCCCGGCATGCCTTCCCGATAGAGCATCAGGAAGAACGACAGGTAGACCAGGGCCGAGCCTGTCTCGCGCTGACCAATGATGAGCAGCATGGGGCAAAGTATAAGGAAGGCGATGGTCAGTGCGTTGCGCCACTGGTGGAGGACAAAGCCATAGGCGCCCATGAACTTGGCTAAGGCCAATGCTGTGGCGAATTTGGCGAACTCGGCCGGTTGCAGACTCACCGGCCCCAATATGAGCCATGAACGGGAGCCTTTTGTGTCCGGAGCGATGAATATGGTAATCAATAGCAACGCCAGCATGCCCGCATAGATGATATAGGCGAATGTGTCATAGAACATGTCATCTAGCATCAGCAAAATGAAGCCTAAGCCGAAGGAGCAGACTATCCATACGAACTGCTTGCCCGTGCGTGTGGAAAAATCCAGAAAATCGCGGTCTACATAGTCATAACTTGCGCCGCATACGCTGAACCATCCGCAGACGACCAGCAACAGATAGATGACAATCGTCATCCAGTCCAGTGACTTCCAAATATTATCTCTCCTCGTTACCATATATAATTCTCCGGTTACTGAAATCTTCGGCAAGCGCTTCGTTCTGCGGCGACAGCTTGCCGTGCAGGTATTGATCCATCATCAAGGCGCCAATGGGCACTCCGTAAGTGGCTCCCCAACCACCGTTTTCCACATAGACGGCGATGGCTATCTTGGGGTCGTTCATCGGGGCAAATCCCATGAATACAGAATGGTCTTTTCCGTGTGGATTTTGGGCGGTTCCGGTCTTGCCGCAGGCCTCTACGTCGGGAAGCAAGGTATTTACCAGGCGGCATGTTCCACTACCGGTACTGCCCGTGACTGCCGCACGCATGCCTTTTACAATCTCCTCGTAATATTCCTTCCGGATGGTCGAGGTACGCATTGTTGTGTAAAGACTGTCCAACGGGTTGTCCTGAATTTCTTTCACGACATGTGGCGTAATGAAGTGTCCGCGGTTGGCTATTGTTGCGCCGAGGTTCGCAATTTGTAGTGGAGTGGCCAGAATTTCACCTTGACCGATGGAGATACTGATAACAGTCAGCCCGTTCCATGATCCTCCATAGATGCGGTCGTAGTATTGCGAGTTGGGGATGAAGCCGCGTAATTCTCCGGGCAGATCGACTCCCAGCTGGTAACCGAAACCTTGGGATACCATGTGGTCCTTCCATACGGTAAGCGCTTCTTGAGGAGAACTGTACTTCTTGTCACCGATCATTCTGTATAATCCCCAGCAGAAGTATGAGTTGCAGGAGGTGGCAATGGCCGGTATCAAGGACAAGGGAGAGGCATGATCGTGGCATCCTACGCGCAATCCGCGATGGATGAAGCCATGTGAACATGGAAAGGGTGTATCTTCACGGATGATGCCTTCTTCCAGAAAAATCAGGCCTTGCGTGGTCTTGAAGGTCGAACCGGGCGGATAGGTACCCATAATAGCCCGGTTTAGCAAGGGCTTTTGACGATCTTTTTCCAAAAGTTGGTGGTTCTTCCCACGCTGCCGGCCGATCATCATGTGCGGGTCGAAACTGGGTGAGGATACCATGCAAAGTATTTCACCTGTTTGGGGCTCTATGGCGACAATTGCTCCTATTTTGTTTTGCATCAGTCGCTCGCCCAACATTTGCAGGTCTATGTCAATGCCCAGTTTCAGGTCCTTGCCCGGAACGGACGGACGGTCGAGGCTGCCGTCCATGTAGTGTCCTTGTATGCGGCCGTGCGCATCACGCAGCAGGACCTCTACACCTTTCTCACCGCGCAGGTATTTCTCGTAGAAACGTTCTATACCCTGCTTGCCGATGTAGTCGCCGCGGATGTAGTACTCATCTTTCTCAATATCGCGCATGGACACTTCGCCGATGTCCCCTAATACGTGCCCTGCGGCATTGTAAGAATATTGGCGGATGGTTCGCCGCTGGATGGAGAAGCCCGGATATTTATAGAGCTTTTCCTGGAAGACACCGCATTCTTCAGCTGCAAGTTGTGTCATGAACACCTGCGGGGTGTATTTGGAGTATCCCGGATTTTTTCGAAGGTTACGGACTTCTTTCATTCGTTGCAGGAACTGTTCTTGTGTGATGCCCAGTGACTGGCAGAAATCGAGCGTGTCCAGCTGTTCCACCTCGCGGGGGACGAACGTGATATCATAAGCCGGTTGGTTGAATACAAGTAGCTTCCCGTTGCGGTCATAAATGGCTCCGCGCGAGGGGTATTGGATTTTGTTGAGGAACGCGTTGCTGTCTGCGTAGCGTTTGTATTTGTCCGAGAAGATTTGGAGATCAGCCAACCGCAGGATGAATATCAGAACGGTGCAGACAATGACTGCGCCGAGTATGTATTTTCGTTTTTCAAATGTATAGTCTTTCGCCATCAGTCTGTTCTTTTTCGGGTTCTTTCATCGTTGCTCCTTTTTCAGAAGCATTTCTATGGCCAGTACGCAAAGCATGGTGAAAAGGGTGCTGGACGTGATGCGTATCAAGAGGGCCGGCAAGTGAGCGAAGGAAAATGCTTCCAGTGAAAGTAATACGGTGTGGTGCACCAAAATGGCCGTAATCGTATATTTCAGGAAAGAGGTTATGCCCATGGAACGGATGGAGGGGATGAACGTATCTTGAAGGTCTCTGGGGACGAATAGTCTTAGAAGAGTGGGGCGGATGAAAGCAATAAGAACCGTGGAGGCGGCATTTAAGCCGGGAGTATCTGAAAAAATGTCGACTATAATTCCCAGACAGAACGCCCACAACATCAGTCGGTTGGCAGGAACGTCCGCCTCGAACTTCAATATGAGGTAGAGGTATAGGAAAGGAGTGGCATAGCCGCCTATGTGGAGGTTGTTCAGTATGAGTACTTGCAACAAAACTAATGCGACAAGCCATCCGATTTTATGTAGGTAGGTTATAGTCATGCGTCACGGTTTTGTATCCTGGTTTTCCAATGCTTTTTGTTCTTCTTGGCCGCTTCGGGCAAGGATGCGGACAGACCCCAGCTTCCCGAAATCCGTTGAGAGTTTTATACGGAGCAGATAGGACAATCCGTCGTTTGAGTCTGCCATGTCGTCGACAACGCCTACCATGAGACCTTGCGGAAAGACGGAGGAAAATCCGCTGGTAATTACTGTGTCGCCCAAGTTGAATTCCGCATGTCTTGGCAGGTCTTTCAGATAAGCATAACGAGGGTCGCCGCCTTCCCATTTCAGATAGCCGAAATACTCGCTTCCTTGTATCTTGCAGCTGATGCTGGACTTGCTGTTGAGCAGGGGTAGCACTAAGGAGTAACGGGGAGACGTGCGATAGACGATTCCTACTACACCGGCTGCTCCCACTACCGCCATGTCGGGCTTGATTCCGGCCGCGCTTCCCTTGTCTAAGGTGATGTAGTTGTCTGTCAGATTCAGGCTGTTTTTGATGACGTGTGCTTTGAAACTCCGGTAGACTCCGGTTTCTGAAGGTAATACGTGTTTCAGAGCTAAGCGGATGGCGGAGTCGCCTAAGTGACTGTCCAAAGCTCTTTCCAGCTGTGACACCCGCCGCTCCAACCACAGGTTACGATCCAGCAGGTCCTCGTTGGCTTCCTTTAGGTGAAAATAGGAGGTGACGCCTCCCGTAATGTTGTAAACCGTTCCGGTAATCAGGTTGGCGGACGAAAGAGCCGCGCTGTGCTGATAAGCACCGGTATTGCACAACAAGAACAGACTGACTGCCTCAAGCAGCAGGAAGAGGAGCCAGTGGTTGTATTTCAGTAGGAAGTTGAGAAGATCGCGCACGTTCGTCAGCGGTTAGTAGGGTTAATGATGGGCGGCCGATTGCCGTCGGCCGCCTGTGGTTTATCGCATCAGGAACGAGAAGCGGTCTACATTCTTCAACGCAATGCCCGTGCCCTTGGCAACAGCGTGCAGGGGGTCTTCGGCTATGTGGAAAGGAATGTTGATCTTATCCGTCAGTCGCTTGTCGAGTCCGCGGAGCAGAGCGCCTCCACCTGCCAGGTAGATGCCGTTGTGTACAATGTCGGCATACAGTTCGGGTGGCGTGTTCTCCAGTGCGGAGAGAATGGCTGTCTCAATCTTCGAGATGCTCTTCTCCAGGCAGTGTGCCACTTCCTGATAGCATACGGGCACTTCCATAGGCAGTGCCGTGATACGGTTCGGACCGTGTACGATATAGTCCTCGGGAGCGTCGTCTCCCAAGTCGGTCAGGGCAGCGCCCACGTTTATCTTGATGCGTTCGGCCATGCGTTCGCTGACCTTTACGTTGTGCTGACGGCTCATGTACTCCTGGATGTCGGCCGTGAGGTCGTCGCCTGCAATGCGGATGGAGTTGTTGCTTACGATACCGCCCAGCGAGATGACCGCGATTTCCGTCGAACCGCCGCCTATGTCCACAATCATGTTGCCTTCCGGAGCTTCCACGTCGATGCCGATGCCGATGGCGGCGGCCATAGGTTCGAAAATGAGGTAGACGTCACGTCCGCCGGCATGTTCGGCCGAGTCGCGCACGGCACGGAGTTCCACTTCCGTACTGCCACTGGGCACACCGATGACCATACGGAGCGAAGGCGAAAAGAGGTGATGGCGGGTGTTTACCATCTTGATGAGGCCGCGTATCATCTGTTCGCAGGCATAGAAGTCAGCGATGACACCGTCGCGCAGGGGGCGGATGGTGCGTATGTTCTCATGCGTCTTTTCGTGCATCATTTTCGCCTTTTCGCCCACGGCGATCATCTTGTCCGTGCGGCGGTCGAGGGCCACGACCGAGGGTTCGTCCACCACAATCTTACCACCCGAGGTGATGATGGTGTTGGCCGTGCCCAGGTCCATGGCTATTTCTTGAGTAAAAGAGAATAATCCCATTGTCTAATGAAGAATTAAAGATTAAGAATTAAGAATGAAGAACGGAGAACGAGAATTTAGTCAGACGCTTCGACTGGCTAAGATTCTTCATCCTTCGTTCTTCATTTATTTTAGTGCTTGAAATGACGGAAACCGGTTGTTACCATCGCCATGTCATGCTCGTTGCAGTAGTCGAAACTCAGCTGGTCCTTGATGCTTCCGCCCGGCTGGATGACGGCGGTGATGCCGGCCTCATGGGCTATCTCCACACAGTCGGGGAAGGGGAAGAAGGCGTCGCTGGCCATTACCGCCCCGTGGAGGTCGAAGCCGAAGCTCTTGGCCTTCTCGATGGCCTGCTTCAGGGCGTCCACACGGCTGGTCTGACCCACGCCGCTGGCCAGCAACTGGTGTCCCTTGGCCAGGACGATGGCGTTCGACTTGGAGTTCTTTACAATCTTGTTGGCGAAGAGCATGTCGTCTATCTCTTCGGCGGTGGGAGCCTTGGTGGTTACTACTTTCAGGTCCTCGGGCGTTTCCACCTTGAGGTCGCGGTCCTGTACCAGCACGCCGTTCAGCAGCGAGCGGAACTGCTTCGTGGGCAGTGTGCCCTGCTTGCGTGACAGGATGATGCGGTTCTTCTTCTGCCCCAGGATTTCGAGGGCATCCACGTCATAGTCGGGGGCGATGATGACTTCGAAGAAGATTTTCGTGATTTCCTCGGCTGCCGCCTTGTCGATGACGGCGTTCGTGATGAGCACGCCTCCGAAAGCCGATACCGGGTCGCCTGCCAGAGCGTCCTTCCAAGCCTCCAGCACCGTGGGGCGCGTGGCCAGGCCGCAAGCGTTGTTGTGCTTCAGGATGGCGAACGTGGTGTCTGTACCGAACTCGTTGATGAGGTCCACGGCGGCGTTGATGTCCAGCAGGTTGTTGTAAGAGATTTCCTTGCCGTGTATCTGGTCGAACATCTCGTCCAGTTTGCCGTAGAAGTAACCTTTCTGATGCGGGTTCTCGCCGTAGCGCAGGGCTTTCTGGTTGTTGGCAGAGTAGCGGAAGGCACTTCCTTCCCCGCCGTCGAAGTAGTTGAAGATGGCCGAGTCATAGTGTGACGATACGGCGAACGCCTCCTTGGCAAACCAGCGGCGTTCCTCCAGAGAGGTCGTGGCGCCATGCTCCATCAGCATGTCGCGCAGGGGCTGGTACTGGGCTTGTGAGGCCACGATGACCACGTCCTTGTAGTTCTTGGCGGCGGCGCGGATGAGCGAGATGCCGCCTATGTCTATTTTCTCGATGATTTCCGCTTCCGGGGCACCGCTGGCCACGGTCGCCTCAAACGGGTACAGGTCCACGATGACGAGGTCTATTTCGGGGATTTCGTATTTCTCTATCTGCTGGCGGTCCTGCTCCACGTCGCGGCGGCACAGGATGCCTCCGAACACTTTCGGGTGCAGCGTCTTCACGCGTCCGCCCAAGATGGAGGGATAGGTGGTGAGTTCCTCTACGGCCTGGCAGGGGATGCCCAGGCTCTCTATAAATTGGCGTGTGCCTCCGGTAGACAGGAAACGTACGCCTTCCTCATGCAGTTTGTTGATGATTTCGTCCAGTCCGTCTTTGTGGTAAACGGATACCAATGCTGTTTTTATTCGTTTGGTCTCGGCCATGGCTCTATTATTTTAGTGATTAATACATGCAATAATTAGGGATGCGCAAAGTTACGAAATTCCTTTGTTTACTTATGCATACGGATGCAAGAATTTAGACATAAAAATATGAATGTATGCAAAAAACGGGAGCCTCCTGCGGACAAGGTCTGCGGGAGGCTCCTGATTTATATTCCGGGTCGGATGCTTACCAGATGGATACCCGTTCTTCCTTGGGCAGGAACATCGGGTCTTTCTCGGTGATGTTGAATGCCTCGTACCAGGCGTCAATCTGCGGCAGGGCACCGTTCACGCGCCATTCGCCCAGCGAGTGTACGTCCATCTTGGTCAGATAGAGCACGAATTCGGGACGGATGTTGTTGGCCCATACGCCGGCATAGGCCAGGAAGAAGCGTTGCTCGGGCGTCAGACCGTCCACCACGGGAAGCGGGTTCTGCGCCGTGGCCGTCTTGAAGGCCTGGAAGGACACTTGCAGGCCACCGTAGTCGGCGATGTTCTCGCCCAGGGTCATCTTGCCGTTGGCGTGTACGCCCGGAGCCACCTGGATGCTGTCAAAGAAATCCACCATCACCTGGGCACGCTTGTTGAAGCGCTCGGCGTCCTCGGCCGTCCACCAGTCCTTGAGGTTACCTTCCTTGTCGTACTGGCGGCCCTGGTCGTCGAAGCCGTGGGTCATTTCGTGACCGATGACCACGCCGATGGCCCCGTAGTTGAAGGCGTCGTCGGCGTTCATGTCAAAGAACGGGGGCTGCAGGATGCCGGCGGGGAAGCAGATTTCGTTGGTCGTCGGGTTGTAGTAGGCGTTCACGGTCTGCGGAGTCATGTGCCACTCGTCGCGGTCCACGGGCTTGCCGGCCTTGGCCATGTTCTCGTCGCTCGCCCAGATGGTGGCGCGCTCGATGTTGGCATAGTAGGAGTCGGCCTTGATGTCCAGCGTGCTGTAGTCCTTCCACTTGTCGGGATAGCCTATCTTCACGCGGAAGGCGGCGAGTTTCTCCAATGCCTTGGCCTTGGTCTCGTCGCCCATCCACTCCAGATTCTGAATGCGTTCGCCCAGGGCGGTCTGCAGGTTCTTCACCAGGGTGGTCATGCGCTCCTTGGCGGCGGCGGGGAAGTACTTCTCCACGTACATCTGGCCGACGGCCTCGCCCAATACGCCGCTCACGGTGCTCACGGCACGCTTCCAGCGGGGCTGCATCTCCTGCGCGCCGCTCATGGTGCGGCCGTAGAAGTCGAAGTTCTGCTCCACGATGTCGTCGCTCAGGAAGGAGGCGGCATGGTCGATGAGTTTCCATTGCAGGTAGAGGGCCTGTTCGCCGGCGGGCAGCGTGTCCAGTATCTTAGTGGCCTCTGCCAGGGCTTCGGGCTGGCCCACGATGATTTCCTTCACGTCCTTCAGGCCGAGGTTGGAGAGGTAGGCGTCCCAGCCGAAGGTGGCGTACTGCTTCTTCAGCTCGTCCAGCGTCATTTTGTTGTAGTTGGCCTGCGGGTCGCGCAGGTCCACGCGGCTGCGGAATGCCTTGGCGAGGCGGGTCTCCACGTCCATCACGACGTCACGCGTCTGCTGTGCCTTGGCCTCGTCGAAGCCTGCCAGGCAGAGCATCTTCACGACGTGCTCCTTGAAGGCCTCGCGTATCTTCGCCGTGGCTTCGTCCGTGCCCAGGTAGTAGTCGCGCTCGCCCATCGAGAGGCCTGCCTGCGAGGTGTAGACGGCGTTCATCGAGCTGTTCTTCTCGTCGGCTCCCACGCCGGTGCCCAGGTAGGAGGTGACGCCGCGGCGCTCCAGCGAACCCAGCAGGGCATAGACTTCCTTCTTGTCCTTCAGGGCGGCTATCTCCTCCAGCCCGGCGCGGATGGGGGCGATGCCCTCGGCGTTGAGCTTCACGGAGTCCATGGCAATCTTGTAGAGCGTGCCCACCTTCTGCGCCACGCTGCCGGCGGGGTGCTCGGCGGCGGCCAGTTCCTCGATGAGTCCCTGCATCTGCTTGCGGTTCTCCTCGGCCAGGATGGTGAAGGAGCCGTATTGGGAGTATTCCGCCGTCAGGGGGTGGGCTTTCATCCAGCCTCCGCAGGCGTACTGGTAGAAGTCGGTACCGGGCAGTGCCGTGGTATCGAGGTTGGCAAGGTCGAGGCCGGTGGTCTGCGTGGTCTTGCCGGTGTTGCAGGCCGCCATCATCATGCTGAGGGCCGCAACGGGTAGGTAATGTTTCATGTTCATAACGATGTGTTTATAAGATAATCGGGCGCAAAAGTACGCATATAAATGCAGAATGGAGCACGATGGGGGAAGATTTTGATGAAAAAAAAGAGAGAGGGTGTGTCAAAATAAAAAGTAGCTTTCATTTTGCTCTGTCATCCTGAGCAACGCGAAGGATCTCCCGCACACTTTTAGTAACAGGGAGATGCTTCACATACGTTCAGCATGACAAAATGATAGGCACTTTGCATTTTGAAACACCCTCTCCCGCCCGTGCGGGGCGCGGGCTTACAGCGGCGAACCGCTCTGTCCGCCTTCTTCCTCTTCCTCGTCGTCGGGCGAGGAGACTTTGTCCGGGTTGGCTCCCATGGACTCTACGTCTATCCAGAAGACGTCCTTGCCCACGAGGTTGCGGGTGACGGCGCCGTTCTGCTGCACGTTGCGTTCCGGCAGGAAGCGCACGCGGGTGGCGGTGATGCAGTCGGCGGTCACCTCGTCGGCGGTGTCCTTGCCGTTGCCTTCGGCCACGCAGCCGTAGTAGAAGTAGCCCAGCCCCTCGATGTGTACCGTGCGGCCTGTGTTCATCAGGCTGCCCAGCACCTTGCCCAGGGCGGTCATCACGGCCTTGCTGTCGGCCTCGCTGGCGGTGGACATTTCGGCGATGCGCTCGCACACTTCGTTCATCTCCACCGTGCGGCCCACGGTGACGGTCTGCGGATACCACTTGTCGTTGATTGCTTTTTGTACTTTCTTAAAGAATGGCATATCGTTACAAGTTTGCGGGTTAAACGGATGTCCCCTCTTACGGCCCTTTTGGGGCGTTTTGCCAAGGCTGGACGTTGACGTTGCCAAGGCTGGACGTTGGCACCGTCACCTCCGGACGTTGGCAAAGAGGGGTCTGCTGCCGGGTTCTCCGCCATCCCGGTTTGGCAGCCGGTTGTTGCAGTCACCGGCCGGGACTGTGTATTTATTTTATTTCTCCGACATGGTCTTCCGCGTAGGTTGTTCCGTTGATAGTGACACCGGCACGGATGGTGACTGTGCCGCATGTGCCATAAGAACCCGCTCCAACAAAGCTGCTTAACATACATTGGTCTTGAAGCGTGAATGTTCCACCTTCAAGCGTGATTGTCCCGGCATTCTGGTTTACGAATCCTCCAATGTTGGCTCCGCCTTCTGCTCCTTGTGAACCGCCAGTCACGGTAATTGTACCTCCTTTGATGACAAGGTTGGCATTCTCATACAAACCGATACCTGCCCCATACAATACATAGATGGCCGAGGAATTGTTTTTTCGAGTTATGGTCAATGTTGCGTCAGGTTCGCTTTCTATGGTAAGCGTACCGCTGGAGCGTACTTCGATGCCGGAACCCAAGTCACTATAAAAGGGGTCAGCTCCTTTTGATGTCGGACTAAGTTGATTGGTACCGCTGAGAGTGATATGGGCAGTTCCTTGGCAAATGATAGTAGGACCTTCATTGTAAGAGAGATTAACACCCTGCAGGGTGAGTTCTGTATCGGGTTCGACGGTAACTTGCAGGTTCTTTTGCTGTCCGTTGCCCTTGAGGATGGTCTTTCCGCTGACGGTAAGGGTTGTGCCTTCGTAGTCGCTGATGTCTATCATTTGTTGCCCTACCGTGATGTTAAGGGTGTACATATTGCCGGCTTCGAGCGTGGTGGGGAAGCCGGAGTTTATCGTGGCAGAGGCCGTGCCGTTCAGTCGGATGAAGTTGTTGAGGTCTATCGCGACGTCGGGCACCACGTTGGCTTCGTAGGTCGTAGCGTCCACGCGGTGCATCTTTATCCAGTCTTGCTGTGCGCCATCGTCGACGACGGGCGTGCCTTCGTGGTTCGTGCAGGAGGTGTAGCCGTAGACTTCCACGGTGTTCACCTGCAGGGCCTGCGTGCCGCTGAGGTTGATGCGCACTTTGGCGAGTTGGTGGGTGAAGGTGAGGTTGACGGGTTGGCTGTAGGTGGCATCGGGCACCGTGGCTTGGAGCATGTAGGCGAGGCCGCTTGTCTGGTTGCTGAGATCTACCGTCTCGCCCACGGGGTACCAAGCGGTGACGTCGGCGGGTGCGGTGCTTGTCCAGTAGAGCTGCTTGTCGGGGGTTAATGATTGGTCGGCATTCAGCGTATAGTCTGCGGTTTCGTTGCCCAGCCGCACGGTTATCTGTTCCGTGCCGTCCCATTGCCAGTTGCTGCCGCTGCCGTCGGTGGTCTCGGTAATCTTCGTCCAGGGCTGTTCGCCGGCTTCCACGCTGAGGCTTATGCCGCCTATCTGCAGGGGGTAGGTGTTTGCGGGGAGGAGGTCGCCCGCCGTGTCGTCCCCGGTGCAGGCCGCTGCCGCGAGGAGGAGGGCGAGGGCCGCCATAAAGTTAATATTTCTTAAAATGGGGGAGGCTGTCCGAAAACCTGTTAGAACAGCAAGAGACTAATTAAGGTTGAATTTTCTCTTTCCTGTTATAGCTGTTTAACTCTACATTTCATTGTTTATCAATTGTTTTGCTTATATTTACAGC
>CALUFR010000116.1 GCA_944319875.1 uncultured Bacteroides sp.
GAACAGAGAAGTTAAGCCCGTCCGCGCCGATGGTACTGCGTAACAGTGGGAGAGTAGGTCGCCGCCGTCTTATTGCAGAAGGGTCCTCCGTGACGGATACGTTACGGGGGACTTACTTTTTTATACATCTACTGCTCTTTTTTATCCCCTTTGAATTTTTTCTTTCTTTCTTTTCTTTTATATCCAATCAATTTTCGTAAATTTGGCCGAAATCTTAAAAGGAGAAATGTCACACAGATAATAAAACTAACATATAACTCCTATTAATATGGAAAACAAAATTCAAGAGCTGACTGATAAAATTTACCGCGAAGGAGTCGAGAAAGGAAATGAAGAAGCCCGTAAGCTGGTTTCTGAGGCTCAGGCGGAAGCAGAAAGGATTGTAGAAGATGCTCGTAAAGAGGCTGAACAAATTTTAGTCAATGCTCGTAGATCTGCTGGTGAACTGGCAGAAAATACGAAGTCTGAATTAAAACTGTTTGCTGCACAGGCTGTGAATGCCTTGAAGTCTGAAATCACTTCTGTGGTGAGCGGGACGATTGTTGACGCTGATGTAAAAGCTTTTGCTGGGAATAAGGATTATTTGAATGCCTTTATTGTCGCTTTGGCTGAAAAATGGAGTGTGGACGAGCCTATTGTCATTTCTACAGCGGATGCAGAAGGTCTCAAGAAGTATTTCGCTTCGAGAGCTAAGAACCTTTTGGATAAGGGAGTCAAAATAGAGCAGGTAAATGGAATCAAAACATTATTCACTGTTTCCCCTGCAAATGGAGCTTATAAAGTGAATTTTGGTGAGGAGGAATTTATGAATTATTTCAAAGAGTTCCTGCGCCCGCAACTGGTGGAAATGTTATTCTAAATTCCGCTTTTATGAGTACGTATTATTACTTGGTAGCCGGATTGCCTGACTTGACTTTAGAAGACAGCAAGCTGAGCTATACGGTAGCCGATTTCAAAACAGAATTTTACCCTCACTTGTCTTCTGCGGACAAACGGTTGGTGGACTTGTTCTATTTGAAATACGACAATGCGAACGTCTTGAAACTTTTGAAGAATAAGGACGCTCATGTGGACGTGTGTGGTAACTATACAGCGGACACGTTGGCCGAATACATTGCCGCGTTGAAAGATGGTGACCATCTGCCGGACAGCGTATTCCCTTCCTACTTATCTACCTTTATCACCGAACACTTCAGCCAATCGGCCGAAGGCACTAATTTGTTGCCCGAAGACCGCTTGGCTTCGTTGTATTATGCCTACGCCATGCGATGCAAAAACCGGTTCGTCTCCCGTTGGTTTGAGTTCAACCTGACGGTGAATAACGTGCTGGTGGCTTTGATGGGACGTAAATACAAGATGGATGTATCTTCGCTGATAGTGGGTGATACTGAGGTCTGTGCGGCCTTGCGTACGTCCAACGCTCGCGACTTCAGCTTGACCGTGGAGGTGGATTACCTTGATCAGGTGATGAAGATTGCGGAGGTGGATGACTTGGTGGAGCGTGAGAAAAAACTCGATCAGTTGCGTTGGGCATGGATGGAGGAAGCTACCTTGTTCGACTACTTCACCATTGAGCGTTTGTTCGTTTTCCTGCTACAGGTAGAAATGATAGAGCGTTGGCTGTCGCTGGATAAGGAGAAAGGCAACCAATTGTTCCGCCAAATGATAGCTACCCTGAAAGACGAGGTGCAGATACCGGAAGAATTTAAATAAAGAATAAGATAAATACATATATAATATGGCAACAAAAGGAACTGTTAGTGGCGTTATCGCCAACATGGTAACCCTCGTCGTCGACGGACCGGTAGCCCAAAATGAGATTTGTTACATCTCTACCGGAGGTGACCGCCTGATGGCTGAGGTTATCAAGGTAGTAGGTTCTCAGGCTTACGTCCAGGTGTTCGAAAGCACACGCGGGCTGAAGGTGGGTGCCGAAGCCGAATTTACCGGACACATGCTGGAAGTGACCTTAGGACCGGGCATGTTGTCGAAAAACTATGATGGTCTGCAAAACGACCTCGACAAGATGGAAGGTGTCTTCCTGAAGCGTGGTCAGTACACGTATCCGCTTGATAAGGAGCGTAAGTGGCACTTCGTTCCTTTGGTGAAGGCGGGAGACAAAGTAGAGGCTTCGGCTTGGCTGGGACAAGTGGAGGAGAATTTCCAGCCGCTGAAGATTATGGTGCCTTTCACGCAGAAGGGCGTTTGCACCGTGAAGTCCATTGTGGCCGAAGGCGATTACACAATCGAGGACACCGTGGCCGTACTGACTGCCGAGGATGGTACGGAAGTGCCTGTCAATATGATACAGAAGTGGCCCGTGAAGCGTGCCATGACCAACTATAAAGAAAAACCTCGTCCCTTCAAGCTGCTGGAGACGGGCGTTCGCGTCATTGATACGGTGAACCCCATCGTAGAAGGCGGTACGGGCTTCATCCCCGGCCCGTTCGGTACGGGTAAGACGGTGCTGCAACACGCCATCTCCAAGCAGGCCGAGGCGGACATCGTGATTATAGCCGCCTGCGGTGAGCGTGCCAACGAGGTGGTGGAAATCTTCACCGAATTCCCCGAATTGGTCGACCCGCACACGGGACGCAAGCTGATGGAGCGTACCATCATCATCGCCAATACGTCCAACATGCCTGTGGCCGCCCGTGAGGCCTCCGTCTACACCGCCATGACCATTGCTGAGTATTACCGGAGCATGGGCTTGAAGGTGTTGCTGATGGCCGACTCTACTTCCCGCTGGGCGCAGGCCTTGCGTGAGATGTCCAACCGTATGGAGGAACTTCCCGGCCCCGACGCCTTCCCGATGGACTTGTCTTCCATCATCTCCAACTTCTACGGACGTGCGGGCTATGTCATATTGAATAATGGTGAGACCGGCTCCATCACCTTCATCGGCACCGTGTCGCCCGCCGGAGGTAACTTGAAGGAACCTGTGACGGAGAACACCAAGAAGGTGGCCCGATGCTTCTATGCCTTGGAGCAAGACCGTGCGGACAAGAAGCGTTATCCCGCCGTCAATCCCATCGAATCCTATTCGAAATACATCGAATATCCGGAGTTTGAGGACTACATCACGAAGCGCATCAACGGCGAATGGTTGGGCAAGGTGAACGAAATCAAGACCCGCCTGCAACGCGGTAAGGAGATTGCCGAGCAAATCAACATCTTGGGTGATGACGGTGTGCCCGTAGACTATCACGTCATCTTCTGGAAATCCGAGCTGATAGACTTTGTCATCCTCCAGCAGGACGCCTTCGACGAGGTGGATGCCGTGACGCCGATGGAACGCCAGGAGGACATCCTCAATATGGTCATTGATATCTGCCACATGGAGTTCCGCTTCGACAACTTCAATGAGGTGATGGATTACTTCAAGAAGATGATTAATATCTGCAAGCAGATGAACTACTCGCCCTACAAGTCGGAGCAGTACGAAGAGTTCCGCCGCCAGTTGCGGCAATTGTTAGACGAACGTAAAGCTTAATACATATATAATATGGCAACAAAAGCATTTCAAAAAATATATACCAAGATTACTCAGATTACCAAAGCCACGTGTTCGCTGAAGGCCACGGGCGTGGGGTATGACGAGTTGGCAACCGTCAACGGCAAGCTGGCCCAGGTGGTGAAGATTGCCGGCGACGATGTGACTTTGCAGGTATTCGAAGGCACGGAAGGTATCCCGACCGATGCCGAAGTGGTGTTCCTGGGCAAATCGCCTACACTGAAGGTAAGTGAGCAGTTGGCCGGACGTTTCTTCAACGCCTTTGGCGAACCCATCGACGGAGGACCGGAGATAGAGGGAAAGGAAGTGGAAATCGGAGGCCCGTCCGTGAACCCCGTGCGGCGTAAACAGCCGTCCGAGCTGATCGCTACGGGTATTGCGGGCATCGATTTGAACAATACGCTGGTATCCGGGCAGAAGATTCCGTTCTTCGCCGACCCTGACCAGCCGTTCAACGAAGTAATGGCGACCGTTGCCTTGCGTGCCAAGACGGACAAGATTATCCTGGGCGGTATGGGTATGACCAACGATGACTACTTGTACTTCAAGAACGTATTCTCCAATGCCGGAGCCTTGGACCGCATCGTCAGCTTCGTGAACACCACGGAGAATCCGCCCGTAGAGCGACTCTTGGTGCCCGACATGGCACTGACCGCCGCCGAATATTTCGCCGTAGAGCATAACGAGAAAGTGCTTGTCCTGCTGACCGACATGACCTCGTATGCCGATGCCCTCGCCATCGTGTCCAACCGTATGGACCAGATTCCGTCCAAGGACTCTATGCCCGGTTCGCTCTACTCCGACTTGGCCAAGATTTACGAGAAGGCCTTGCAATTCCCCTCCGGAGGTTCCATCACCATCATCGCTGTGACTACCTTGTCCGGAGGCGACATCACGCACGCCGTGCCCGATAATACCGGTTACATCACTGAAGGCCAGCTCTTCTTGCGTCGTGACAGCGACATCGGTAAGGTCATCATCGACCCCTTCCGCTCGCTCTCCCGCTTGAAGCAGCTCGTTACCGGCAAGAAGACCCGCCGCGACCATCCGCAAGTGATGAACGCCGCCGTGCGCCTTTACGCCGATGCTGCCAACGCCAAGACGAAGCTGGAGAACGGTTTCGACCTGACCAACTACGACGAACGTACCTTGGCCTTCGCCAAAGACTACTCCAACCAGTTGCTGGCCATCGACGTCAACGTGGACACCACGCAGA
>CALUFR010000117.1 GCA_944319875.1 uncultured Bacteroides sp.
GGTAACTGTCATCCTGAGCGGAACGCAGTGGAGTCGAAGGATCTCACATAAAGTATGGTACTGTAAACGTGAGATTCTTCGACTACGCCCTACGGGCTTCGCTCAGAATGACAGATAGCATTCAGCCATCTAAACTCCCATTTATAAAATACTTTTATGAACCTCTTCTTAGAACTCCGCCGCCACGGCAAACTGGCCGACAAGCGACACCCAATGTACGAAAAGAACAAGTTCGGACGCGTCTTCATGTACGCCATGGGGGTATTTTGGGCAGGTTATCTCGTGTTCTTCGGCTCAATGTTCGCCTTCGCTTTCGAGGGAGAGTCGCGCGAGCCTTACCACCTGATTAACGGAGCACTCATCATCTTCCTGGCCCTGGACTTCGTGATGCGCTTCCCTTTCCAGAAGACACCCACGCAGGAGATGAAACCCTATCTGTTGCTACCCGTCCCGCGCAAGCGGTTGATTGATTGCCTCCTGCTTCGTTCGGGCTTGCACAGCTTCAACCTGATATGGCTTTTCTTCTTCGTGCCTTTCGCCATTCTCACCGTCGCCCGTTTCTACGGTGTCATGGGCGTGCTGACCTATTGCATCGGCATCTGGTTGCTGATGGTGATGGACAACTACTGGTTCCTGCTCTGCCGCACGCTGATGAACGAACGCGTTTGGTGGGTTGCCTTGCCTTTAGTGGTGTATGGAGGCATCGGATGCGCCCTGTTTATTCCCGACGAAAGTCCTTTGTTCGACTGGTCGATTACCTGGGGCGAGGGCTTTATCACGGGAAACGTGCTGAGCTTCCTCCTCGTACTGGCGGTCATCGCCGTCTTGTGGCTCATCAACCGGAAGGTGATGCAAGGCCTTGTCTACAACGAACTGAACAAGGTGGAAGACACTACGGTGAAGGTACGCAAGGTGTCCGAATACAAATTCCTCGACCGCTACGGCGAGATAGGCGAATACATCCGACTGGAACTGAAGATGATGTTGCGCAACAAGATATGCAAATCGTCCTTACGCACCATCACCTTGGTGGTATTGGCTTTCAGTGCCTTGCTGAGTTTCACCGAAGCCTACGACTCGACGGGTATGAAAGACTTCATCCTTATCTACAACTACGCCATCTTCGGCATCATGTTCCTGCTTACCATCATGGGCTACGAGGGCAACTACATCGACGGACTGATGAGCCGCAAGGAGTCCATCTACTCCCTGCTGCGCGCCAAGTACACACTCTACAGCCTGGCCCTGCTTATCCCTTTCGTGCTGATGACGCCCGCCATGGTGATGGGCAAACTGACAGTGCTGAGTTGCGTAGCGTGGGGCCTGTTCACCGCAGGGCCTATCTACTTCGGTCTCTTCCAGATGGCCGTGTACAACACCCGCACCGTGGATCTCAACACGAAACTAACCGGCCGCCAAAACACAGGTTCGGGTCTGCAAGGCCTCATCACCGCCGCCGTGTTCGGTGTGCCTCTGCTGCTGAACGTTGTGCTCAAGACGTTGTGGGGCGATACGGTCACCGCCATCATCCTCATCGTGCTGGGCGTGGGCTGCATCCTCACCTCCCGCTTATGGATAAAGAACGTGTATCGCCGCTTCATGAAGCGACGCTATAAGAATTTAGAAGGATTTAGGGACAGTAGGCAGAAATAAATGGGAATTTAGCGGGCTTTGCCCGTAATGTTCAATGGTTAATGATTAATGATTAATGGGCTGCGCATGAGTCCTTTTACCACGTATTAACCATTAACCATTGACCATTGACCATTAACCATTGACCATTAACCATTGCAGCCTTCGGCTGCTAAATTATCATTTAACATTATACACAACCCAATATGATAACCATCAACCAACTCCAAAAGAAATTCGGCGAGAAAACCGCCGTAGATATCGAGAACTACACCATCGACACCGGTACCATGCTGGGACTGGTAGGCAACAACGGGGCGGGCAAGACCACCCTCTTCCGCCTCATCCTCGACCCCCTGCAGGCCGACCGCGGCAACGTCACCGTGGACGGCATTGACGTGAGCAAAAGCGAAGATTGGAAAACCTTCACAGGCGCTTACATTGACGACGGTTTCCTCATCGACTACCTCACGCCGGAAGAATACTTCTACTTTATCGGCCGCATGTACGGACTGAAAAAAGAAGAAGTGGACGAACGCTTAAAGCCCTTTGAACGCTTCATGAACGGCGAAGTCATCGGGCAGAAGAAATTCATCCGCAACTACTCCATGGGCAACAAGCAAAAGATAGGCATCATCTCCGCCATGATCCACCACCCGCGCCTGCTCATCCTGGACGAGCCGTTCAACTTCCTCGACCCTTCCAGCCAGGCCATCATCAAGCACCTGTTGCAGAAGTACAACGAAGAACATCAGGCCACGGTACTCATCTCCAGCCACAACCTGAACCATACGGTGGACATCTGCCCCCGCATCGCCCTGCTGGAGCACGGTGTCATTATCCGCGACATCGACAATGCCGGAGGCACGGCCGAGAAAGAACTGGAAGATTACTTCAATGTGCGGGTGGAGGAAGAAATACACGAGGAGGAGGCCGAGAAAGAGGAAGTACCCTCGATGACCACGGAAGAGTGAACCGACAGACGCAATTACAACAAAGGGCAGCGACATACCTCATGGTCCATAAAATGCTATCGCAGATGAACAACCAAGGTAGTATCCCTCCGCAACGCGAAACTGCATTGTTCAAAGGAAGGCGGCCCCATAAAGCCCTCTGCATCGTTGCTGAAACCTGTAGGTTCCAATGGAATACCGTAAGTGGCGGTGTCCAGCGTCCCATTACCGTTCAAGTCTTGAAAGAGAGCGAGGGCATACGTCCCTTGAGGTAGACCCTTGCAGGGAATGGAGAGCGTCTTGTCCTTCACCTCCACACGAAATCCCGTGAGGGGTTTCTTCAGGAAGCTGTCCGGAGAGGAATAGACGGCGACATAAAGAAAACCTTGCGGACGGTCGATGTCGCGCACTTCGAGGGTCAGGCTTTGCGCCTGCACCCGTGCCACGCTTCCCATCAGAAGGAAAACGGCGAGGAAAATCATTGCTTTTGTCTTCATATCGGTTATGTTTTAATCCGATGCAAACTTACGCATTGATTATCAGGCATAAAAATATCCGGGATAGACAGCAAGGATATGTGACGAAAGACAAAGCAATGGGACGGGTGGAAGGAAATTGGGACGAATGGACAGATTACTTATTACCCTCAATCAACAGCTTTACTTCCTTACCATACCCCCTCGACACCGGCACCTCCTCCGTACACCCCTCCAGCCGTAGTCGATACCCTTGCGAATTGCCCTCTACCTCCGTGATGCGATGAAGATTGACGAGGAAAGCACGGTGGCAACGGACGATATAGGAGGCAGAAGATGCCGATGCCTCTGCTTGCTTCATCGTGAGGCGCAGGAGTTTGGAAGCAGGACGGTGGTCCTTGGGGGAGAGATAATGCAGGCGGACGTAATTGCCTTCGGCTTCGGCGTAGAGGAAAGAGCGGGCATCTATCTCCAACGTTTCCTTCATCCCACCCGAAAAGAGCAACAGAGAAGAAGGCGGTTGCTCCGCCTCGTGCCTCTCCGACAGACGGAGGTTTATCTCTTGTGCCTCACGGAGATTTCTTGCCAACAGGATATTGCGGTTCCACATCACGAAGAGCACGGTAGGAAATACGCCCAATATCAACACCCAAAGCAGAACGATGAAGAACAGTCCGGCGGAAGGCATCATCCCGATAATCCCGGCCACATAGAGCCAGACGCAGACGGCTATGCACAGAAGTAAAGCCAACGTGTTCAGCACCTCCTTGCCCAATGTCCAAGCCCGCTCATCGTAATATACAGGAAACAACCACGGAAGCAGCCACACAAACAGAGAGGATACGCCCGCCGAGATGCAAGCCGATCCCAAAGTCATCCAAAGTTTCCCACTCTCTATCCGCGCGATGCCGAACGGCTCAAGCAAGTAGAGTATCAGGAAAATAATGACGGACGGCACCACTACCGCCTTCCAGGGGCTGATTAACGAGGGATAAGATTCGCGTGCCCACCGGGTTATGATATTCTTTAGACTTCGTCCTTTCATTCTGATGCAATATAGTTAGATAGATATCGTTCATGTTTTCAGAGGCCAAAGTTACCGATATTTATGATATGCCAAACAGTATCGCAGGGAATGTACGGAAGAAATCACTAACTTTGCCCAAAAATCCGAAAGACGAAGCATATATGATAAGGACTTTCTTCAAGAAACATTCCATTCTTCTGATGGCCGTGGGGACACTGCTTGCGGTGGCCGCCTACGAGGCCTATTGGCTGTACGGTCTGTACCACACTCAGCAGCAGGTACTCACCACTCAAATCAGTTCCCTGCTGACCGAAGCGGAAGGTTATGAATATGCCGAAAAATTGCGCAAAAGTTTAGGGACGGACAATCGTATCCTTTATACGCCTTCCCCCAATCCTCAAGGCAAAGTCATTTCCATCGCCATGGACTCTCTCAAAGGGAAGCCCAAGGAAATCACCGTGCACCGCATTGACCCCGACACGCAAGCCGGGAAGGTGTTCATTGCCGGCAATTTCGACATCCGCCGGGTGGACGAGCTCTTCACGCTCTCCTTGGACTCCATCGGGCTGCCCCTGCCTCATCATCTGTGCTTCTTCCGTGACGGACAGGCGATGGACTCCGTGAGCACAGCGGGGTATCGACCTGCCAAGAATGACCCGGTCATCTCCATCACTTCCAATCTCAATACCGGTACTTACCAACTGCGTTTCCCATCCCTCTCCGCACATATACTTGGAAATATGACGGGTGTACTGGCTGTGTCGGCAGGCATCCTGCTGATGGTCATCGCTGCTTTCGGCTTCATTGCCCGGGCACTGCGGCAACAACGGGATTTGGAGCGGATGAAGAACGACTTCACCGGCAATATCACCCACGAGCTGAAGACACCCATCGCCGTTGCCTACGCCGCCAGCGACACCCTGCTGGAGTGTGGCGATTTAGGTAACAATCCCAATATACGAGAAGAATACTTGAATATCATCAAGGGGCAACTGGACAAACTGACCGGGCTGGTAGAAATGATTCTCTCTACCACGTTGGAAAACCGGAAGACCCTGCGGCTGGATTTGGCCGACACCGCCGTCAAGCCTCTGCTGGAAGAAGCCTCCGCCCAGACCCGGCTGAGTGCTAAGAAACCCTGCACGACAACCGTCACCGTCCGACCCGACGACCTCACCGTCCGAATAGACCGCAAGCTGATGTCCAGCGTGCTCTCCACACTGCTGGACAATGCCGTGAAGTATTCCGGCGTACAAGTGGACATCCGCCTCGATGCCCGGCAAGACGAAGAAAAGACCCGCATATCCATCACGGACAACGGCATCGGCATCGCCCCGCAAGACCAAGCCCACATCTTCGAGAAGTTCTACCGAGTACCCACCGGCGACGTGCACAACGTCAAAGGCTACGGCATCGGACTCTTCTTCGCCCGAAGCATCGTGGAAAAACACGGCGGCCGCCTGACGGTGGAGAGCGAACCGGGCAAGGGCAGTACATTTCACATAACCTTACCGGCAGAATGATGAACAACAAGATACACGTATTGGTCGTGGAAGACGAACCCACGCTGAGCCGTATCATCAAAGACGCTTTGGAGGCCAACGGCTTCCGGGTCTCTTTGGCTTGTGATGGCGAGAAAGGACTGGAAGCATTCGCCCAACTCTCCCCGGACATCCTCGTAGCGGACATTATGATGCCCCAACTGTCCGGGCTGGATATGGTGCGGAAAATCCGTGAGACGGACCGCCACACCCCCATCCTTTTCCTAACAGCCAAGAGCACGGTGGATGACGTGGTGGAAGGCTTCCACGCCGGAGGCAACGATTACCTAAAGAAGCCTTTCGGGATGAAGGAGCTAATGGTCAGAATACTGTCCCTGTTGGGCAAGCTGTCCTCCACCTCCGCCCCACAGAAAGGAAAGACGCAAATCGGGCAGTACCTGTTTGACCCCGGCAAACGGACGTTGACTTATCTGCCCACGAGCGAAAGCCACGAACTACCCAACCGCGAAAGCGAGATATTGGAACGTCTCTGCCGACAGCCACACGCCATTGTTCCGGCCAAGGACATCTTGTTGGATCTCTGGGGCGATGATGATTTCTTCTGCACCCGTAGTTTCCAGACTCTTATCTCCCGTCTTCGTCACCGCCTCTCGAAAGACCCGGACGTAAAACTAATCAACCAGCGGGGGGAAGGTTATCAGTTGCTTTATTAAGACTCACCGGAATACATAATGGCTCCTAAAGTGCCACTTGGGAAACGTAAAGTGGCACTTGGGAGACGTGAAGTGCCACTTGAGGATGTGAAAGAAGCTGTTTCCTCCTCCCCTATAATCACTTTCCCCGAAACATCCTTCACGCTTTCACGGGAATATAACCAATTGCTATACAATAGAATACGGTGAAGGATACATCCTTCACGTGAAACTTCACAATTGTGTCGGGCTACAAGTCGATGCTGAACTTCAACAGGAACTCCCGCGGCCGAAGATAGGTCAGCGTATAGGATTGGAGCGTGGAGGACACTGCCCTGCGCCGGTATTCTGAAGTGCCTGCTACATTATTGACCAGCAACGAAAGTTCCCATCTTTTCGTCCGGTAGTTTAGGGATACATCACAGAAGTAGTTCAGGCCGAAACTCTTCTCGCTGCTGTGATACAGTTCGTTGCTCCACGAGAGCATCCATCTGTCGGCAGGCAGAAAGTGGAAATTAGCGTAATGCGACCAGTCCGTCACGCGGCTAACCGGCACGGAAGCATCGCTCAAATCTTTGCGGCAGGTGACCGTTGCCTCTGACTCTCCTTCCACGGACAGCCACTTGACCGGCCGGAGCGCATAATCCAACGATACGGCATAACCATCCATCCGGGCCTTCATCACTTGCCCGGAAGATAGGAAGGCATAGTCCGTAGAGCTGAACGAGCCATTCAGCCCAACAGTAGTATTTCCCCAAAAGAAATTTTTCGCCAACCGGGTGTGGACGCTGTACGAGTCCGAACGATAGGTCTTGCCAGTAGCCTGCTGCACATAGACATCATCGGCCAAGGTATTCTCATACAAAACATTGCCGGATGAGCGCACATACATCGGACGGAGGTTGAAGAAGAGGCCTGTCACCGGATGACGATACTTGTAACTTCCCAACAGGATATGGGAGAACCGCTCGCCCATCTGCCCATTGCCCGCATACTGGTTGCGGTAGGAAGTAAAGAGGGGACCAATGACCAAGGACGTACCCTCGCGGGGCGTGGCCGACAGCCGGTAGTTGAAAAGCAGTTCGGATTGAGGGGACAGTTTCCACTCCCAACGCAAGGACGGTTCCGCCCAAACCTGCCGGGAGGATGCGCCCTCGTAAGCTTGCCGGACATAGCTCACCTTGACCCCACCTTCCAGCCTATGTTTGACAAACTTCAGTTGAGTGGAAGGCTCCCAATAGGGCTGCACCAGTTGCCAAATTGCCCCGTTGACAGATTGTCGCCGATAATCAATACCTATTGTATTTTCCAGAAAATGCCGTCCTAACTTTTTGCTGAAAGAAGCCCGATTGCGGGTGGAAAACAGATTTAAATCCAGCAGTTGGGTATAATCGTTGAGAGTCAGGAGCTGACCGGGCAGGAAGGTCTGTCCGGTGGACGAGAACAGTTTCCATACGTTCCCCCGTGCCGTGGTGCGCGACAGGCTGACATCCTCCGACCACACTCGTTTGTAAGGTTTCACCCGCAAGGGGACATCCCGGTCGTTGCAAGACATCGTTCCCGTACCCTCATCCCAGTCGGCGTAGACCCGCGTGCTACTCCGCAAATAAGTACGGTCGGCATTAAGCGTGTAGCACACCTCGCCTTTCAGTTCATTCCGGCGATTGGTCAGTTGGTAGTCTTCCGCGATGACAGGCATTCTATCAATAGTCAGATACGTAAGGGAACTCCCGCTGCGCTGCCTCTCCCGGTCGTGGAAGCCACTGGCCTGGATGCGCAAGTCGGCGTCCTTTCCGATCTTCCACAACCAGTTACCAGCCAAAAGGTGACTGGCGTTGAACGTGTAGCGTTGCGCACTGAAGGATGGTCCACCCAACTCCATTAGGTTGATAAGCCCCGGCTCAGCCTGATAGCCGCCCAAGTCTGCAATGTTCTGCACCTCGTAACCGATATCAGTGCCTGTGTTGTTGTTCTTGTACATCATCAAGGTTTGGAAACGTTTGTTGAACTGCATCCCCATCAGACGGTTGTCATACGTCACGCCTTCCTCTTTGCCTGCGACACCCACACCCAAGTCGGCCAATCCCGTCCATACCGAATGGGCATCTTCCTTCAAAACAATGTTGAGCGCCGCCTGCTCGCTGAAGCTGCCCCCGCGCAGGGACTTCACCTTCTGATGATGTTCCAGCACCTGCACGTCCTGCACCTTGTCCACCGGGATGTTGTTGCTGGCCACGGCATATTGCCCACCCATCAAGTCAAGGCCTTCGATATAAAAAGTGTTGATAGCCTTCCCTTGATACTCGATACTTCCGTTGGGCTTCACCTCCAGTCCCGGCATCTTAGCGATGACATCGGCAATGGAACGGTCTTGTGCTTGCTTGAAACTGGCCACGGAATAAGTCAACGTATCCCCTCGCTGGGTAATGCGTTCGGGTTTGGCCACGACCTCCCGTAGTTGAAAGACCTTTTCCGCCAATACAATATCCTGCCCGTCCCGAAATCCTGCCACCGGCAGAATGATAGACTTGTAGCCCATAAAACTGACCGTCAGACGTTCCGCACCGGGCAGACGTTTCAGGGAGAAATGCCCATCCTTATCCACCGAAGCATAGGTCAGGAGCTTCCCATCCGCCGAATAGAGCACGACATTAGCTCCGGTAAGCGGCTGACCGGAAGCATCGTGCACCGTGCCCCGGAAGAACAAAGGTGACTGTGCCATTCCCTTTGCCACCCCAAGGACACATACTAATATAAGGATAAGCGTACGCATCGAATTATTCCAAGTCTAAGTAATTCTTCTTGGCTTGCTTTGCGTCAGTAATTTCTTTCCCGCTGGCATCCGTTATCTTGACTATCTTGGCACCGGAGCCTGCCAAGGCATCCTTCGCCAAGTCGGCATAGGTCTGCCCGTCACGAGCTTTGCGCAGGGCGAGGTATTTCTTGCGCGTACACTTCACGGGGTCATTGATGCTTGGTCCTAACTCCACCTTGGTATTCTCCGGAGCCTGCCCGATACCTACCGCCGTGAAGTGGAAAAAGCCGTCCGCATCCACCGCCTCCAAGATAAGTCCGGGCAAACCGCCCAACACATACGGACCGTAGGACAACGGCAGTTCCGGACAATACCACACCGTCCACACGCGGCCATACAGCCCTGCTTTCGCTTGCTGGCAAGTATAGCCGCATATCGTCTTTACGCTGTCTGCCAAGGTCCAGTCCAACTGCGGCAAGGATTCTTCATACTTCAAGTCATCTGCACCTATCTTATTCATATAGGTATATTTCCCCGACTTGGGCTTTCCAATCAAAACCTGCAGAGTGTTCCGGTTGGGATACTTTGCCCAAAGCTGTTGCAAACCTGCTATGCCCGCCATAACATCTTTGGAGTGCTGGAGTTCCTCGGATTCTATGAGATATTGGCGGTTGGCGGAATTGTAGAAAACAGCAGTAGCCTCTCCTATGTCCAGATACCAGCGATAGGTTTTTCGTTGTGCATTGTTGTCACGCAGAGCATCGCAATCGTAAGTGATGCGGTAAGCGGCTTTCTCTTGTGCGCCCAACCAAAGCGGGAGCAGCAGCAGAATCAGAATAAATTCTTTCTTCATTGTTCTAATGGTTTTTAGTTATAACAATGCAAAGGTCAGGAAAGTAAAACTGATTCTTGTTCAACCGCACTTCAACAAAAGCAAACGGATGTTAACGAGGCGGGAAAGGAAAAAATATTCGGAGAGGATAAAGGTTCTTCACGCTTCTTCACCCGTCCATCATTTCACCTTATAATCCTTGACCAGTCCCTCGCACATCCAGTTGGCCAGTGCCTGGCGATTATCACTGATGACCAAGCGCCGCTGGTCAAAGCTATTCTGGATGTTGCCCAGTTCTACGAACAGGGCAGGCGGTGTAGAGTTGACCAACACATACAGCTTGCGGGCGCTCACGGTTCCTTCGAAGCCTCGGTTGGGCTGATGGCGGCTGTACTTCCGCTGAAAGGTGTCCTTCATGCCGCGGGCCATCCGCTCGCCGTATTTACTGCCCGGCGCGTGATAGAAAAAGACGTCGGTCTGCGCCCGCTTGCTACGGCTGTCTACATGGAGGAAGACTGAGCGACAATACTTGTATTTCTTCCGGTCATTACGATACAATTCGTTAATCTTCACACAACGCTGCTTCAGGCGTTCCACCTGGTTGAGCGGTATGGCATCGCCCATGCACGTCTCGCGCTTACTGTTCTTCAGATAACGGTCGTCGCGTATGCCGTCCTTCTTGTCCTGAATGATGATGCGCACCGCCGCACCCTCTTCCATCAGGTTGCGCGCCAGGCGGAGGGCTACATCGTAGGCATACTCATCTTCGTGCAGTTCATGCCCGTTCAAACGGCCGATGGCACCGGGATCAGGACCGCCGTGACCGCTTACGATATAGAAGCACGTCCCCTTCAGGCTGCTGCCCGTCACCTTCACTTTCTTCAGTTTCTTGCCGAACAACGGTTCCTCCAAAGTTTTCGCCCCCTTATCTTTCGCGGAAGCATCGCCTTTCTTTCGCAAAGGCGGCAGGGCGTATTTCACTCCCAACCGCAACTCCTCCCTGCCCTTCAGCTTCTTTTCATTCAGACGCAGGAATTCTTTATAATACGTCTTTCCGGGACGGCCGTTACGCTCCAGGAAAGCTGATATCCCCTCACCTCTGCGAGGGGTGTCGGTGACCTGCTGAGCCGTCACGGAAAGCGTGCATAGAGCCAGCATCAAAGAAAGTAAAATATGTCTCATTCTATTAAATCCACTAAAAATTCGGTTTCAGCCGACAAATTTACAGTATTTTCCGTACTTTTGCGAGGAATAAGTGTATATAAATACCCCAAAGACTATACAAATACTCGATTATGACCAAACGATTTAAACCCGAAACCCTGTGTGTACAGGCCGGCTGGTCTCCCAAGAAAGGAGAGCCCCGCGTACTTCCCATCTACCAAAGTACAACCTTCAAATATGATACAAGCGAACAGATGGCCCGCCTCTTCGACCTGGAGGACAGCGGATATTTCTACACCCGCCTGCAAAACCCGACGAACGACGCCGTGGCCGCCAAGATAGCCGCCCTGGAAGGCGGTGTGGCCGCCATGCTGACCTCCAGCGGACAGGCCGCCAACTTCTACGCCGTGTTCAACGTGTGTCAGGCAGGCGACCACTTTGTCTGCTCGTCGTGCATCTACGGAGGAACGTTCAACCTCTTCGCCGTGACGATGAAGAAACTGGGCATCGACGTGACGTTCGTCAACCCCGACGCTCCGGAAGAAGAAATCTCGGCTGCCTTCCGCCCCAACACAAAGGCTCTGTTCGGTGAGACCATCTCAAACCCTACACTCGAGGTGCTGGACATCGAGAAGTTCGCCCGCATCGCCCATAAGCACGGCGTACCCCTCATCGTGGATAACACCTTCCCTACGCCCATCAACTGCCGCCCGTTCGAATGGGGCGCCGACATCGTGGTACACTCCACGACGAAATACATGGACGGACATGCCACGAGCGTAGGCGGCTGCATCGTGGATAGCGGCAACTTCGACTGGGACGCCCATGCCGACAAGTTCCCCGGCCTCTGCACGCCCGACGAATCGTATCACGGCCTAACCTATACGAAGGCTTTCGGCAAGATGGCCTATATCACCAAAGCCACGGCCCAGCTGATGCGCGACTTGGGCAGCATCCAGTCGCCCATGAACGCCTTCCTGCTGAACCTGGGCTTGGAAACCCTGCACCTGCGCGTGCCTCAGCATTGCAAGAACGCGCAAGCCGTGGCCGAATACCTCTCCAAGAACGACAAAGTGGCTTGGGTGAACTATAGCGGCCTGCCGGGCGACAAATACTACGAGCTGGCACAGAAATACATGCCGAACGGCTCGTGCGGCGTGGTGACCTTCGGCCTGAAGGGCGGACGCGACGTGGCCATCCGCTTCATGGACTCGCTGAAGCTGGCCGCCATCGTGACCCACGTGGCCGACGCCCGCACCTGTGTGCTCCATCCCGCCAGCCATACGCACCGCCAACTGACGGACGAGCAACTGATGGAAGCCGGTGTGCGCCCCGACCTCATCCGCTTCTCCGTGGGCATCGAGAATGTCGATGACATCATCGCCGACATCGAGCAGGCGCTGAACGCATAAGCAAACAAACGATTGAAAGATATACCTTTTTTATATTACTAATTAAATCCATATCATGAAAATGAATTACAAACTCGCAGGCAAGCTTCTGCTTGCACTCCTGTTACCGGTCGGCTTAAACGCCCAAGTGCGCACGACGCAAACCCTGGAAGAAGGCTGGAAGTTCACCCGCAACGACGATGCCTCCTACAGCGCAACCCAATGCGATGACCAGAAGTGGCAATCGGTCACCGTGCCCCACGACTGGGCCATCTACGGACCGTTCAGTATTGACAATGACAAGCAAAACCTGGCCATCACGCAGGACGGACAGAAAGAAGCCATGGAGCACGCCGGACGTACGGGCGGTCTGCCTTTCGTAGGTACGGGCTGGTACCGGCTGGAGTTCAATGCACCCGACTTCGGCCCCGGCAAGACGGCCACGCTGATTTTCGACGGTGCCATGAGCCATGCCCGCGTATGGCTCAACGGACAGGAAGTAGGCTACTGGCCCTACGGCTACAACTCGTTCTACTTCGACGTGACGCCTTACCTCAAAGCCGAAGAGTCCAACACGTTGGCCGTCCGCCTGGAAAACCAGCACGAATCCTCCCGCTGGTATCCCGGTGCGGGCCTGTACCGCAACGTCCATCTCGTCATCAACGAAGACGCTCATGTTCCTACTTGGGGCACACAGCTCACCACGCCCGAGGTTTGCCGGGACTTCGCCAAAGTCAACCTGAAGACAAGCCTCACATTCCCCGAAGGAAAGGCTATTGAGAATTACCGCATCGTCACAGAGCTGAAAGACGCCCAAGGCAAAGTGGTGGCTCAAGCCGAGAAACAAGGCACACGCTACGACGGCCAAGGCTTCGAACAGGACTTTGTGGTAGACAAGCCCGCCTTGTGGAGCCCGGACAGCCCCGCACTCTATACGGCCGAATCGAAAATCTATGAAGGAAACGTGCTGAAGGACGAATATACAACCCGCTTCGGCATCCGCTCCTTGGAGCTCATCCCCGACAAAGGTTTCTTCCTGAACGGCGAACATACGGTATTCAAAGGCGTATGCAACCATCATGACCTGGGTCCCTTGGGCGGCATCGCCAACGAAGCCGGCATCCGCCGACAGATACGCATGCTGAAGGACATGGGATGCAACGCCATCCGCACGTCGCACAACATGCCTGCCCCGAACTGGTGGAGGCTTGTGACGAGATGGGCATGATGCTCATGGCCGAATCCTTCGACGGCTGGAGAAGCCCGAAGGTGCCCAACGGCTATAACCTCCTGTTTGACGAATGGGCGGAAAAAGACCTGGTGAACCTCCTGCGTCATTACCGCAACAACCCTAGCATCGTGATGTGGTGCATCGGCAACGAAGTGCCTGACCAATGGAACGGCAACGTCGGTCCCAAGCTGACACGTTTCCTCCAGGACATCTGCCATCGCGAAGACCCCACACGCCCCGTAACCAACGGCATGGACGCCCCGGACGCGGTAGTCAACAACAACATGGCCGCCATCTTGGACGTGCCGGGCTTCAACTACCGTTCCTTCAAGTACATGCAGAACTACAAGAAACTGCCCCAGCAGATTATCCTGGGAAGCGAGACCGCTTCCACAATCAGCTCGCGCGGTGTCTACAAGTTCCCCGTAGTACGCAAGAGCATGGCCAAATACGATGACCACCAGGCTTCGTCCTACGACGTAGAGCATTGCGGATGGTCCGACCTGCCCGAGGACAACTTCATCTGGCACGAACAATATCCGTGGAGCATCGGTGAGTTCGTATGGACAGGCTTCGATTACCTGGGTGAGCCTACACCTTATTATAGCGACTGGCCCAGCCACTCGTCCTTGTTCGGCATCATCGACCTGGCCGGCATCCCCAAAGACCGCTACTATCTCTATCGCAGCCATTGGAATCAGAAAGAAGAGACCCTTCACATCCTGCCCCACTGGAACTGGGAAGGACGGGAAGGCGAAGTGACTCCGATATTCGTCTACACCAACCACCCCACGGCCGAGGTCTTCATCAACGGGAAGAGCCAAGGCAAACGCACGAAAGACCTGAGCGTGACGATCGAGAACAGCTTGTGCGACAGCGTCGGAACCACGACATTCAAACGCCAAAGCCGCTATCGCCTCATGTGGATGGACACCAAATACGAACCGGGCACGGTCAAGGTAGTGGCCTACGACAAGAACGGCAAGGCCGTGGCCGAGAAAGAGATGCACACCGCCGGCAAGCCCTATGCCATCGAACTGGTGCCCGACCGCACCCGCATCAAGGCAGACGGAAAAGACCTGTCATTTGTAACGGTGCGCGTGGTGGACAAGGACGGCAACCTCTGCCCGCTGGCCGACAATGAAATCAAGTTCAAGGTGAAAGGAAAAGGCTGGTATCGGGCAGGCGCCAACGGTGATCCCACCTCACTGGAGTCTTTCCAACGTCCGCAGATGAAGGTATTCAACGGCATGATGACCGCCATCGTATCTTCCACCAAAGAGCCGGGCGGCATCACACTCGAAGCCACTGCCAAAGGGCTGAAGAAAGCCTCCCTCACCCTGACGGCTGAGTAGCATCAGACAAACACCGAACGAAACAGCTAACTATCAGAAAAGCGTAACGAATAGGCGAAA
This sequence comes from uncultured Bacteroides sp., assembly GCA_944319875.1. Lineage (GTDB taxonomy): Bacteria > Bacteroidota > Bacteroidia > Bacteroidales > Bacteroidaceae > Bacteroides. The sequence goes on from CALUFR010000117.1 coordinate 15,071, forward strand.
ACAGCGTTCGTTGCGCTTTTCTTTTCCAAACAGCAAAAACCATGAAGAGCATCAACGTTTGTATTTCCAATCCCGGAACACTCTCCGACTATTTCACCCAAGCGGACAATGCTATGATATTCAAAGAAGGAGGCATCTCTTTTTCAGATAGCGATCCGATAGACTTAGCGATAGAAGGGCCCCTTGATAATGAAGACATTAAATTCTTCCGCAGATTATGCGGAGGCGGTGAATCCTTAAGAGAAGAGCACAAAAGATACGTAGAAACCCTTGATTTGTCGGGAGCGACATTTGTGGCCGGTAACGGTTGCTTTTTCACCACGCGCGGTGATTTTCATACAGCCCGGTATGCGGCACAGCCTCGGATTGTAACCGGTTTTATGTTCGCCAAGCTGGAGATAAAAAAGGTTGTTTTACCCCGTGATATTATCACCATTGAGAGCAATGCCTTTTTCCACAGCACCATTCCAACCATTCTGTTCCCGGAGACCATTCAATTGCTGGAACAGGAATCTTTATGCAAATGCAGGATAGAGACATTATCCATCAACGCGGAGACCATCCTGCAAAAGAGTTTCAACTTCTGCCGCCGCTTACGTGAAATAAGAATAGGCGAAAAGGTCAAGCACATCAATGGAGCTTTCGGCTATAATCAAGGACTGATGAAGATAGAAGTCGCACCGGGAAATAAATCCTTCAAGATGCAGGACAAATGCCTGCTGAATTCGGAAGGGACCCAGTTCCTGCTATACGCACAAGAAACCGGACAAACCAAACTGATTATCCCCGAAGGCATAGAACGTGTTTGCGGAGGTGCCATTCAGGGCGAAGCGTCGCTTACCGAAATAGCACTACCCGCCTCTTTAAGATACATTGGCGCCAATGCGTTCTCAATGACCCTCATCGAAGAGCTGCATATTCCCGCGGAGGTTATATCCATTTCAGGCAGCGCATTTCCGGAGTCTCTCAGACGCCTGTACTTTCACTCGGCCGTCCCTCCTGAAATAAAGAATGAAAAATATTATTCACTTACAGCCATATATGTTCCCAGGGGTTGTACGGAACCTTTCAAGCAAGTATTCAAAAAGCATGCGGACATCATACGGGAAGCGGATTATGACGCCCAAACCAGAAAGCCCAGAAAAGAAGTCAAGAACAGAGCTTTTTACAGAGAGTTAGTGCGTGAGTTAAGAGAAATGACACCAATCGAAATCACTCATCAGACGCATGTGTTTGAGCAAGGTCGTTTCGAGGGCAAGGAATTCTTGTCTGTATGGAAAAAGGACCTCTACTACGTCAAGTGGGCGTTGAGAGTTGGCGCCATTGTGGATATATCCGATGATGTCTTTGCCTATCTCCTCAAGCATTATCCGGTTAAAAGGCCGGCCATCAACAATCTCATGGCACTTCTAACCGTGTGCAAAGTGAAACGCGCACAAAAAGCGGAGGAGGAAGAAGAACTAAAAAAAGAGTGGCTTAACTATATTGAAGAACAAAGAAGATACGAAGACGAGCGATATAACATTGAACTGGCCAATAAACTATTTAATGAAATGATGGATGACTATGAAGCGTGGGGGAACTTAGACTAAACGTCTCGCAAAAGCAGGCTAAACACCTTGCAAAAGCAGGGTAAATGTCTCGCAAAAGCAGGGTAAATGCCTCGCAAAAGCAGGGTAAATGTCTTTTTTTTCTAAAATACACTTACATATTTCAGGGAATATCTCTAAATTTGCATCCGAATGACAACCTATGAACAACAAAACTGAATTATGGTAAAGATAACAAAAGAAGCCGCCTTGCTCTACCACTCGCAAGGCAAACCGGGAAAGATTGAAGTGGTACCCACCAAGCCATACGCCACACAGACAGACCTCTCACTGGCCTACTCGCCCGGCGTGGCCGAACCCTGCCTCGAAATAGAGAAAAATCCGCAGGATGCTTACAAGTACACGGCCAAAGGAAACCTTGTGGCCGTCATCTCCAACGGCACAGCCGTACTCGGTCTGGGCGACATCGGTGCCCTGAGCGGCAAGCCGGTGATGGAAGGCAAGGGATTGCTTTTCAAGATCTACGCCGGCATCGACGTGTTCGACATTGAGGTAAATGAAAAAGACCCGGACAAGTTTGTCGAGGCCGTGAAAGCCATCGCGCCCACTTTCGGCGGCATCAACTTAGAGGACATCAAAGCGCCGGAATGCTTCGAGATAGAACGCCGCCTGAAGGAAGAACTGGACATTCCCGTCATGCACGACGACCAGCACGGCACGGCCATCATCTCCAGCGCCGGTCTGCTGAACGCCCTCGAAGTGGCCGGCAAGCGGATTGAAGACGTTCACATCGTGGTAAACGGAGCCGGCGCGTCGGCCATCTCGTGCACCAAGTTGTACGTAGCCCTCGGCGCCCGCCGCGAGAACATCCTGATGCTGGACAGTAAAGGTGTCATCACCAGTGACCGCGAAAATCTGACCGAACAGAAGCGCTACTTCGCCACCGACCGCCGCGACGTACACACCCTGGCCGAAGCCATCAAGGGAGCGGACGTCTTCCTCGGCCTGTCCAAGGGCAACGTCCTGACACAGGACATGGTGCGCTCCATGGCTGCCCACCCCATCGTCTTCGCCCTGGCCAACCCCACACCGGAGATTTCCTACGAAGACGCCATGGCCGCCCGCCCCGACGTGCTGATGTCCACCGGCCGTTCGGACTATCCCAACCAGATCAATAATGTCATCGGCTTCCCCTACATCTTCCGCGGCGCACTGGACACGCATGCCAGCGCCATCAACGAGGAAATGAAGATTGCCGCCGTACACGCCATTGCCGACCTGACCAAGCAGCCCGTGCCCGACGTCGTGAATGAAGCCTACCACGTAAACAACTTTACCTTCGGCCCCGACTACTTCATCCCGAAGCCTGTCGACCCGCGCCTCATCACGGAAGTGTCGTGCGCCGTGGCCCGTGCCGCCATGGAAAGCGGTGTGGCCCGCAAGCACATCGAGGACTGGGACGCTTACTGCCTGCAGCTGCGCGAACTGATGGGCTATGAAAGCAAGCTCATCCGCCAGCTCTACGACACCGCGCGCCGCAATCCTCAGCGTGTCGTCTTTGCCGAAGGCATTCACCCCAACATGCTGAAAGCCGCCGTCGAGGCCAAGGCCGAAGGCATCTGTCACCCCATCCTGCTGGGCAACGACGAGGCCATCCAGAAGCTGGCCAAGGAACTCGACCTCAGCCTGGAAGGCATCGAGATTGTCAACCTGCGCCATCCCAACGAAGCCCCGCGCCGCGAGCGCTACGCCCGCATCCTCTCCGAGAAACGCGCCCGCCAAGGCACCACCTACGAAGAGGCCAACGACAAGATGTTCGAACGCAATTACTTCGGCATGATGATGGTAGAGACGGGCGAAGCGGACGCTTTCATCACCGGCCTCTACACCAAGTACAGCAACACCATCAAGGTGGCCAAAGAGGTGATCGGCATCCGGCCCGAATACAAGCACTTCGGCACCATGCACATCCTCAACTCCAAGAAAGGCACCTACTTCCTGGCCGACACGCTCATCAACCGTCATCCCGATACGGAGACGCTGATAGACATCGCCAAGCTGGCGGAGCACACCGTGCGGTTCTTCAACCACACGCCGGTAGTGGCCATGCTGAGCTACTCCAACTTCGGCGCCGACACCGAAGGCAGCCCTGTCAAGGTACACGAGGCCGTGGACTATATGCAGCAGCACTATCCCGACCTGGCCATCGACGGCGAAATGCAGGTGAACTTTGCCATGAACCGCGAAATGCGTGACAAGAAGTATCCCTTCACGCGCCTGCTGGGCAAAGATGTCAACACTCTGGTGTTCCCCAACCTCAGTTCGGCCAACTCGGCCTACAAACTGTTGCAGGCCATGGATACCGATGCCGAACTGATCGGGCCCATCCAGATGGGACTGAACAAACCGATCCACTTCACCGACTTTGAAAGCTCCGTGCGCGACATCGTGAACATCACCGCCGTAGCCGTCATCGACGCCATCGTGGACAAAAAGAAAGCCGAACCATGAAAAGACCGCTCTCCAAATCGCAAATAGTCTGCATTACGCTGCTTTGGGCGTTACTTTGCTACTATGTACTGGTGTATAGCGAACGGATTGACGGTCCTGTCATCCTGATGATACTCCTTTCA
>CALUFR010000118.1 GCA_944319875.1 uncultured Bacteroides sp.
CACCGATAGACCACGACCAGCTGTACGCCCAGCTTCTGCACGAGCTAAACAAGGGCGAGCGCTACTGGTTCAGCAAGGAAGAGGAGGCGGAGATACAGGCGTCGAACAAGGCGTTCTACCGCACCACTCCCGCCGAGGAACTTATCAGCGGCTGCTTCGAGTTTGCCGAGGCGGGCGAGGAAGGCGCCCGGCTGATGTCCGCGGCGGACATCTACGCCACACTGAGGAAGAAGAATCCCGCCGCCTTGCGCGACTGCACGCCTATGGCCTTCAGCCGCCTATTGGCGCAGGTGGGGCGCAAGGTGCACACGAGGTATGGCAATGGGTATTGGGTGAAGAAAAAATAAGATTGAAGGTGGAAATGAAACTACGACTATTATATACGAGGGTGTATCAAAATGAAGAGGAACATGATACACCCTCGTACTTAACGGATGGAATGGTCGACGGGATATAATAAAAAAAGACCGCCAAGAGTGGAAGCCTCTCAACAGTCTAAAAAACTACAGGTAGCGGGACCCGGGATTGAACCGGGGACCTCATGATTATGAATCATGCGCTCTAACCAGCTGAGCTATCCCGCCATCGTTTTGCGATTGCGGGTGCAAAGATACGGCTTTTATTCAAACCGCCAAAAGATTTCTCCTTTTTTTTACGTTTTCTGTTTTGCCCGGGGGTGAAGACCGAAAATAGGAAGGCAAAAGTCTGCGTTCATCCGCACTTGCCTGCGTCATCTGCGTTCCTTTGAATACACAGCACTCTAATTCTTTACCCTTTATTCATCATTCTTATAATCAGCGTGTTGCTGTGAAATGAAGAAAAGTGGCTGATAAAAATACGAAATAGTTTTTCGTAAATTAGAAATAATGTTTTATCTTGGCGACGCAATTGAACGATGAAATAATGGAAAAACAGAAAATACATTTGCAGTACCCGTTGAACGCCACTTCCAAAACGATTCTTTGGAATGCCATCAGTACGCCGAGCGGCTTGGAAGGATGGTTTGCGGACAGTGTTCAGTCGGATGACAAAACCGTGACTTTCTATTGGGGGAAGACGGAGTCGCGGAGTGCTGAGATTATTGCGATGCGCGCTTATTCTTTTATCCGTTTTCGGTGGACGGATCTGCAGGGCTCGCGCGACTATTTTGAGTTCAGGATGTCCAATAGCGAGCTGACCAATGATTTTACCCTTGAAATCATAGACTTTGCGGCCGAAAATGAAGTGGAGGACATGCGTGAGTTGTGGGATTCGCAAGTGGAAACACTGCGTAGAGTATGTGGCTTTTAGTTAACTTCCCATTAAAATTTCACATACTCCCTTTTTTGTGTTACTTTTGTGCCTCCATTGTTATGTAATAAAGTGAAATGCTGCGCATAAAAAAGTTAGATATATTTATCCTGAAGAGTTTCTGCCTGCTGTTTGTCGGGACTTTTTTTATCTGTCTTTTCATCTTCATGATGCAATTCCTGTGGAAGTATGTGGATGAAATGGTGGGTAAGGGCTTGGAAATGTCTGTGCTGGGGCAGTTCTTCTTCTATTCGGCGCTGACCTTGGTGCCGTTGTCGTTGCCGCTTGCGGTTTTGCTGGCCGCTCTCATCACTTTCGGAAATTTCGGAGAACGTTTTGAATTGCTGGCCATGAAGGCGGCCGGCATTTCCCTCATCAAGATTATGAGGCCGCTGATTGTCTTCATCACGTTGGTCTCTTGTATATCCTTCTATTTTCAGAATGTCATTGGTCCCAAGGCGCAGACCAAATTGTGGACCTTGTTGGTTTCCATGAGGCAGAAGTCGCCCGAACTGGATATTCCCGAAGGAGTCTTTTATGATGAAATCGATGGTTATAATCTGTATGTAAAGAAGAAGAACCGCGATACGGGCATGCTTTATGATGTGCTGATCTATAATTTTGAAAAAGGCTTTGAAAACGCGCAGATTATCAAGTCGGACTCGGGGCGTCTGGAGATGACGGCGGACAAGCAACATTTGTATCTGCATTTGTATAGCGGCGAGCAGTTTGAAAACCTGAAATCGCAGAACATGAGCCAGAAGAACGTGCCCTACCGTCGTGAAACCTTCCGCGAGAAGCATGCCATCATTGAGTTTGACTCCGATTTTAATATGGCTGACGAAGGATTCATGAGCAGTCAGTCCAATAGCAAGGACATGCGTATGCTGCAGGCCGGCATCGACTCAATGACGGTGCGCAACGACAGTATCGGAAGGGCTTATTATGAGGAGGTGATGGGAAAAACATATCGTGCCACCGCATCTCCCTTGTCGAAAGCGGACACGGTGAAGATTGAAAAGGCGAACTTGACTTTCTATAATCTGGACAGCTTGTACAGAACTAAAACGTTGGCCGAGAAACAAAAAATTATAGAGGCCGCCATCGGCCGTGCGCAGACTACGGCAAGCGACTGGAACTTCAAGAACCTCAATATTTCAACCACCGATGCCAATTTGCGCCGCCACATGACTGCTTGGCATGAAAAACTGACGCTTTCTTTGGCGTGCCTCATCTTCTTCTTTATCGGTGCGCCGCTGGGAGGCATCATCCGTAAGGGTGGACTGGGTATGCCGGTGGTTGTGTCGGTACTGATTTTCATCGTATATTACATCATCAACAATACCGGTTACAAGATGGCCCGTGACGGCAAGTGGATTGTCTGGATGGGCATGTGGACCAGTACGGCTGTACTGGCTCCGCTGGGTGCTTTCCTCACGTATAAATCCAATAACGATTCGGTGGTGCTGAACGCTGACGCTTATGTCAGCTGGTTCAAGAAAATTATAGGCATACGCAGCGTGCGCCATCTGTTCCGCAAGGAGGTCATCATTCATGATCCCGACTACGAGCGTCTGCCGGGTGACCTGGAAGCGCTGTCGGCCCGGTGTCACGCTTATATGCAGGAGAAGGATTTGAAACATGCTCCCAATTATTGGAAGCTGTGGATGTCCGACGGAAAGGATGAGGAGGTGGAAAGAATCAGCGACCGCATGGAACAGCTGATAGAGGAAATGGCAAATACGCGTTCGGTCAGTCTGTTGACTGTATTGAACAACTATCCGATCATTCCTGTACACGCGCATACACGTCCTTTTCATAACTATTGGCTGAACCTGGCCTGTGGTATTTTGTTGCCGGTAGGATTGTTCTTTTATTTTCGTATCTGGGCTTTCCGCCTGCGGTTGTACAAAGACTTGGAGCGAATTATCAAGACGAACGCTGACGTGGTGATGCTGATGGAGAAAGACAAAAACAAGTAATTATTATAATTTAGGATATGGAAAAAGTAAAGTTGAATACCATTGAGGAAGCCGTGGAGGATTTCAAGGCCGGTAACTTTGTGATCATAGTGGACGATGAGGATCGTGAAAACGAGGGAGATCTGATCATTGCGGCCGAGAAGATTACACCGGAAAAAGTGAATTTCATGCTGAAGCATGCGCGCGGCGTGTTGTGTGCCCCAATCACCATATCGCGTTGTGAGGAACTGGATTTGCCCCATCAGGTGGCAGACAATACATCGGTGCTGGGAACACCTTTCACGGTGACAATTGATAAATTGGAAGGTTGCACGACCGGTGTGTCCGCAGCCGACCGTGCCGCTACTATCCAGGCGCTGGCCGATCCGGCATCGACACCGGCCACTTTCGGTCGTCCGGGACACATCAATCCGCTTTATGCGCAGGAAAAGGGAGTGCTGCGCCGTGCGGGACATACGGAAGCTACCATTGACATGTGCCGCCTGGCGGGGCTTTATCCGGCCGGCGCATTGATGGAGGTGATGAGTGATGACGGCACTATGGCACGGCTGCCCGAGTTGCGCAAGATGGCTGATGAATACGGACTGAAACTTATTTCTATTCACGATCTGATTGCTTATCGCCTGAAGCAGGAGTCCATCGTAGAAAAGGGAGTAGAAGTGAATATGCCTACCGAATACGGAGACTTCCGGCTTATCGCTTTCCGCCAGAAATCCAACGGTTTGGAACACATGGCGCTGTTCAAGGGTACGTGGGCGCCCGACGAACCCATTCTGGTGCGTGTGCACTCGTCATGTGCTACAGGAGATATCCTGGCATCCAAGCGTTGCGACTGTGGCGAGCAGCTCCACAAAGCGATGGAGATGATTGAAAAAGCCGGCAAGGGGGTTGTGGTTTACCTCAACCAGGAAGGGCGCGGCATCGGGCTGATGGAGAAAATGAAAGCCTACAAGTTGCAGGAAGACGGAATGGACACGGTAGACGCCAATATCTGCCTGGGGCATCTGGCGGATGAACGTGACTACGGAGTCGGAGCGCAAATCCTTCGCGAACTAGGTGTACACAAGATGCGCCTGTTGACCAATAACCCCGTGAAGCGCGTAGGTCTTGAAGCTTATGGCCTGGAGATTACAGAGAATGTCCCTATTGAGACGACTCCCAATCAGTATAATGAACGCTATCTGCGCACGAAGAAGGAACGCATGGGACATACCCTGCATTTTAATAAGTAAAATAATCTTTTGCTTTCTTGTGTCAAAGATTTTGTGTTATTTTGCAGCGAAAAGTAAACAACCCTATAATATAAAAGCAGAATGAATCAATTATCAGACCGTTTGAACAGTTTGTCGCCTTCCGCGACACTGGCTATGTCTCAGAAAAGCGCCGAGTTGAAGGCTCAGGGCGTGGATGTAATTAATTTGAGTGTCGGCGAACCGGACTTTAATACACCTGACCACATAAAAGAGGCTGCCAAGAAAGCTATTGACGAGAATTACTCCCGTTATTCTCCCGTTCCCGGTTATCCGGCCTTGCGCAATGCCATCGTGGCCAAACTGAAGAATGAAAACGGTCTGGAATATACGGCCGCCCAGATTTCGTGTGCCAATGGTGCCAAACAGTCGGTGTGCAACACCATCCTGGCACTGGTAAATCCGGGAGATGAAGTGATTGTACCCGCTCCTTACTGGGTGAGCTATCCTGAAATGGTGAAGTTGGCCGAGGGAAAACCGGTTATCGTGACGGCCGGCATCGAACAGAACTTCAAGATTACTCCTGCCCAGCTGGAGGCTGCCATCACTCCGAAGACTAAGGCGCTGATTCTTTGTTCGCCTTCCAATCCGACGGGCTCTGTGTATAGCGCCGAGGAACTGGCCGCGCTGGCGGCTGTGCTCGAGAAGCATCCGCAGGTTGTTATCATTGCTGACGAAATCTATGAACACATTAATTATATCGGTCGTCATCACAGCATCGCGCAAGTTCCTTCGATGAAGGATCGTACGGTTATCGTCAATGGCGTATCCAAGGCGTATGCCATGACCGGATGGCGTATTGGATTTATTGCCGGCCCCGAATGGATTGTGAAGGGTGTGAACAAGTTGCAAGGACAATACACATCAGGACCCAGCTCCGTGTCGCAGAAAGCTGCCGAAGCCGCTTATACAGGCACGCAGGAGCCGGTGGAAGAAATGCGTCAAGCTTTCCAACGTCGTCGCGATCTCATTGTGAAACTGACTAAGGAGGTGCCGGGTCTTGAAGTGAATGAGCCTGAAGGTGCTTTCTACCTTTTCCCGAAGTGCAGCTCGTTCTTCGGAAAGTCGGCCGGTGACCGCCAAATAAATAATTCCGACGATTTGGCCATGTATTTGCTGGAAGTAGGACATGTGGCTTGTGTGGGTGGTGCTTCTTTCGGGGCCCCTGAGTGTATCCGCATGAGTTATGCGACAAGCGATGAGAATATTGTCGAGGCTGTTCGTCGTATCAAAGAAGCTTTGGCGGCATTGAAGTAAGCAGTCCTCTATAAAGTTTTTTTAGAAGGATCCCCCGATCAGAGAGAATTCTCCGGCCGGGGGATTTTCTTTTTCCACTGCTCATACTTCTTGAATACTTTCAGACCTCCGTCGTTATACCAACTGTAGCCATTGCGGCGCTCGTACCCGATTTCCGACAGGTCGTAACGTTTGACGCCGTCGCGGTCGCAGAAGAAAGGACGGTTGTCTTCGAGGGTATAAAAGCGTGCCCAAAGTGGGGAACAATCTTCGTTGTTTTCGCAGGGCACCATACGGTAATCCTTCTTGCCATCAGCGTTGGTGAAGGTCTCACGTTTCAGTCCGTCTATCTGCACCTGTTTGAACCAGGCGACTGCGGCCTCTACACTGGCAATGATTTCCGGTGAGGGTTTGGATAGTGACATGAGGAAGAGGACAATGTCATCGGACTCTTGCCCACTGAGGGAAGGCAGTTCGTAGGCACGGGCTTTGGCGGGTGCCAAGGTGTGTTCATCGTGCTGAGCGCACCATACGGTGAGCTTGCCATTCTGTCGCACTTGTGTCTTGAGGATACAGTCCACGCCCTTGTCCAGCGATTGTTTAGCTTGCCGGCGGATGTCTTCGGGCAGATAGGCATAAGGTTCCTTATTCTTACTGATGTCCCGTAACAGTTTCAGGACATTGGTCATCGCATCGTCATTATAAGTAATGTGCGTGTAGTAGCCTTTGGAGCGGGGATAGAATTGGGGCCAGCCGCCATTGTCGTATTGTGCTTCAAAGAGATAACGGATACCTTGGATAGCGGCTTCCTTGTATTTCTCAATACCCGTGGCGTTGTACAGGCGGGACAGGTAAGTGATTTCCGTCGTAGTCGCCTTGTTATCGATGGTGCTTTCGTTGACGTCATCTTTCTGCGCGAGGGCTTCTTGGCGCTCCTTCTTCGTCAGTTCGGCAGGGATGAAGATGTTCTTCGGCCACCCGCCTGTGGTCTGTTGGTAGAGCAGGACGTTGTCGCCGATGCGCAGGGCTTCCTCCGTCCGGAAGAAGTCGTCGTCCAGCTTCGACGCCAGCTTGGGCCAGTCTTTATACGATTGCTTGTCTTTGTACGTCTGTTGCGCTGAGACCATGAAAACGCAACACAATGCGATGAGGCATGCCGGAACAATTCTTTTCATGCTGTTTTCCTCCTGATGATTTCTTCAAGAGACAAAAATAGCCGATAAATTGCTCATTGATGTTGAAAAATTGTTTTATTCCAAGTATTTTGTCACTTTTCCACTGATTTGCAGGAGAGAAATCTCGCAGAGTTTGGTGTCGTACTCCGCACTAAGGATGCGTTCTTCGGCGTCCAGCAGACTCTTCTGTGCTTCGCGCATTTCGATGCCCGAGAGGTCGCCCAACATGTAACGTTCCATGGCAATCTCGTGATTGTCGCGGGCAGCGATGAGGTTCTGACGCTCCAGGTTCAGCATCTCCAGATTGTTGCGGTAGGCTTGCCACAAGTTGCTGAGATCGGCACGCAGACTCAGTTCCAGTTCGTCGCGTTGCAGGCGGGCGTTCTTTACAGCGATGCTGGCATTGCGGCGTTCGCGCTTGCGGTTTCCGTCAAAAAGGTTGAAGCCTACGGTGATGCCGCCGCTGAAGCCGAAATTGTTGCGCCGGGTGTAGTTGCTGATGTCATATTTATTATAGGTGTAACCATAGCCGGCATTCAGTCGGACGTATGGATAGTTGCGCGAGGTGACTTTTTTATAGTCCATCTGTGCCAGCAGCGTGTTCTGGTCGGCCTTCAGCAAAGAGGAGTTCACGGACAGTGTGGCTTCCCACAGCTCGTCGAAGTCCAGCGAAGCATTCACGTCGATGACACTGTCCGGGGTGATAATGAGCTGATCCACATTCTCGTTGCCCATCAGTTCGTTCAGGTTGATGCGTGAGGTGTGCAGCAATTCCTGTTGCTTCATGTACTGTGCACTGTCAGCATTGAAGTCCACCTTGGCTTGCTGGTAGTCCAAGCGCGAGAAGTCGCCGATGTGATAGCGGGCTTCCACAATGCGCAGGCGTTCACGGGAAAGTTGTACGGCATAGAGCAGGTTCTTCATGCGTATTTTCTGCTGGATGAAGTTATAGTATTCGGCAGCTAAAGAAGCGATGAAGTCTTCCAACGCGATGCGGGTATTGGTTTCGCCTTGCTTGCGGAGGAGTTTCAGTTGCTGGTAGGTGGTGGAGATGTTGAAGCCGTCAAAGAGCGTCCAGTTAAGATCGATGCCTAAGTCAATGGTCTGGTCGAGTACGTTGCTTTCTTTTTCCATTACACCGGTATCTCTCACCTTGCTGTGGGTGTTGTTTACGATGGCCTGATATCCGCCTGTCAGGTCGATGGTAGGCAGAGCACCCGCATTGGCTAACGTGGCATTATTCTTACTGATTTGTTCCTCGTTGTGGGTGATGCGCAGGGAATAGTTGTTGAGCAGACCCGTTTCGAGGCATGATTTCAGGGTGTAAGTGGCAGCCGGCTGCGCTTGCAGAGCAGCCGGAGCACTCAATATTGTGATGAGGAATAAGATTAGGATACGCTTCATTTCTTTTTTCGTTTACTTCGGTTGGTAGATATATAACTGTAGATGGCAGGCACGATGTACATAGTGAGCAGCGTGGACACAATCATACCGCCTACTACCGCCGTACCCATAGCGATGCGCTGGTTGGCTCCTTCTCCGCTGGCAAACGCCAACGGGATAAGGCCGAGGACGGTAGCCGCACTGGTCATGAGGATGGGGCGCAGGCGTTGCAGAGCCGCATCCCGGATAGCTTGCATTTTGTCCTCTCCATGCTCCTGCTTCAAGTTGGCGAACTCCACAATGAGGATACCATTCTTGGCTACCAGGCCGATAAGCATGATGATGCCGATCTGGCTGAAGATGTTCATGGTGATGTCTCCGAAATACATGAACACCAACGCTCCCGCAATGGCCAACGGCACGGTGAACATGATGACCAACGGATCTTTGAAACTCTCGAACTGTGCCGCCAAAATCAAATAAATCAAGAAGATGGCCAGGATGAAAGCGAACATCAGGCTGGACGCGCTCTCGCTGTAGTCCTTGGAATCACCGGAAAGAGCGGTGCGGAAGGTCTCATCCAATACCTCATCGGCTATCTTGTCCATCTCTTCCAGTCCCTGCCCGATGGTCTTCCCTTCGGCAAGGCCGCTGGAAACCGTGGCGGAGACAAAGCGGTTGTATCGGTAAAGTTTGGGTGGTGCCGTGCCGTAGATGATTTCCACTAAGTTGTCCAGTTGCACCATGTCGCCATTATCGCTACGGATGTACAAGCCCACTAAGTCGGAAGGTTTATTACGTTGCTGGCGGTTGATTTCGCCTAATATCTCGTATTGCTTGCCGTTCATGTAGAAGTAACCCATGCGTTGGCCACTCAATCCGTATTGCAAGGTTTGGGCGATGTTGCGGGTGCTGATACCCATAACACCCGCTTTGTCGCGATTGATTTGGATACGAGCCTCCGGATCGCTGAACTTCAGGTTAACGTCCGCCATTTGGAAAGTGGGATTTTCGTACACCCGCTCCATGAACTTGGGCAGTACTTCCTGCAACTTCTCAATGTTAGTGGCCTGTAACACGTATTGCACCGGCATGCTGCTGCGTCGTCCGCCGAAGGAGGACTGCTGCTGCACGAAGGCACGCGCTTTCGTCTCTTTCTGCACGGCGCGCGACAATTCCTCGGCTACTTCCATCTGCGTATAGTCACGGTCTTTGATGTCCTTCAGTGTGATTCGGATGTTTCCGCTACCGCTGGACACACGTGCCGTGACGGCTTGTGCGTCGGGGATGATGGAGTCCACCACGTCATTGATGCGTTCCGTGTAGTCACGGATATATTCGTAGCTGACACCTTCGGCACCATTGGTGTTGATGGTTATCTGCGAACGGTCCTCCAGCGGCGCCATTTCGGCCGGAATATGGTTCCATAAAAATGCGATGAGTACAAACATGAGCCCCGAAAACGCTAAAGCGATCCAACGTTGGCGAAGGAAGGCTGCCAGCGAACGGCTGTACAGACGGTTCATCCCTTCGAAGAACGGCTCTGTCTTGCGATAGAACCAGTTCTGTTTCTCTCGGTGCTTCAATAATTTGGTGGCCAGCATCGGCGTAAAAGTCAAGGCGGCAAAAGCCGAAATAAGGATAGAACCGGAGATGACAAAGCTGAATTCGCGGAACAGGCGTCCTGTAGTACCTTCCATGAAAACAATGGGAAAGAACACTGCTACCAGTGTGATGGTGGTGGAGATTACCGCAAAGAAAATTTCCTTAGCTCCCTCAATACCCGCCTGTATGGGTTCCATGCCTTTCTCGATGCGGACGTAGATGTTCTCCGTCATCACGATGGCATCGTCCACTACCAAGCCTACGGCCAGCACAACGGCCAGCATGGTAAGCACATTGATGGAGAACCCCGCCACGTACATCACGAAGAAAGCGCCGATGAGCGAAACCGGGATTACGATGCAGGGCACCAAGGTCACCCGCCAGTCGCGTAAGAACAGGAAAATGATGATGATCACCAAAACGAATGCCTCATACACCGTATGCTCCACTTCGCTGATGGAAGCACGGATGAAGCGTGTGTTGTCGAAGCCGTAAGTATAATCCACATCTTCAGGCAAGTCCTTCTTCATGCGTTCCATACGTTCATACACGGCGTCGGCTATCTCGATGTGGTTGGCGCCCGGTTGAGGGATAACGACCACGCCCACCATCGGCACGCCGTTCATCTTCATGTAGCTTTTGATGTCGGCGGCACCCAGTTCCGCACGGCCAATGTCGCTAAGGCGGATAATGCGGTTGCCGTCCTCACGGATAATCAGGTTGTTGAACTCTTCCGGTGTGTGCATCAAGCCCAGGGTGCGGATGGTCAGTTCCGTGGTATTGCCTTCAATGCTTCCTGAAGGCAGTTCGATGTTCTCGCGGTCGATGGCGTCCTTTACGTCTACCGGTGTGATGCCGGAGCCTGCCATTTTAGTAGGATCCAGCCAAAGGCGCATGGAGTATTTTTTCTCGCCCCAGATACTGACGCTACTCACGTCGGAAATCGTTTGAAGCTGTTCCTTCACCGTAAGTTCGGCAATCTCACTCAACTCCAACAACGAACGCTTGTTGCTCTGCAAAGCTACCATCAGGATGGGTGTAGCGTCCGCATCCGCTTTCGACACCGTAGGTGGGTCACAATCGCGAGGCAAATAGCGTTGGGCGCGCGACACCTTGTCACGCACGTCGTTGGCCGCCGTTTCCAGGTCTACGGAGAGCTCGAATTCCACCGTGATGCGGCTTTGTCCTTGCTGGCTCACACTGGTCAGCGATCGGATGCCCGGTATGCCGTTGATGTTTTGCTCCAACGGTTCGGTAATCTGGTTTTCAATCACATCGGCGTTAGCTCCCGTGTACGAACATTGCACGGAGATGATGGGATTGTCTACCGACGGATATTCGCGTACGCCCAAGTAGGTATAACCAATCATTCCGAAGAGCAGGATAATGATGGTCAATACCGTGGAGAGTACGGGACGACGTATGCTTAGTTCGGAAATGTTCATTGGGCTGATTGTGTATGATCTGTTGAGATAATGTTGTCGATAGTCACTTCCATGCCTGTGCGCAGCTGTTGGGTGCCGGACACGATGACGGTGTCACCTGCGGACAAGCCTTGCTTCACTTGCACCAGGGCATCGGTGCGGATGCCGGCTACGATTTCCACCGGCTCGGCTTTGCCTGAACGATAGAGGTAGACTTTGTCCTTACCCATTTCGGGCACGATGGCTTCTGAAGGAATGGCGAGCGTGTTCTCGTACTCTTGTTTCTTCAAGCTGATGGAGACATAGCGTCCCGGCATGATGAAACCGGTTTCGTTGGGGTAGAGGGCACGGATGGTCAATGTGTGCGTATTGGGATCGATGCTCGACTCACGGGCATAGACCTGGGCGTGATAGGTGTTTAATGAACCTTCCAAAGTGAAGGTTAAGTTCGTGCCTTTCTGTATTGTGGCGGCATAGCGCTCGGAGACGGAGAACTCCACTTTCAAGGGAGAGGTTTTTGTGAGTTTGGCCACGACGGTTGTAGGTGAGGCGTAGCTTCCTACGCTGACCTGACGAAGTCCGATAATGCCATCGAAAGGGGCGCGAAGTTCTGTCTGCTCTATTTGCGCTTCGACGCTTTCGATGTCGGCGTTCAAGGTTGCCAGTTCGGTTTTTACCTGCTCGTAGGCTTCCTGGCTGACTGCGTCTCGCTTCAGCAGGGCGTCTTGGCGGAAAACTCGGTCTTCGGCCAGCTTTAGTTGGGCAATCAGGCGTTGCAACTGGGCTTGCAAGGGGCGGTCGTTCACTTTGGCCAGTAGTTGGCCTTTCTTCACGGTGGTCCCTTCCTTAAAGTTGATTTCAACGATTTTGCCCGATGTCTCGAATGAGAGGTCTACTTCTTCGTCGGGTATCAGGCTGCCGATGATGGGAACTTCATCGGTCAGGGTGCGGGGATGTACGATGATGGCATTGATGTTGAGTGCTTTTCTTTTCTTGCTCTGCCGGGTCATCACTTTGTCTGCCTCGGCCAGTTCTTCATTCGGATGGGGCATTTGCGAATAAACTCCCCAACCTATCAAACCGGCGCCTATGATGGCAATGAGACTCCATTTTACTCTCTTCTTCATGTTTTCAGTTGTTTGTGGTATCAGTATAAATTTTACATCCGGACTTAGAGTGCCGTGGGGGAATGGTCTAACGCCGGGTGTGTGAGAAACCGGCTTGTTTGTCAATATCCCGTCCGGTACTTGCCCTCCTCCTTGTCCTCGAGCATGCTGAGGTAGGACTGGTAGCGCGACTTGCTGATGCGGTGTTCTTCCACAGCTTGAAGTACAGCACATCCCGGCTCGTGCCGGTGCGTGCAATTACCGTAGCGGCAATTGGCGGAGGCTTTGAATATCTCCGGAAAGTAGTGTCCGATTTCCTCGACCTCCATGTCGAAAGTTCCGAATCCTTTGATGCCCGGTGTGTCGATGATGTAGCCACCGCCATTGTCCACGGAATACATTTCGGAAAAGGTCGTGGTGTGCATCCCTTTGTTATGCGCTTGCGAGATTTCTCCCGTGCGGGCATCGGTGCCGGGCAGGAGAGCATTGATAAGGGTGGATTTGCCTACGCCCGAGTTGCCGGAGAAGAGGGTGACGGCTCCGCGAAGCTTTGCCTTTACTTCCTCGATGCCTTGACCTTGGATTGCCGAAACTTTGAGGCAGGGATAACCGATGGTCGTGTAGAGGTGGACGAGACCGTCCAAGTAACGCAGGTCATCTTCCTCGTAGAGGTCGGTCTTGTTGAAGATCAGGCAGGTGGGGATGCGGTAGGCTTCAGCCGTGGCCAGAAATCGGTCGATGAAGGTAGTCGAGGTCTCCGGATAATTGACGGTTACGATGAGCATGCACTGGTCGAGGTTGGCGGCGATGATGTGTGATTGTTTCGAGAGGTTGGACGCGCGGCGGATGATGTAGTTCTTGCGATCCTCTATCTCGGTGATGAAGGCTGTGCCCTCCCGGTTTTCTACAATCTGCACACGGTCGCCCACGGCCACAGGGTTGGTGCTGCGGATGCCTTTCAGACGGAAGTTCCCTTTCACTTTGCACTCCACATCCCGCCCTTCGTCCGTGCGGACCAAGTACCAGCTGCCGGTGTTTTTAATTACGAGACCAGTCACTTTGTTCAATTGACAATTGACAATTGATAATTGATAATTAGTTTCTTGAGAGCCTGCTTATATTGCTCGTTGTCAATTATCAATTATCAATTGTTCATTCGTTTTAGACCGTCATTATCTCCTTGTCCTTGGCCGCCAGCATGTCGTCTATCTGCTTGATGTACTTGTCGTGTACTTTCTGCAGCTTCTCCTCGGCACCTTTCTGGGCATCTTCGGCGAGACCTTCCTTCACGGCTTTCTTCAGCTGGTCGATGGCATCGCGGCGGGCGTTGCGCACACTCACCTTGGCTGTTTCTCCTTCGCCCTTGCACTGCTTGGCCAGCTGCTTACGGCGTTCCTCGGTGAGGGGCGGGATGCCGATGCGGATGATTTCACCGTTGTTTTCAGGCATAATGCCCAGTGAGGAATCGATGATGGCCTTTTCAATAATCCGGAACATGCTCTTGTCCCAGGGCTTGATGGCGATGCTGCGTGCGTCGGGTGTGGTGACGGCGGCCACGTTGTTGATAGGCACCATGCTTCCGTAGGAATCTACGCGGATGCCGTCCAGCAGGCGCACGTCTGCCTTTCCGGCACGGATGTGTGCCAATGTCTCTTCCAGATACATGACGGCCATGTCCATCTTTTCTTGGGCTTCACCCAGAATGTCTTTTACGTCTTTCATATTGTTTCGTTGGTTTTAGATAGCTTGATTATTCAATTGATTTTCGAGCAAATGTAGCGCTTTTTTTGTTCTTCTGCAAAAAGAAGCTCGTTTTATCGGTGTTTTCTCTCTGCCTGTCCGCCGGGAAAGCCCGCCAATCGGGTGGCCGCGTCGGCGTCCAGCTTGCCGTCGAGCACGTATACTCTATAGGCCAGCGTTAACTCTGTACCCGGTTGCAACGTGAAAGATTGCTCCTTGGTGGGGGAGAAATTCCACATGACATCACCTGTTGGCCACACGCGCAACGGTTCGGGATAGTTCAGGTTATCGGGTGAAGGCACCACCAACAGACAGGCGTAACCTGCCCCGGCCGGTCCTTGCAGATAGCACCAACGAGCGTGTGATCCGTCGGTATTCTTGCGCACGGCTCCTTCCGAGGTGAGCATTTCGCTGGTATCTCCGTTCCAGTCGGGGCGCGTGCGGAGGCAGAAGCCGCCGTATCTGTAGGCTTCGAGCGTCACGGGGCTGTTTCCGGCGCAACGGAGCGTCGTGTGGTAATCTATGTAATAGCCCGGACGTTCCGCACGACCCAGTCGTACGGTCAGTGTCTCGGTCATGGCCGTCTTTTCGGCCGATGAATCCGGATAGGCCACGTGATCCAGCGTGGCGGTGAAACCGTTGTCTATCACTTGCTCAAAGCCCCGGAAGCGCACCGTGCCCTGCCGCTTGTACAGATTCCAGAAGTCTATTTCTTTTCCTTCGAAAGTGGTTTTGGTCCAGGCATACCACAGGCCGAAGTGATGACGGTGGTCGGCGGGTGAGCAGTTGGTCAGCGTCTCTCCGCTCATGCTCCGTAGGGGATGGATGAAGCCGCTGCGCTTGAACACGCTATCCACGCCGGCGGGGGGATAGACCGTGGCGTAGTTGTAGGAAAACAACAAGGTGTCTCCACACATGTAATCCAGACTTTTCCCCGTGTCCTTTACGGAGAAGGAAGGCGCCTCCGGACGGCAGGCGGCACAAAGGAGTAACATCGACAACAAGACGGCAAGGCTATTCAAGAGCTTCATTGTGTCTCTGTGTTTTATCTTAATTATGCACCAACGTCCCGATTTCTTCCCCGCTGATGACTTTCTTTAAGTTGCCCACGGTGTCCATGTCGAAGACGATGATGGGAAGGTTGTTCTCCTTGCACATGCAGGTGGCGGTGAGGTCCATGACACGCAGGTTACGAGCGAGGACTTCATCGTAGGTGATGTCGCGGAACTTCGTGGCCATGGGGTCTTTTTCCGGATCGGCGGTATAGACACCGTCCACGCGGGTGCCCTTCAGCATCACGTCGGCTTCAATTTCGATGCCACGCAGGCTGGAGCCTGTGTCGGTGGTGAAGAACGGATTGCCCGTGCCGGCGGACATGATGACCACTTCGCCCGCTTCGAGGCACTCGATGGCGCGCCATTTGTTGTAGAACTCGCCGATAGGCTCCATACGTACGGCGGTCAAGACACGGGCTTTGACACCTTGTGCCGTGAGTGCCGAACTGAGTGCCAAGCTGTTGATGACCGTGGCGAGCATACCCATCTGGTCGCCCTTCACACGGTCGAAGCCCTTCATCGCGCCTTTCAGCCCGCGGAAGATGTTTCCTCCGCCGATAACGATGCCCACTTGCACGCCCATCTGCTGTATTTCCTTAATCTGTTCGGCGTATTGCACCAACCGCTCGTCATCGAAGATGCCCGGCTGGTCACCCTTCAAGCTCTCGCCGCTGAGCTTGAGGAGGATTCGTTTGTAATGAGGTGTTGCCATAGTTGTATATTATATATATGTATATTCGTTGGGGACAAAGATAGTGCAAATCGAACACAAAACATTCAAGCTCGCTTGAAAATGTTTTGTTGAGATGCAGCCTATCTTATTGAAAAATCATGATTATTTCTCGTATGTCTCTATTTCCGCCTCATCCCCTTGACCACCAGCTTCACCTCAGCATCCACCCGGTAGGACTCCACAATCTTTTGCAACGTCTTGTTGTAGGTGAAGTCATCAAGCGAGTTTCCTTCCTTCAAGTAGCGCATCGTGAGGTCGGGGAACTTGACGAAGCAGACGGACAACGCCCAAGCCACGCCCATCCGGACGTAATACCCCTCGTGGCGGATGCTATCGTAGAGGCGAAGCAACTCCGTGATATGCTCTTCGTCAATAAACAATTGCATCGCCATCACCACGCCGAAGCGTATCTCGTATTCGCCCTCCGCCTGCATCCAGCCCTTGAGGTATTCCCACAGGCGTTCCCGATGAGCCTCAACGAACCGTTTCCCTCCACCGAACTTGAACGTATCGCACACCGACCAACTGTTGATAATATGCACGAAGCGAGTCACTCGCTCCAGATATACCTCTACATCTTCGTCCAGACAGATACAGCCTAGCACCATGCCTTGCAGCATCCGCTCCTCCATATAATAAGTGTCTGCCGTGGCGAGGTAAGTCTGCCAGTCGCCCTTGGCGATGCGCTTGGCTAGTTCCCGCAGTTGGGGAATGCGGATGCCCAATACGTTCGGCACACCAGGGTTAAGGCTCTGGCTGAAAGGTTTATTGCCCTGCTCGGCCAGGCGGAATAGTTCGGCCTTGATGGTTTCGGGGGAGATGAGGGAAAATCCCTTACACTGCGCACTCATGTTTCAGCTCATTGACAATAGCCTGGTTAATGAAATCATTGATAGTCATTCCCATGTTTGCGGCAAAGGCTGCCACACGCGAATGCAATTCCGAAGTCATACGCAGGTTCAGTTTCCCGCTGAACGGTTTAGCAGGTTCTACACCATCCGCCTTACACCCTTCCAAATAACTGTCGACCCCTTCCTCAAAGTCTTTGCGGAGTTCGTCAATCGTATTTCCCTCGTACAAGATTAAGACCTTATTGCCCAGTCCTTGCACCTTGCCGCAGAGGCAATTATCTTCCTTGCTATACTCCACGGAGCCTTTGTAGCCTTTGTATTCCAAGTAATCCATAACTTATGTCAAATTAATCCGTTGTTCTTCAAATGTTGATAGATAGTTTTCATCATCCAGCCTTTCATAATACTACCCGGATGGGGACGGTGCAGGTCTATCCACTGCCCGGTTTCTTCGTTTTTGAAGCGTATACGTGACCCGGAAGTTGCGCCTTTGTATGTTGCCGATATCCGAAATAGCCTAACAAGGAGGCAGATTCTTCAAAGGTAAAATCCTTGGGCAGTTTTTTGAACCGTTCTATCAGTTTTTCTTTCGAACCCATATCTATTATTATTCAGTTTTGGACAAAGGTACTAATATTGGTACTAATAGCCAAATAAAGTAAAGGAATAGTACGGCGGTGTACTTCAAATCCTTATCTTTGCCCCTATCAAACTATAAATAGAAAGTCGTATGGGATGTTTTATGAATGTGTTGTGGCTGGTGTTGGGCGGTATCTTTACCGCTGTGGAGTATGTGGTGGCCAGTCTGTTGCTGATGGTGACCATCGTGGGGATACCCTTCGGGATGCAGACGCTGAAGCTGGCGGGGCTGGCTTTGTGGCCGTTCGGCAAAGAAGTGCGCACGGGCGAGCGTTCGGGCGGGTGCCTGCACGTGCTGATGAACGTGCTTTGGATTCTGTTGGGCGGCATCTGGATTGCGCTGTCTCACTTGGTGTTCGGGGCGGTGCTCTGCGTCACCATCATCGGCATACCGTTCGGGCTTCAGCACTTCAAGCTGGCAGCGTTGGCGTTGACTCCGTTCGGGAAGGATATTGTTTGTCTTTGAACAAGCATATAGGGTTAATTTAAGTCAACTACGCTTTACTTTATGACGTTATTATTTGTTTTTATGTAAAACTTACTTTACCTTTGTGCCGTTAACATTAAAAAGGAAAGCGTATGAAAAGAGATTATTTGTTGCCATCCCGCTTCCGGTTGTGGGGTTGGGTGTTGCTGGTACCTTCGGTAGCATTGGGGCTGTGTCTTGTGCGTAATTGGAGGCTGCGTTTTGATTGGTTGGATGAGTTGAGTGTTATTGGCTTAACGGTAGCCTTGTTGTTTATCGGCTTTGCCCGATGCGGGCAGGAGGACGAATGCGTAGCGGCCTTGCGGCTGAAGGCGTTGACGCTGGCCGTACTGGCGGAGTATATGGTATTGGTAGTAGGTACATTGGCGTGTTATGAGCTTGCCTATCTGGACTTCGTGGCCTACAACCTGTTTACGGTGCTAGTAGCCTTCATTCTGCTGTTTTATGGGCTCGTGTGGCTATGGCGGAAGGGGCGGATAGTGGTCAGCAGGCGGATGTGGCTATTGCCTCCGGTCTGTCGACGGATAGGTTGGGTGTTGGCGGTGCCCTTCGCGGTAGTCTGCCTCTGCGTGCTCTTTTCGCAAGACTTCGGGCTGAGTTGGCTGGATGAGGCGGGTGTGGTAGGACTGACCGTTGCCTTGTTGCTAATCTCCTTCTCCCGTGAATGGCATGAGGATGAGTATATTGCCACTTTGCGCTCCAAGGCTTGGGTATGGGCGGTGTACGTGTCATATATCATACTGATAATGGGTACGGTAAGTATTTACGGAGAGGTATATCTGACTTTTCTTTTCTGTAACCTGTTCACAGTACCCGTTGTCTTTATTTTAAAATTCCGTTGGATGATGTACAAATTAAGTAAGGAAGGAGGACATCATGACAAATAACTTACGTGTGGAGCGCGCCATCTTGCGCATGACCCAGCAACAACTGGCCGAGGCCGTGGGTGTAAGCCGCCAGACCATCAATGCCATTGAGACGAAGAAATACGTGCCGTCTGCCGTGCTGGCATTGAAGATTGCCCGCGTGTTCGGCAAGGCGGTGGAAGAAGTGTTCAGCTTGGAAGAAGGGGATTAGTGATGGATGGAGAAGTCCGCACGTTTCTCAAGAGAGGGAGCGTGCGGACTTTTATAAGATGCCGTTTCGATGAAGCGACTCGGTCAGTTTCTTAAATCCGCGCTTAAACCTCATTCACTCAGCCCGTATTCCCCCGCCTCGTCCGTGACTTGCTTCTGAAGCTCCTTCAGCGAATATTCCTTACCGGAGAACTGCACCGTGGCTACGGGCGGGTCGAGGGTGACGGAAGCTGTGACACCTTCCAACTTGTTCAACGCTTTCTCTACGTGCATGCGGCAGTGGTTGCACATCATGCCGCTAACTTTGAATTGCTTTTCCATTGTCTTTTCTTCTGTTTGAATTGGTTCGTCTATAAATTCTTCACTCTTCATTCTTAATTCTTCATTCAAAGGAGATTCTTCATTATTAGAAAGTTTCTTTTTCCTTAATCTCAAGCTGTTCGTTACCACGCTGACGCTGCTGAACGCCATGGCCGCCCCGCCAATCATGGGGTTGAGCAGGAAGCCGTTGATGGGATAGAGCACGCCGGCAGCGATGGGCACGCCTATCGTATTATAGATAAAGGCCCAGAAGAGATTTTGCCGGATGGTGCGCACCGTCAGGCGGGAGAGGCGCAGGGCTTCGGGGATCTTGCGGAGGTCGGACGAGATGAGCGTCATTTTCGCTACATCCATGGCAATGTCGCTTCCGCTGCCCATGGCGATGCTGAGGTCGGCTTGCGCCAAAGCGGCGCTATCGTTGATGCCGTCGCCCACCATGGCCACGACTTTACCCTCCTCTTGCAATTGGTGGACATAAGCCGCCTTGTCTTGTGGCAACACGCCTGCTCGATAATGAGCGATGCCTGCCTGGCGGGCAATGGCTTGGGCGGTGGTTTCATTGTCACCCGTCAGCAGATGTACTTCGATGCCCTCGGCTTGCAGGGTGTGGATGGCTTCCACGGACGATGGCTTGATGCGGTCGGCAATGGCGATAACGGCCAAGGCTTCCGCCTTGTTGGCAAACCAAACCACCGTTTGCGCTTCCGCTTCCCAAGCTGAGGCGGCTTCTTGCAGGGCGGGAGCGATGAGCTTGCCTTCCATCAGTCTGCGGTTACCCGCATAGTAAGCAATACCTTTATAGGAAGCCTTTACGCCTTCCCCCGTCAAGCTCTCGAAATGATCTATATCTAATTCTTCACTCTTCATTCTTAATTCTTCATTCAAGAGTATGGCTTCCGCCAACGGATGCTCGGACTTCCGCTCCAAAGCCAAAAGGACGGGTGCATATTGTCTTGCCTCTTCGTTTGCCCAAAGGATGTGCTGCACGGCGGGATGCCCTTCGGTCACGGTGCCCGTCTTATCCAGGACAACGGCATTCACTTTGCGGGCGGTCTCCAGGCTTTCGGCATCCTTGATGAGAATGCCCCGCTCGGCACCCTTGCCGATGCCTACCATGATGGCCGTAGGCGTGGCCAATCCCAAGGCACAGGGACAGGCAATGATAAGTACCGTCACCAGTGCCAGCAGGCCGTGAGTGAAACCTTCAGAAGGGTCGAACACCATCCAAAGCACGAAAGATAGCACCGCAATGCCCATAATGACGGGCACAAAGATGGCGGCCACCTTGTCCACCAGCTTCTGAACGGGAGCCTTGGAGCCTTGCGCATCCTGCACCAGGTGGATAATTCGGGCCAACAGTGTATCCGTCCCCACTTTGTCCGCTCGGAAGCGGAAGCTGCCCTTCTGGTTGATGGTGCCGGCATAAACTTTGGCATCCTTTTGTTTGGCTACGGGCACCGGTTCACCGCTCAACATACTTTCGTCCACGTAGGAACTGCCTTCCGTCACCACTCCATCCACGGCAATGCGTTCGCCGGGTTTCACAACAATAATATCGTTCGGCCGTATCTGCTCAATGTGCACTTCTTCTTCCTTGTCCGATGCAGAAATGCGTGTGACCGTCTTCGGTTGCAGCCCCATCAGCTTCTTGATGGCTTGCGAAGTATTTCCTTTTGCCCGTTCCTCCAACAAACGTCCCAAAAGGATGAAGGCGATGATAACGGCGGACGATTCGAAATAGACGTGCGGCGTGATACCTCTCGAAAGCCAAAAGTCCGGGAAGAACAAGTTGAACACGCTAAACAGATAGGCCACGCCCGTACTGCACGCCACCAACGTATCCATATTGGCCGAGCCGTGCTTCAGCTGCTTCCAGGCATTGCCAAAGAATGACCGTCCCAATGCAAAGACAATCGGCGTGGAAAGTGCCCACGTGACCCAGCCTGCCCAAGGCCTGTCCATGAAGCCCATGCCGATGACGGCGATGGGGATGGCCAGGAGGATGGCCCACGTGGTGCGTTGCTTTAACGAACGGTATTTCTTGGCGTGCGCCTCTTCCACCTCGTCCGCCGTGTGTTCATCATGCGTGATGATGAGGTCGTATCCCGCCTCCTGCACGGCATGCCGTAGGGCTTCGGGCGAAGTCTGTGCCGGGTCATATTCTACCAAGGCCGTGGCGGCAGCATAATTTACGCTGGCTTGACACACGCCTGTTTGCTTGTTCAGCGTC
This sequence comes from uncultured Bacteroides sp., assembly GCA_944319875.1. Classification (GTDB taxonomy): domain Bacteria; phylum Bacteroidota; class Bacteroidia; order Bacteroidales; family Bacteroidaceae; genus Bacteroides. The sequence goes on from CALUFR010000118.1 coordinate 21,584, forward strand.
TTGTCCACACGGGTGGCGCAGGCGGCGCAACTCATCCCCAGAATGGGGAAAGTTTCTTGCTGAGTTGTATTTTTTTTATCCATAGTGAAAGTCTCTTTTCCCGTCAGGCAAAGATAGGCCGTCAGGCTGAAAAAAGTATTATAGAATTATGGATAAGATTTATAAGATCATGTGCCGTTTGCTTATGGGTGTTCTTTTAACTTCTTCAGATACTCCGAAGGTATCATGCCGAATTCTTCCTTAAAGCATTGACGGAAGTAGAAGAGGTTGTTGATGCCAACCTTGAAGGCTATCTCCGAAATGTTATATTTCCCTTCCAGCAGAAGTTGTTCGGCATATTTCATTTTCATTTTGCGGACATATTCGTTGGTAGACAGTCCGGTCAGCGCTTTCATCTTGCGATAAAGCGTGGAGCTACTCATGCACATCTTGTCCGACAGATAGCCGATGTCAATCTTGTCCGAAGAAAGGCGTTCTTCTATCAGCTTGTTGATTTTGACAATGAACTCATTGTCCAGCTTGTTGAGTGCTTCGGTGATGATAGCCGATTTGTCATTGGTCCTTCCGGCGGTTGCGGTGATGTGCTCCACCAGTTTACGCCTGCCTTGCAGGATGTTGTCGATGCGGCTTTGCAACAGGCTGGCGCTGAATGGTTTGGTCAGATATGAGTCTGCACCACCCGAGTACCCTTCTTCCTTGTCATGTATGGAGTCTTTGGCGGTCAGCAGGATGATGGGGATGTGGCTGGTGCGTACGTCCCTTTTCAGTGTCTTGCACATCTCAATACCGTCCATGACAGGCATCATGATGTCACTTACGATGATGTCCGGTATGCATTTCTGGGCAAGTTCCATACCCTCTTTGCCGTTGGAGGCCGTGCGTACGTCGAAGTGTTCGCTCAGTGCATCCGCTATATAGGTACAGATGTCGGGATTGTCCTCCACGACTTCCAGGATGGGGCGGTCATTGGTCACTGCGTGTAGGGTGGACTCTTCTTCTTTCTCCGTGTTTTTTTCTGTGGGGTCAGCGTGCAGGGCGTTGGGATAAGAGTTGTGAGTCAGGAGACTGATTCGGAAAGTGCTTCCGACGTTTGGAGTACTGTTTACGTGAATCTCCCCTTCGTGCAGAGTCACGAGGTTCTTCACCAGTGCCAGTCCGATGCCGGTGCCTGATGCCTGGTGTTTGCCGCCTTCTTGATAATAACGTTCGAAGATGTGGGGCAAGGCTTCCGGATTGATACCATATCCCGTGTCGCTTACCTGTATTTCTGTGTAGCTGACACCGTTTTGTTGGGACAGACCGACAGAAAGAGTAATTTCTCCCTGCTCTGTGTATTTGATGGCGTTCGACATCAGATTGTCCAGGATGACGAGGATTACTTCTTTATCAAAATATATCTGGATGTTTTCTTCTTTCACTTCCAGTTTGATGCTGACGTTCTTCTTTTGGTTCAGCTCTTTGTATTTCAGTCCTGTTTCTCGGATGAGGGGGACGATGTTTCCGCGGCTCACGCATAGTTTCCTGTTTTGTGTTTCTGTCTTTCTGAACTCCAAAATCTGATTGATGAGGTTCAGCAGGCGGATGGCGCTTTGGTGAATGACCGATATCTTTTGGGCGTCTTTGGGCGACAAGGTATTGTCTTTTTGGATGTCTTCCAGCGGGCCTAAAATCAACGTGAGAGGGGTGCGCAGTTCGTGTGTGATGTTGGTATAGAAACGCAGTCGTTCGTTGTTCAGGTTTTGTTCGTATTCGTGATTTTGTTTTTCCAGCTTATAGAGAGCCTCGGCATTCAGTTTTTTCTTGTAGACAGAAGAGATGTAGATGAATATGCTGAAAAAGGCCATGGCATAGAGTACTTTAGCCCACCACGTCAGCCATAGCGGAGACGCTATGTGGATGTCGAGTGAAGTGATGTCGTCGGACCATTGTTGGTTTCTCATGCGCGTCTTGACAGAAAAACAATATGTTCCCGGCGGCAGGTTGCGGAACGTGACGCTGTTCGAGTGGTCGGCCGTATACCAGTAATCTTCCATCCCTTTCAGCTGATAGGCATATTCTACACGGTTGACCAAAGCATAATTTTGGATATTGAAGGTAATGCTGAAGCTGTTTTGGTTGTATTGTAATTGTAAGGGTTGTTGCGCGAAGAGGCAGATATCCTGCTTGTTCTTTCGGTCGCTGATGGACCCCAGTATCTCAAGACTGTTGATGACAGCCCGGGGAGATTGGCGCTCTTCTAATACGGCTTCGGGCGAGAAATAACAGAGCCCGTTGATGGAACCGAAGTAGAGGTTTCCGTCCGCATCCTTTGTGGTGCATCCTGTGCTGAAGCTTCCGGGAGGCAGGTTATCACGATGGTCATAGTTGTAACAAGTCTGCTGAGATGGGTCAATACAACTGATTCCCTTGTTGGTGCTGACCCAGATATTTCCTTTTTTGTCCTCAATGACGGATTGGATGTGGGTGTTGGCCAATCCGTTTTCACGCTGGTAGACAATATATTCTTTTTTGGAAAGCGAAGGAAAGCAGACCAACCCCTCGCCAGTAGCTACCCACAGCCGCTTTTGCTTGTCTTCCAAGATGGCGTTGACGGTATTGGATGGAAAATGGGCCGTCACGTTGAATAGCTTCACTAGGTTCATTTCTTCGTCATATAATCCCAGGCCTCCTCCGAAGAAACCTACCCATATTTGTCCTTCAGAGTCTTTCTTGATACATCTCACCTGATTGTTTTCCCGGTCGTAGTGCTTTTTGACCTTTTTGCTTTCCCTGTCTATTACATAAATCCCGTTGCTGCTTCCTACCCAAATGTTTCCTTCGTTGTCTTCCGAAAAGGAACGGATGTCGATATGCCTTTTCCCAAGAAGTTCTATGGAGTGAAATGTTTGTTTTTGATTGTCGAAATACATGATTCCGCCATAAAAAAGGCCGAACCACAATCCTCCTTTCGAGTCGCGGAGGGATGCCTGCACTGAATTACCGTTTAGGTCTCCGCTTTTTGTGTTGTAGATTGCGGTGCGTTTTCCTTCGCTAAAAAGGTCAATCCCTCCTCCGTCTGTTCCAATCCATAGATCCCCCTTGTTGTCGATGCATACGCTGGAAGCAATTCTGCTGCTCAGACTGTTTTCTGTAGAGGGCCATGAAGAATATCGATAAGAATTGAATAGAACGGGTTCTTGAAAAATGAAATTTACGCCTCCTCCCCATGAACCTGCCCAGATGTTGTTGAAGCAATCCTTGAACAGGCAACGTATGCTGGAATTGGAGAGCCCGTATTCATCGTTGCCTTCGTTGATAAAGGTGAAAAGATTGTCCTGCCGGTCGGTGTGATAGAGGCGTTGCGACAAATCTAATATGGCAATCCCTCCGAACTCCATGGCAACCCATAGCTTGTTGTCCTGTATCTGCTTGATATCATATACCCGATGCGACAATCTTCTTTCGGAATCATTGAAAGAAATGAAGTTTTCTTCTTGCGGATTGAACAAGGCCAATCCTTTGTTGGTGCCTATCCAGATATTGCCGTTGTTGTCTTTATAGATGCAGTTCACTTCGTTGCCAGGCAGGCTGTTCGCTTTTTGTGGATCATGCTGATAGTTCTTTGCTTTCCGTTCTTTGACGGACATCACGCTGAAACCTTCGTGTACATGTCCGACATAGAGTAGACCGTTGCCTCCGTCAATGATTGACCAAATCTGATCACTTCCCAGTCCTTGTACATTGCTTGTGTTGTAGTGCTCGAATTCTTGAGTTTGTTTGTTGAAATACTCAATGCCTTTCCAGTAAGTCGAAATCCACAAGTTTCCGTCTTGGGCAGGAGCGATTTGAGTGATGTCGTCTGTAATCAGCCCTTTAGGTTTCTGTGGATTATAGCGATAGGATGTGAATGTGTTTTCTGCATAATTGTAAGCGTTCAGTCCCGCACGCTGAGTGCCTATCCACAGGATGGAGTCCGTGGGATCGTCCAGCAGGTAATTCAACTCGTTGCCTGTTATGCCTTGTTTTTTCGTGCTTTCCTCTTTATAATATGGTATAAAACGGATGCCGTCAAACTTGTTCAGGCCTTCTTCTGTCGCAAACCATAAAAAACCTTTTTTATCTTGAGTGATGCAGACCACATGGTCATTTGACAAGCCTTCTTGCCATCTTAGGAGACTCACGGAATAAGGCTGTGCCATCAACGAGGCAGTAAATCCAAGACAGAGGCATGCGGACAGTAGTATTATTTTTAAGGTACGCTGTTTCATAAATGATTGCATATAGATTTTGAACGCCCAAAAATACACATAAAATCAGAAAACAAAATATATAAATCGTGCAATGATGGATTTCTATATATTGAATGCACGATTTATGCAATTCAGTGTTACACATTTGCTATACATTTGTGTGTCCGTGTTATGCGGTGAAATCTCAATTTATTGTTTAACTTAAATAGAATATGTATGAAGAAGCATTTATTTAATGCCGCTTTTTGGGCGTTTTTTTCTTGCGCTTTCTTGACTACAGGCTGTAGCGATGATGACGGCTTCGCGGATGTCGACGGGCAGAGTCCTGCCATGACATTGACCACCGATCATATTCAGTCTGCCGCAGGGCGTAGTTTTACGATTGAAGGCACATTGACCGATGCGGATGGTATTGCATCCATTTCGCTGGTGTGTCCGGATTTGTATCTGAACAAAACCATTGACCTTATTGAAATCTATGGTGAGCCTCAGACGGAGTACGCGTTAAGCTATTCTTATGCGTTGGATGCCAACGAACTGGGTGAAAGTTTCACGGTTACAGTTACGGTTACAGATGTGGGTGGACGTCAGGTGGCACAAGATGTATTGGTTACCATGGACGGTGACTTCGAGAATCCTGTCTTTACGGTGTCTCCTTCGTCCGAGCTTACGGTGCTGATTGCTGCTGAGACTGGCTTTACATTGAATTTTGCGGTGTCTGATGACCGTGCTTTGGATCATGTAGTGATCAATATCCCCGGTGTCGTCGGGTTTGAAAACTACGAGATTGACGCAGCCGGTCAGTCTTCATTGAGCGTTTCCGAGCGCATCGTGTTCCCCAGTCAGGAAGCTGATTATGAAATGACGGTGACCGTTGTGGATGCTGTAGGAAACGAGACGGTAAGCACGAGTATCATTACCGTATCCGAAATGCAGAATTTCCCCAAGATGTATCTGGCAGATGTGGCTACCGCAGCCGAGTTGAACAGCGACGTGTTTGGTGTGCCCATGTTGATTAACCATCCGGGTGATTACCAGTATCTTGCCCGTTATTACAACAAAACTGCCGGGACGGAGATTTTCTTCTTGCCGCAAAAGACCGACTTTGCGCCTATCTGCTTCGGTCTTGATCCGAATGACAACACAAAGTTGACCTATGACCCTGAAACGGCTTTGCCTATTGTGCTTGATGAGGCAGGCGTTTACTATGAAATAGCGTTCAACGTGTTGGATTTGACCTACACGATGCGTACTTATTCCGTGGCTGAGGCTTCCGATCCGATGGGACATTATACGTATGGTACGGCATGCTTCGATCGTTGGGAAAATGGTACGGAATACATAGACTTCTTCATTGGTTGGGGCGGATCTCCTCAGGATGCCGGTAACCACCTGTTCACGCAGGATGCCAACAATCCTCATCTCTTCTATTATCCGGCTGAAGGGACTTGGACGTTGGAAGTCGGTGAAGAGATGAACTTTATCATAACCAATTATCATCCTGATGGCTGGTGGGATCACGTGGAATGGCGTTGCGATGATTCTGCCGCTCCCGAGAAATTTGGTTATTTCAGTAAGAAGAATGACGTAAATCCGAACTGGGAAGGAACGAACCAACGTTGGGAAGACGGTTCGGTTGTGGGTGACAACTGGGTGAAACCTGTCGTCGTGACCGGCGGAAACTATCGCTTTGAGTTCGACTCACATCTGGGACGTGGCAAAATTGTGCCGGCTAATTAATAACAGTAACATTAAATCGAAGATATGAAACAACTATTATTTTTATGCTGCTTTACACTGATAAGTCTCTGTGGCTTTGCCCAGCAGATTACGGTGAAAGGTGTGGTTACATCGGCCAGCGACCAGTTGCCGATGATTGGAGCGACCATACAAGTGAAAGGAACGGGTACGGGAACCATTACCGGATTGGACGGTGATTATACGTTGACAAATGTTCCTTCCGATGCGACTTTGGTGTTCTCGTCCATTGGTTATGAGACACAGGAGATTGCTGTCAATGGGCAGGCGACGATAAACGTAGTCCTGAAAGAAGCTACGGAGTTCTTGGACGAAGTGGTGGTTATCGGTTACGGTGCCGTAAAGAAGAGTGATTTGACCAGTTCTATTTCTACGGTGAAGGGAGAAGAAATCACTCAATCGGTGACCGGTAATGCCATGGATGCTCTTCAAGGTAAGATTAACGGTGTGCAGGTGACCAGCAGTGGTGGTCCGGGTGCTACGCCGAAGGTCTTGATTCGTGGTGTAACTACCGTCAACGGAACCGATCCGTTGTACGTGGTAGACGGTATGCCAATCAGTGGCAACATCAACTTCTTGAACAGTAACGATATCCAGTCCATGGAAGTTTTGAAGGATGCTTCGGCTGCCGCTATCTACGGTACGCGTGCTTCTAACGGTGTTATCTTGATTACGACCAAGAAGGGTAAGGCCGGAAAGACAAACGTCAATTTCAATGCTTCGGTAGGTTTTCAGACAGTGGCCAAACCGAATATTGCGGGCGCGGCTGAATACAAGGAAGTATATAACACCCGCTATACCAACGACGGCTTGGTTTCTAATTGGAATGACATGGGCACCACGACCAATCCCGGTGGTACGGACTGGTGGGATACGGTAGTCAACAAGACAGCTTTGGTGCAGAACTATTCACTCAACGTATCCGGTGGATCGGACAAAATGGTGTACAATTTCAGTATGGGGTATTATAAGAACAATTCCCAGTTCGACGCCGGTTATTGGGACAAGATTAATATCCGCCTGAACACAGAATATACTTTCAACAAGTATGTAAAGATGGGGGTGGACATTGCTCCCCGCGTAGAGTCTTGGGATGATACGCCGAACGTATTCTCCGCAGCCATGGCTATGGATCCTACTACACCGGTGTTCAAACCGCAAGACCAGTGGGTGGACAATGTATTCAACAATTACCAGCGTTCTTATAACAATCAGGAGTGGAATCCTGCCGGTTCAGTAGCCCGCTCAGGTAACCATTCGCGTGACATGGGTGCTATCTTGAATGGTTACCTGCAAATCAATCCGATTGAAAAGCTGACTTTGCGCACACAGTTCGGAGCCAATGCTCATTATCGTCGTTCCGATTCGTTTACACCGGAGTTCTATATTGACGCATTGGAACAGTCTACGTTGAGTAATGTAGGTCGTCAATCACAGGAATGGCTGGACTGGAACTGGACAAACACAGCTACATATATTGACACTTTTGCCGAGAAGCATAATCTGAATGCGATGGTTGGTTTCACGGCAGAGCGTTTCGCTTGGTTCAATACGCAGGCCATCCGCGATAACGTGCCCAATAACAGTGATGTCATGCAGGAAGTCAATGCCGGTACAGATACTACGGCCAAAGCGTATGGTGAGACATCTTATAATACTCTGGTTTCATTCTTGGGACGTGTGATGTATAACTACGATAACCGTTACTACATTTCCGCTTCTCTCCGTGCCGATGGCTCTTCTCGTTTCCCTCAAGGTAATAAATATGCGTTGTTCCCTTCTGTTTCCGCTTCTTGGCGTGTTATCAGCGAAGGGTTTATGCAGGATCAGGAGATCTTCAGCGACCTGAAACTCCGCGGTGGTTGGGGACGTGTAGGTAACCAGAATATCAGCAATAACGCTACTATGACTTTACTGGGACAGGCCTATTACTACTATGGTAGTACGTTGGCTAACGGTTACTATGTTTCTACCGTAGGTAACAATCAGCTGAAGTGGGAAACCGTAGAAGACTGGAACGTCGGAGTCGACATGTCGTTCCTGAATTCTCGTCTGGGTGTGACGTTTGAATATTTCCAGAAGAAGTCCCGCGACATGCTCTATCAGAAGCAGAACATCCTGGCTTTGGGTTATGACCAGTGGAACAGCCAGGTGTGGATGAACATCGGTAGCATGCAGGCTCGTGGTTGGGAATTGGGTCTGACTTGGCGCGATCAGGTGGGTGAAGACTTTTCTTACGACATCGGTCTGAACCTTTCTACTGTGCGCAACAAGGCCATTAAATTCTCCGGTGATGGTCCTATCAGCGTCGGAGGTTTCAATAGCGACCAGATTATCCGCAACGAGGACGGTGGTTTGATTTCTCGCTTCTATGGCTATGTGGCCGACGGCATTTTCCAAAATATGGAAGAAGTATATGCACATACGGATGAACATGGAACGTTGATTCAGCCCAATGCGCAGCCGGGCGACATCCGTTTCAAGGATTTGGACCACAACGGCGTATTGGATGCCAATGATAAAACTTATATTGGTAATCCTTATCCTGACTTGATGATGGGTCTGAACATCAGCATGCGTTATAAGAATATCGATTTTGCCGCCAATTTCTACGGTACGTTCGGTAACGATATTTTCAATACGACTCGCGGACGCTACTCCGGTGCCAATGGACAGAATGTATGGAGCGGTACGCTGGAGCAGGCATGGCATGGTGAAGATACGTCCAACGATATTCCCCGCTTGTCTTACAGTGATTTGAACTTGAACTATCAGCGCGTATCCAGCTTCTATGTAGAAGATGGTTCGTACATGCGTTGCAAACTGTTGCAGATTGGATATACCTTGCCTAAAAAGTGGGTGGCCGGTGCAGACCTGCGCGTCTCCTTCTCAGCTCAAAATCCGTTTACTATCACGGGTTATTCCGGTATGGACCCCGAACGTCCGATGGTAGATGGTACGACGGATGGCTCCGGCAGTGCCATCAATACAGGTATCGACAATGTGGCTTATCCCAATCCGCGTACATTCTTGTTCGGTATAGACTTCAAATTCTAATCTTTAACAACTATGAAACAGATATTAGCGATAATAACCCTGTTTGCCGCGCTTACATTCACTACTTCGTGTGAGGATTTTCTGACCGAAGATATCCGCGGGCAACAGAACTTGGATAATTACTTCCAGAATATTGAAGAATGTGAATCTTATATGGTGAGCTGCTACCAGGCGTTGACCTACGGTGGATGGTGGCAAATCAATACCGTGTGGCTGCTTTCCGAGATGTGTAGTGATGACGCTTGGATGGGTAACACTACCCAAAGCCAGAGTGACTACATTTCCTTGGCCCACTATCAGGGTAATGGTGCCAGCAACGGCCCTATTTCCAACTTCTGGCAATATCGTTACAAAGGCATCTTGCGTTGCAACATTGCTATTGAACGTATTTCTGCGGTCGAAACTCAGGATACGGAACTGCGTGACCGCCTCGTGGCGGAAGCCCGTTTCTTGCGTGCTTATTACTATTTTGAATTAGTCCGCAATTTTGGCGGTGTGCCCTTGCTGACAGGCTTCTTGATGCCTGAGGAAACGGCAGGTGTAACCCGTGCAACGGCCGAAGAAGTCTATGCGTTTATCGAAGCAGATTTGCTGGCTGCGGCCGAGGTGCTTCCCGCACGTAGTGCCGCTGAGGTGGGTCATGCCACTTCCGGTGCCGCTTTGGGCCTCTTAGGCAAGGTTTATCTTTATCAGGAAAAATGGCAGGAAGCTCACGATGTGTTGAAGCAAGTGATTGACTCTGGTGAATACGACCTGATGGATGAGTTTGGCCAAGTATGGAACGTGGATTACGATAATGGTAAAGAAAGTTTGTTCGAAGTTCAATATGAATATCATGAGACTTTGGCATTAGGTGGTTCCTTAGCTACGGTGACCGGTCCGCGTAATGGTCCTGGAGATGGTTGGAGTTGGTGCCAGCCCACGGCAAACTTAGAGCAGGCATACATCGATGCCGGTGATACGGAGCGTTTGCGTTGGACCATCATTAAGGCCGGTTGTACGGAAATTGCCGGTGAAGATCAGTTTGAAAGATTTGTAGAGAACAACTCTACGGTGGCCAATGCCGCTGAACTTATCGCACAATACGGTTGGGATCAGAATTGCTACATCATTGACCCTGCCCAGCATAAGTCAGCACGTGCTATACGGAAGTATTTCTTGCCGTTAAGCGTTCGTGAAAGAAATGAGATCTATAATACGGATAAGAGCCCGTTGAACCACCGTATTCTGCGCTTTGCCGATGTACTCTTGATGTATGCCGAGGCTTGCAATGAGTTAGGCTTGGACGCTGATGCCCAGACAGCCTTGAATCGCGTTCGCGCCCGTGTGGACTTGGCTCCTGTGACTTCAACTGGGAATGATCTGCGCCATGCCATCCGTAATGAACGTCGCTTGGAATTGGCTTTTGAGCAGAACCGTTTGTATGACATCCGTCGCTGGACAGATGACAATGGCAAGAAGATGATTTGCAACATCCTTGGTCCGAACGGAACTTTCGTTCAGTGGAACTTGAACGAAGCCACCCGTGACCCGCTGGAATGGAATAACCAGGGTGAGGCTAGTAACAAAGGTATTACGTTCGATGAAAATCGCGACATAGTATTCCCGATACCTTTGTACGAAATCACGATGTCAAACGGATCTATTGAACAGAACCCCGGCTGGAACTAATGTGATATCAATAGGTTAGGGTTAACAATAGAAGCTGGCCGCGGGTAGTCGTGACGGATTATCCGCGGCTTTTTTACGGATGGTAAAATAAGAATTACGATATCATGATCTATTTAGTAGACTTATCATTATGAGACTGAATATATTACTTTTTACTCCTTTGTTATTGGGTACGCTTGCCTGTAGTGATGACTCACCCGTGGATCCGGAACCAAATCCGCAACCGGATGTGCCCGAGGTAAGTGTGGCAAAGACCGTAACGATAGATGCCGCTCAGACCTTCCAGACGGTGAAAGGCTTTGGAGCTTCGGATTGTTGGACACCGGCATACGTGGGCAAGTATTGGACAAACAGCCGGGAGGAGATTTCTGAGTTGCTTTTTTCTTCTGAGATAGCGGATGGCCAGCCCAAGGGAATCGGCCTTTCGTTCTGGCGTGTCAACATGGGCGGAGGCTCTATGGAGCAGGGCGATGAGAGTGGCATTGAGGAACCGTCGCGCCGTGCAGAGTCTTATCTGAATGCGGACGGAACATACAACTGGACGAAGTGTGAGGGACAGCGTTACTTCATGCAACGCGCCAAGGAACTGGGGTGTGAAGACTTCATCCTTTTCAGCAATACGCCTCCCGTGCAATACACCCGTAACGGCCAGGGACGCTCGGACAGCGGTTTTTCGTCTAACTTGAAAGATGATTGCTATGATGACTTTGCCGCTTATATGGCGGAAGTTGCCGCATACTATACGAGTGAAGGATATAACATTACACACATTTCTCCGGTGAATGAGCCGCAATACGAATGGAACGGGCACGACCAGGAAGGAAGTGGCTGGCAAAACGAGGAAGTGGCTCGCCTGACTCGCGAATTGGACGCCGCCCTGACCGCCAAAGGACTTTCCACTCAAATCCTGATGGGTGAGGCCGCCGATTGGGAATATTTGTATAAGATAAAAGGAAATGCCGGAAGCAGCAAGGTTCTTGATGCTTTCTTCGATCCCGGCTCATCGGCTTACGTGGGCAATCTGGCGCATGTGGGAAAACTGATAGGTGGACACAGCTATTGGACGGACGGCACGTGGAAAGGCATGCGCGACGTCCGCACGCAGATGGCACAGGCCGCCTCGCAATACGGGCTGGAGGTTTGGCAGACCGAGTGGAGTATGCTGGGCGACGGTTACAGCTCGTCGGAGTTTCCCGGCTTTGACGCCGCCACGGAGATGGACATCGCCCTTTATATGTCCAAAGTTATTCATAATGACCTTACCGTGGCGGGTATCACCTCCTGGAGCTATTGGGTGGCGATGGATGCTTTGCGCACCGGGCATAAGAACCGCTTCCTGCTCATCGCCTTGAATCCGCAAGGTTGGGACGCAGGCTGGGGACATGTCACGACAATCGCCCAAGAAGGTTCTTTCCGTGCCATGCCGACCCTGTGGGTGTTGGGCAATTATAGCCGCTTCGTCCGTCCGGGCTATAAGCGTATCGCACTTACTTTGAACGAAGTTCCCGATTTCTTTGGTTCGGCGTATCTTTCGCCGGACGGCAAGCAGGTTGTGGCTGTATATTCCAATTTGTCCGATAAGGCAGTTCGCCTGGAAGAAACGCATGAGGCTTGGAGCGGTACACCGACTTCAGTCAAGACCTATACAACTTCCGCCACGAAAAACCTGCTGGAAAAAGTCGTGGAAGTCGGTGGTACGGTATACCTGGATGCTGAGAGTGTGACAACGGTGGTGTATGAGTTGAAGTGAAAAACCGCTCGATAATTTATTATTTAACGATGAAGAATAGACTATTTATTTGTTTGTGCGGGCTGCTGACACTCTGTCTGGCAGTTCCGTTGCATGCGCAGGTCTCGTTTGGCAATGCGCAGAGATTCAATGAAGGGTGGCTCTTCAAGTTGGAAGACGACTCTACTTATAAACAAAACACTTGCGATGATGCAGAGTGGCGCAAGCTCGATTTGCCGCACGATTGGTCCATTGAAGGACAACTTTCGCCCGACCTGGCCAGTTGTACGGGCTATCTGCCCGGAGGCATAGGTTGGTACCGAAAGCATTTTTCGGTGACCGACAAGGCAAAACGCTATTATATCTATTTTGAAGGCGTGTACAACCGTAGTGAGGTCTATCTGAACGGTCATCTGCTGGGTAAGCGCCCCAATGGCTACATTTCCTTTATGTATGACCTGACACCTTATCTGAAGGCGGACGGGGACAATGTGCTGGCGGTGCGGGTAGACCATAGTCGGCATGCTGACTCGCGTTGGTACACCGGTTCGGGCATCTATCGTGATGTCTGGATGGTCTCGGCAGGTGATATTCATTTTGCCCAGTGGGGCATTGGTTGGCACGCCACTTCGTTGACCGACCGTCGGGCCACCGTAGCCGTGGATGTAGAGGTGCAGAAGCATGTGGAGGCTTCCGGCAAACTGGAGGTCAATGTTTCGCTGAGTGACGCGCAAGGCAAAGAGGTGGCACGGGCTTCGCGAAAGATTGCCGATGCAAAGGTCGGCTTGACAAAGGAAACCTTGACGCTGAGAGTGAATAATCCTCACCGCTGGGACTTGGACAGCCCTTATTTGTATACGTTGAAAACGATTCTGCTTGCTGATGGGCATCAGATAGATGCCAGTGAAACGAAAGTGGGGCTCCGTACTTTGGCTTTCGACCCCGATAAAGGTTTTGCCTTGAACGGCCGTTGGATGAAAGTGAAAGGTGTCTGCCTCCATCATGATGCCGGTGTGCTGGGCGCTGTGGTGCCTCCTGAAGTGTGGGAGCGCCGCTTGCTCAACCTGAAGAAATACGTCGGTGTGAACGCCATTCGCCTGAGTCATAATCCGCAGGCTCCCGTGTTGTATGACTTGTGTGATCGCTTGGGCTTGCTGGTGATGGACGAGGCTTCGGACGAGTGGGAGTTCCCTAAACGCAAATGGATCAAGGGCTGGAATAAGGGTGAGCCGGGTTTCCAGGGAGCTTATGATTTCTTTGAAGAGTGGATAGAGCGTGATGTGACCGATATGGTGCGTCGTGACCGTAATCACCCCAGTGTATTCCTCTGGAGCATCGGCAACGAGGTGGATTATCCCAATGATCCCTATTCGCATCCCATACTGGACGGGACAACCATCAATCAACCCATGTTCGGCGGTTATAAGCCCGATGCTCCCGATGCTATGCGCATCGGCGTCATTGCCCGGCGATTGGCTGCCTGCGTGCGTGCCGTGGACAAGAGCCGTCCTGTCACCGGTGCCTTGGCCGGCGTGGTGATGTCCAATCAGACCGCCTATCCCGAGGTTGTGGATGTAGTAGGTTATAATTATACAGAGAACCGTTATGACGAAGACCATGCTACGTACCCTGACCGTATCATCTATGGAAGTGAGACCGGCTCGAGCATCGACACCTGGCATGCCGTGCGCGACCGCGATTTTATTTTCGGCCAGTTCATCTGGACGGGCACCGATTATTTGGGTGAAGCCGGTGCATGGCCTTCACGTGGGTTGGGAACCGGCTTGCTGGACTTTGCCAGTCTGCCCAAACCGCGCGCTTGGTTCCGTGCCGCGATGTGGAAAGACAAACCGGTGACCTACGTCGGCACGTATCCCAAGAACCAATGGGTGTCGCCTGACGCCTGGGATATTTGGAACTACGAGCCGGGGCAGGAAATCCGTGTCGTATGTTATACCAATGCTCCGCAAGCTCGTCTGCTGCTCAACGACAAGGTCGTGGGTGAGATGAAGCCTTACGATGACAAGACCGGTATCATCTACTGGGATATTCCTTATGAAGCTGGTGAGTTGGTGGCCGAGAGCTGCGACGAAGGCGGAAATGTCCTGTCTTCATATACCGTCCGCTCATCGGGATTACCATACGCTTTGCGTGTCAAGGTAGATGGCGACACCTTGTCGGCCGATCGGCGGGTGGTGCATCTCTTGGTAGAAGTGGTGGATGTGCAAGGGATACCGGTTCGTCTGGCTGATAATGAAATCACTTGCCATGTAGAAGGACCTGCCCGTCTGCTCGGCTTGGAGAATGGTGACAACGGTGACATGTCGGAGCATCGCGACAATCGTCAGCGCGTGTGGCACGGACGGCTTCTGGCCTACGTGCAGGCCACGGGCGAAGCAGGCAGCATCCGCATCCGTTTCACGTCTCCGTTGCTCCAACGGGCCGAGATCATCCTGTGAAACAGGGTGATCACCATGCGGGATGTAAAGGATAGGAACGGCACGTGTCGTGAGTATGTAACGGCACGTGCCGTGAGTGTATAACGCCCCGTGTCGTCAGGTGGTAACGAAGCACGGCGTGAGATCCCAAGGCCGTATAGGCTGACGGAACTGTTTCCTATATCCTTCTTATGCTTTGTCGCGTGTCTTCAGATTTCATCCAGCGGCCTGCGTCGCTTCTCTTTCTGTTGCTTGAACTGGGTAGGCGTGAGCCCCGTGATGCTCTTGAACTGGGCGCTGAGGTAGGCGGTACTCGAATAGTCCAGCTGGTCGGCTATTTCGCTCAGCGTCAGTTCGCCGTAGGTCAGCAGCTCTTTGACCCGTTCTACCTTTTGGGCGATGACGTACTTCTCGACGGTGGTGCCCGTCGCCTCGGAGAACAGTTTGCTCAGCGTGCCGTAATCTTTGCCGATGGTGTGAGCCAAGTAGTCAGACAGGTTAGTTCGGAGGGAGCGGCCTGTGGGATGGTGCACCAAGGTGACGATGAGATCCTTCATTTGCTGTACCGTCTGCATCCGTCGATTGTCTATCAGTTCGAACTCCAGCGCTTCCAGCTCTTCTTTTACGCGCTGGCGGATGTCGGGCGTCAGCTCTTCGGCGGTGACGGCAATGCCCAATTCTACGGATAGCGGGTGCAGCCCCAATGATTGAAGGGCATGGTCTACGGCCAGGACGCAACGGTGGCATACCATGTTCTTGATGTGAAGCGTATGGGTTTCGTCTGTCATGGGGTGTCGGATTTTGTCAGAGGATGTACTGTACTTCCTTGAAGAGGTATTTCCGCAGACGTCCCGTTTCATCTTGCAGGACGAAGCGTCCGTCTGGTTCTACGTCGGCCAGGCGTGCCAGGAAGCGTCCGTCGGCGTCTTCATAGGGATATAGACCTTCGCGGCGGAAAAGTGCCTCGGCATAGCGGCGGGCAATGGATGCGGCAAAACGCCCGTTCTCGTCGTGGCGAAGGGCTTCGTAATAAGTATGCAGGCGGTGCAGGAAACCATCGAGGACAGTCGGTGCGTCGTAGTTGCGGCCTGTAATCTGCTTCAGCGATACGGGATTGGGAGCGGAGCTGCAGAAGACGGTCTGGTTCAGGTTGAGGCCGATGCCAAGGATGCAGCGACCGATGCAAGTACCTTCCAGTACGTTTTCGATGAGCATTCCGCAGATTTTTTTCTCATGCCAATAGATGTCGTTCGGCCATTTGATGGAGATACCCTCCGTGTGCGTGTCCAATTCCTCTTTGACAGCCAGGGAAACTATCTGCGACAGGACAAACTGGCGGCGCGCTTCGATGAAACGCGGATAGAGAACGGTGCTGAACAGAAGATTTTGTCCGGCTTCGGATTCCCAGCTGTTGCCGCGCTGCCCTTTGCCCGATGTCTGGAAACGGGCCGTGACAGTGGTATATTCGGCGGGAGTTGCCGAGGCGTGGTCACACAAGTCGTTCAGGTAGCGGTTGGTCGAGTCGGTTTCCTCTAACTCGACAATCGGAAAGAGGGATGGTTTGAGATAGTTATTCATATCAAGTATGCGTTTCGGTTAAAACAGGGGCGGATAGAAAGCATTCTCCAGATGTTCCATTCGGAACGGAGCTTGCTCGCCGATGGCGGTGACGATGTCGAAGCGGACGGGCAGGTCGATACCGAAATGCTTGATGTAGGAATCGGCTGCCACAACAATGTGGCGCACTTTCCGCCAATCCACAGCCTCCTGCGGTTCCCGGTAGTCGGTGTTGGTGCGGGTCTTGACCTCGACTACCACCAGCTCGCCGTTGTTCGTAGCCACGATGTCCAGTTCCAGGTGATTCTTACGCCAGTTGCGGTGGAGTATCGTGTAGCCGTTTTGCTTCAGATAAGCCACCGCGGCATCCTCACCCGCTTTTCCCAGTCTGTTATGTGCAGCCATATTACCGTCTTTTTTATATCGGGAGACAAATTTACGCTTTTTCCGCTTTGAATTTGCAATAGGAACACTAATTTTGCAGGAAATATGAGAAAGAGAGACAAAACGTGTGCGAAAGCAACGCCCGATGAACCCAAACGCGAACAGCGCATCGTATGCCTGATGAGTGAGGAGGAACTGCGGATTGTGGACCGTTATCTGGAGAAGTATAAGATAACCAACAAATCGCGCTGGTTCAGGGAAACTATTCTTATGTTTATCCACAAGAATATGGAAGAAGACTATCCGACTCTTTTCGGTGAGCATGACATGAGACGGTAATGCGTATGGATGACCAATACTATATGAAGCAAGCCTTGGCCGAAGCGAGGAAGGCCGCGGAGCGGGACGAGGTACCTGTAGGGGCGGTAGTGGTATGTAAGGATCGCATCATCGCGCGGGCTCACAACCTGACTGAAACCTTGACAGACGTGACGGCTCATGCCGAGATGCAGGCCATTACGGCTGCGGCATCGGCTTTGGGGGGCAAGTACCTGAACGAATGTACGTTGTATGTCACGGTGGAACCGTGTGTGATGTGTGCCGGTGCCATTGCCTGGGCACAAACAGGTCGTCTTGTTTTTGGTGCTGACGATGAGAAACGGGGCTACCAACGCTATGCACCGCAAGCTCTTCATCCCAAGACATCAGTAGTGAAAGGTGTGATGGCCGATGAATGTGCCGCCTTGATGCAGGAGTTTTTCCGGCGGAAGCGGAAGGGATAGCGCTTTCTTTATTCCTTTATTTCTTCATAATCTACATATTCCCCATCATCTTTGGAGAAGATGCGCTCCTTGTGCTTGATGTGTATTTCGCCTTCTTCGGGGCGGATGCTGTCAGTCGTTCCGTTCGGAGTGTGCGGTTGCCAGTTGTCTCTGTGGAAGGTATAGTCGCGACGGAAATCTTGTGCTGACGGTTTCTGCCGGCCGAGTCCGAGGATGCTGCGCACAATGCTGACAACGAAGATAAAACCGATAATGACTACCGCTATAATGAGAATAAACAGAAATTCTAAGAAATGTAACATGTGTATGATGGATATTTAAGTTGTTTCAGAAGCTTTCCTGCAACAATCGTGCCAAAGCAGAATTATCTTTTACGGCCGGTGAGCCATGACAGCAGAATGTACCAGAGGATGCAGACTGCGAAACCGCGCACTTGCAGCACAGCCAGGAAGAGGATGCAGAACAGCAGGAAAATAAAGCTCACTCGATTATCCTTCCATGACAAGCTCTTGAATTTCAGCGAGAACATCGGAATCTCCGACACCAGCAACCACGAGAACAGTCCGACCAGTGCCAGCAGGCAGAGCGGATGAAAGTTCCCACTGATCAGCAGGGGATGGCAGCCCGCTATGAGTGAAGCCCAAAATAAAGCGTTGGCAGGTACAGGCAGGCCGATAAAAGAGGTCGTCTGGCGGGTGTCGTTGTTGAACTTGGCCAGGCGTAGAGCCGAGAATACCGCGATGAGGAAGGCCGAATAGGGCAGCCAGGTCACCATGCCTGCCATTTGGGCAGGATAGGGCATCTCCTTGAACAGCGAGAAAATCATAAGAGACGGAGCCACACCGAAGCTGACATCGTCTGCCAGCGAGTCCAAGTCTTTGCCAAGCGGGGAATAAGCGTGCAGAGCACGGGCGGCCAAGCCGTCAAAGAAGTCGAATGCCGCACTGACAATAATGAACAGCAAAGCCATGTCGTATCGGGCTTCAAAGGCCATTACGCCGGCAATGCAGCCCGAAAACAGGTTCAAGCAAGTCAGCGCGTTAGGAATATGTCGTGTGATACAGTTGGCCATATTGTTCTGTTTAGCTTAATTTGGCGATGATGGTTTGGTTGCCGATAGTCAGTTGTCCCATTTTGACACACACCTCTGTGCCCAGTGGCAAGTACACGTCCACACGCGAACCGAACTTGATAAAGCCCATGTGCTCGTCGATGTAGCATTCCTCGCCTTCTTCGGCATAAGTGACGATGCGGCGCGCCATGGCTCCGGCTATTTGGCGTGCCATTACCTCTACCCCTTCAGGCGTCTCGATGACCACCATCGAACGTTCGTTGTCCGTGCTGGCTTTGGGTAGCCAGGCCTTCATGAATTTACCGTTCTGATGGCTCACTTTCTTGATGGTTCCGTCTACAGGATACCAGTTGGCATGCACGTTAACCAGGCTCATGAAGATTGAAATCATCAGGCGGCGGTCATGGAAATACTCATTTTCGTCCACTTCCTCAATGACAACCACCTTGCCGTCTGCCGGTGCGACAACGACCTTCTCCGTATCCTGCCCGAACAGGCGGATAGGGCAACGGAAGAAATTGACAAGTATGCCGTACACCGCCAGGCTGATAACGGCCGCTACGTAAAAAGGCACTTTGCACGCCATTCCGAAGTACAAAGCGGAGTTGATGGCCAAGATTAGTACCAAGCTCCCTATCAGTGTGTGAGTGCCTTCACGGTGTATGTGTATTTTCTTTATTCTTTTAAGTCTGACCATGTCAATCCGTTGAATTTAGATTTATGTGGAATGATATAGTAATTATCTGCAAAAATAGGGCTATTTTGAAAATCAAGCAAGAAAAAGGGGTAGAAATACGTCTGAAAGCAATTTTTTGATGAATATTTTGGTAAGAAATGTCAGACGTTGTACCTTTATCCACCAATTTGAAAGGAGTTTGTTATGCAAGATTTTGTTCATCTACACGTACATACCCAGTATTCGCTGCTCGACGGGCAGGCCAGTGTCAGCCGTCTGGTGGACAAGGCCATGAAGGACGGCATGCGAGGCATTGCCGTGACCGATCACGGAAATATGTTCGGTATCAAGGAGTTTACCAACTATGTCAACAAGAAAAACAGCGGACCGAAGGGAGAAATCAAGGACCTGAAGAAGAAGATGGCCGATATAGAGAGTGGCAAGGAGGAGTGTGCGGACAAGGAAGTCGCGTTGGCCGACTGCCGCGAGAAGATAGCCGCCGCAGAGGCCCGCATCTTCAAGCCTATTATCGGCTGTGAGATGTACGTGGCGCGTCGCACGATGGACAAGAAGGAGGGAAAGTCCGACCAAAGCGGCTGGCATCTGGTCGTGTTGGCCAAGAACGAGAAGGGTTATCATAACCTGATTAAGCTGGTGTCTCATGCTTGGACGCAAGGTTTTTACATGCGTCCGCGTACCGACCGCAATGAGCTGGAAAAATATCATGAAGGGCTGATTGTCTGCTCCGCCTGTCTGGGTGGCGAAATTCCCAAGAAGATAACCAATGACCTGTACGATGAGGCAGAGGAAGCCATTCGCTGGTACAAAAATCTCTTCGGCGATGACTTCTACTTGGAGTTGCAACGCCATAAAGCCACCGTGCCGAGGGCCAACCATGAGGCTTATCCCATGCAACAGAAGGTGAATGCCAAGCTGCTGGAATACAGCAAGAAGTTTGGTGTCAAACTGATTTGTACGAACGATGTTCATTTCGTGGATGAGGAGAATGCGGAGGCCCACGACCGCCTCATTTGCCTCAGTACGGGTAAGGACCTGGACGACCCTACCCGTATGCTTTACACCAAGCAGGAGTGGATGAAGACCAAGGCCGAAATGAACGAATTGTTTGCTGATATACCCGAGGCCCTCTCCAATACTTTGGAAATTCTCGATAAGGTGGAGTTCTATTCCATCGACCACGCCCCCATCATGCCTACCTTTGCCATTCCTGAGGAGTTCGGCACGGAGGAGGAATACCGTAAGAAATATACTGAACAGGACCTCTTCGACGAGTTCACCCGTGATGAGAACGGCAAGGTGGTGTTGGATGAGGCTGCTGCCAATGCCAAAATCAAGCGTCTGGGCGGATACGAGAAACTGTATCGTATCAAGCTGGAGGCCGACTATTTGGCCAAGTTGGCGTTTGACGGCGCCAAGCGTCTCTACGGCGATCCGTTGAGCGAGGAGGTGAAAGAACGTCTTGTGTTTGAATTGTACATCATGAAGACGATGGGTTTCCCGGGTTACTTCCTTATTGTGCAGGATTTTATCAATGCGGCCCGCACCCAGCTCGGCGTGTCCGTAGGGCCGGGACGTGGTTCGGCTGCCGGATCGGCGGTAGCCTACTGCCTGGGCATTACGAAAATCGACCCCATCCAATACGATCTGCTGTTTGAGCGTTTCCTGAACCCCGACCGTATTTCTCTCCCTGATATTGACGTAGACTTCGATGACGATGGTCGTGGCGAGGTGTTGCGTTGGGTGACAGAGAAATACGGACAGGAGAAGGTGGCCCACATCATTACTTACAGTACCATGGCTACGAAAATGGCCATCAAGGACGTGGCGCGTGTGGAGCGGCTTCCGTTGTCTGAATCCGACCGCCTCTGCAAACTCGTCCCCGACAAAATTCCGGATAAGAAACTCAATTTGCCCAATGCCATTGATTACGTCCCCGAACTTCAGGCTGCCGAGGCCTCGCCCGACCCATTGGTGCGAGAGACCATCAAGTATGCCAAGATGCTCGAAGGCAATGTGCGTGGTACGGGTGTGCATGCCTGCGGAACCATTATCTGCCGTGACGACATTACGGACTGGGTGCCTGTCAGTACGGCCGACGACAAGGAAACGGGCGAGAAGATACTCGTTACCCAGTACGAAGGCTCCGTTATCGAAGACACCGGACTTATCAAGATGGACTTCCTGGGGCTGAAGACGCTGTCCATCATCAAAGAGGCAGTGGAAAACGTCCGTCTGCATCGCGGCATCAGCATTGATATCGACAAAATCTCTATCAGTGACCCGGCTACCTATAAGCTGTATTGCGAGGGACGCACCATTGGAACTTTCCAGTTTGAGTCGGCCGGAATGCAGAAATACCTGCGTGAGCTCCAACCCAGTACCTTCGAGGACCTCATTGCCATGAATGCCCTTTATCGCCCGGGGCCTATGGATTACATTCCCGATTTTATCGACCGTAAGTGGGGACGTAAGCCCATTGAATACGATATTCCCATCATGGAGAAGTATCTGAAGGACACGTATGGCATCACTGTCTATCAGGAGCAGGTGATGCTTCTCTCCCGCCTGTTGGCCGATTTTACCCGTGGTGAATCCGACGCTCTGCGCAAGGCGATGGGTAAAAAACTGCGTGACAAGCTGGATCACATGAAACCCAAGTTTATTGAAGGCGGGAAGAAGAACGGTCACGATCCGAAAGTCTTGGAGAAGATTTGGGCGGACTGGGAGAAATTCGCCTCGTATGCCTTCAACAAGTCGCATGCCACGTGTTACTCATGGGTGGCCTATCAGACGGCCTACCTGAAGGCTAATTATCCGGCCGAATATATGGCTGCCGTGATGAGCCGAAGCAAGGACAACATCACCGACATTACTAAATTGATGGACGAATGCAAGGCTATGGGCATCAAGGTGCTGGGGCCGGACGTAAATGAAAGTAACCTGAAGTTCACCGTCAACCACGAAGGCAATATCCGTTTCGGTTTGGGGGCTGTCAAGGGAGTGGGTGAAGGTGCCGTTCAGAGCATCATAGAGGAACGTAGCAAGAACGGTCCCTATAAAGGCATCTTCGACTTCGTGCAGCGTGTCAACCTGAATGCCTGCAACAAGAAGAATCTGGAAAGCCTGGCCTTGGCCGGAGGTTTCGACAGTTTCCCTGAACTGTATCGTGAGCAATATTTCGCTCTCAACTCCAAGGGGGAAGTCTTCCTAGAATCACTTGTTCGCTATGGCAACCGCTATCAGGCAGACAAGGCAGCGGCTGCCAATTCGCTCTTTGGCGGTGAGAATGTGGTGGACATTGCCACGCCCGAGGTACCCGATGCTGAACGTTGGAGTGATCTTGACCGCCTGAATAAAGAACGCGATCTGGTGGGCATCTATCTTTCAGCTCACCCGTTGGACGAATATGCCGTGGTGCTGCAACATGTGTGCAACACCCACATGGCTGAGCTGGAAAATAAAGAAGCGCTTGTGGGCCGTGAGATTACGATGGGAGGGATTGTCACCGCCCTGCGCCGCGGTACCAGCAAGAATGGCAACCCCTATGGCATTGCCAAGATTGAGGACTACTCCGGTGCGGCCGAACTGCCTTTCTTTGGCAACGATTGGGTCACTTATCAGGGTTATCTGGGCGAACGTACCTTCCTTTATATAAAAGCGCGTTGCCAACCCAAGCAGTGGAAGCAGAATGAACTGGAGTTGAAGATTACATCCATCGAACTGCTGCCCGATGTCAAGGAGAAACTCATCAATAAGATTACCATTCTTATTCCGCTTTCGGTGCTTAATACGGAGCTGGTGAACGAATTGGTGGATCTCACCAAAGCACATCCGGGTTCTACGGAACTTTATGTAAAGGTGTCCGATCCGGAGACGAAGATGACACTCGACATGGTATCACGTCCTGTGAAGCTCTCTGTAGGGCGTGAACTGATTTCATATTTAAAGGAACGTCCGGAACTGGATTTTCGGATAAATTAATTATCTTTGCCCGTGCAAGCGATGAAAGAAATACCAGTAAATAAATTAATAACAATCAATAACTAAAAAGCTTAAAAACAATGGCATTGGAGATTACTGACAGCAATTATCAGGCCGTCCTCGCAGAGGGAAAACCTGTAGTGATTGACTTTTGGGCACCGTGGTGCGGCCCTTGCAAGATGGTGGCCCCCATTATTGAAGAACTGGCTGCGGAATATGAAGGCAAAGTCCTCATCGGGAAGTGTGATGTGGACGAGAACGGTGATGTAGCTGCCGAATTTGGCATTCGCAACATTCCTACCGTGCTGTTCTTCAAGGACGGTAAGTTGGTGGACAAGCAGGTGGGATCTGCTCCTAAACCGGCATACGCTGCTAAGATTGACGCTTTGTTATAATTTGAAGGCCGCAAATGTGGGCGCATTCCTTGTCGGAATGGTCGCATTTGTGGCCTTTTTCACTTTTTAAAATCATTCGACAATATGGGAACAGTAGACGAATTCTTGCAGGATGACTTGGATGACGAGAAGACCATCGAATTCATCAAGAACTACCTGCCGCAGGATCTGAAGGAAAAATTCTCCGACGATGAGTTGTATTACTTCCTCGATTTGATAGACGAGTACTATGTGGATAGCGGCATTCTCGAAATGCAGCCCGACAAGGACGGCTACATTGACATCGACCTTGAGAAAATCGTGAACTACATCATTGAGGAAGCGCGCAAGGACGAGATGGGCGAGTACGACCCCGAAGAACTGCTCTTCGTCGTGCAGGGCGAGATGGAATATACCGACTCGCTGGGCGACGGCGAATAAACGGTACCGGCCTGCTTCAGGAATGAATCTTTAGAAAAACGAGGGCATGCCCTCGTTTTTCTGTATTTACGCTTGCTGTGCCGTGTTCAGCGTGAAGAACACGGCCGTAGCTATCAGTATCAGCCCCAGTACTCCGTAAAACAAGCGAGCCTGGCGGCGTCCCACGTTGCGCACGATGAACTGCGTGTTGCGCGCCGTGAAAAACCAGTTCCAGTCCAGCAGGGCTGCCAGCAGACTGACAATGCCCGCTGCGGCAAAGATGCCTTGTATCAGATATTGGCTGGCCATGGCTGCGGGTCAGGCTAATTTTTCCATAGTCAGGCGACGTGCGCCGTCTTCTGTTTCCTCGATAGTCACCTTCACGGTGTTGCCCGGCAACAGTTCTTCCACCAGCTCCGGCCACTCAATGAAGCACACGGCACCGCTGTAGAAGTAATCCTCGTACCCCATGTCGTACACCTCTTCAAGCTTTTTGATGCGGTAGAAGTCGAAGTGATAAATCAGCTCTCCCGCCAGGTCGGAGCGGTATTCGTTGACGATGGCGAAGGTGGGCGAAGTAATAACGTCGCTCACGCCCAGTTCCTCGCAGACAGCTTTGATAAACGTGGTCTTTCCGGCTCCCATCTTGCCGTAGAAGGCAAAGACAGTGTTGTCGCCCATGGCTTCGACAAACTGGTGGGCGGCTTCCCGGATCTGGTCTAATGATTGGATGTTGATTTCCATTGTATCTTTCGTTTAGTAATGTATGTTTATTGTCTGTTCCCACTTTTCAGATGGGCGATATACAGGCTTTTCCCCAACTTGCACACCGCATAGATGAGGATGGAGAAAAAGATGATGGACGCTCCCGACGGCACGTTCAGATAGAACGACAGCAGCAATCCGCCCAGACAGCTGAGGTAGCCGATGGCGATGGACAGCCAGATGATGCGTTGAAAGCGGTGGGCGAAGAGGTTGGCCGTCATCTGCGGGATGGTGAGCAACGAGATGACCAGCATAATGCCCACCATGCGCAAGCAGGCCACGATGGTCAGGGCGATGAACAGCATCAAGGCATATTCAAAGAATGCTACGGGAAGCCCTTGCGACCGGGCAAACTCGCGGTCGAACGCAATGCTGACAATAGGTCGCAGGTAGAGGGCGAAGAATATGGCCAGCACGGCGGAGAGCCCTCCCAGCAGGGCGATGTCACCACTCGTGATGGTCAGGATGTTGCCGAAGAGGTAGGCCGAGAGGTCGGGCGTGAAGCCGGGCGACAGGAAAGTGAACATGATACCCAGTGCCATGCCCAGTGTCCAGAAGACAGCGATGGCCGAATCCTCGCGCATGTCCTTTCGTTTGCTGAGCCATTCCACTCCGAAGGCCGACAGCACAGCGAACAAGGCTGCCGACAGAATGGGCGGCATACCCGTGTACAGCCCTAATCCGATGCCACCGAACGAGGCATGCGTCAGGCCGCCGCTGATGAACACCAGTCGTCGCGTCACGATGTACGTCCCTACCAGTCCGCAGGCTATACTTGCCAGTAAACTGCCCAGCAGGGCATGTTGGAAGAATGTATATTGCAGTAGATCCATTTCTTAGTGGTTGGCAGTTTTATTTCTTATGCGGATTGGCCCTTAGTTCGCCGACTACGAGGAACACTTCGTCCTTCAGGTTGTCCGGCAGGGCGATGCCGCGGAGTTGCAGGCTTCGCACCCATCCGGCCACGTCTTCGGCCTGCATGGTGTAGAACACGTCACGGAATTCCTCTTCCTGTTCCGGCGAATAAGCGTCGCCGGGCGTGCCGATGTATCGGTCCAGTTCCTCGTCGTCATAGTATTCTATCCGCTTGCTGACGGCAGCCAGCAGGCTTTCCTTTTCGCATACCTCGTGCTGGCCGCAACATTCCGAATCCACTTCTACGACTTCAGGCATGGCGTCCCGTTCGCCGCTCTCCACCTGTCGGCGCAGGCGTCTGTTACGTATCATTCCGGCTGCGGCGGCTATTCCGGCCAGGACTATCAGACTAACAATCAGTATCCACATACCTTTATTTATATAAGTTCGGCAAAGATAGTGAAAGGTGAGCGCAGAAGCAAATGAAAACAACGTTTTCAATTTGATTCTGCCGAACCGCATCCTATCTTATCGCTTATCTGCTTCCGGGGTATTCTGTGATGCTGAACCCCGCTGCCCGCAGGTCATCCCAATAGTGCGGGTAGGATTTGCTTACTACCTGCGGCTCGTTGATGCGTATGTCCGGACGGACGAGGCAGGCAGGAGCGAAGGCCATCGCCATGCGGTGGTCCTCGTACGTGTCGATGGCGGGCTGTGCGTCGGCGGGGCAACGTTCACCGTCCCACCACAAGATGCTGTCCTGCTCGGCATGTACGGCATACCCCAGCTTCCGTAGCTCGTTGATGAGGGCGCAAATGCGGGCGGTCTCTTTGATTTTAAGACTTTGCAGGCCGGTAAAGCGGAAAGGAACACCCATCAGGCAGCACGTGACGACGAATGTCTGCGCCAGGTCGGGGATGTCCACCAAGTCCTCGCTCATACTTTTGACGGGGTGTCCCTGTTTGCGGAGTCTTACTCCCGACGGTGTGAACTCCGTCTGGACACCCAGGCGGGCAAAGAGTTCGGCGCCGCGACTGTCACCTTGTGCACTGTGTGGATGGAGTCCCTGTAACTCCACTTCGCGTACACTGGGTGCCAAGGCCACCATCTGATACCAGTAGGAGGCCGCGCTCCAGTCATTCTCTACGCGGAAGGCCGTGTCCCGATAGCCGCCGGGAGACACAGTGATGCTGTTCTCCGAGCTCCATTCGGCCTGTGCACCGAAGTCGTGCATCAGTTGAAGCGTCAGGTCGATGTAAGGCCGTGAGATGACATCTCCCGTCAGCTGTAATTTCAGTCCGCCGGGCAGCACGGCACCTATCATCAGCAAGGCCGAAATGTATTGTGAACTCACGTTCCCTGCCAGTTTTATTTCCCTGCCTGTCAGCCGGGCACCGTTGATTCGCAAGGGAGGGAAGCCTTCATTGCCCGCATATTCGATGTGTGCGCCCAGTGTGCGCAGGGCATCTACCAGGATGCGGATGGGGCGTTGTTGCATACGTTCGCTTCCGGTGATGGTGTGTGTGCCCGGTGTCACACTCAGGTAGGCAGTGAGGAAGCGCATGGCCGTGCCGGCGGCGTGTATGTCTATCACGTCGGGCATGCCGTCCAGTGCGCGTATCATGACCTCCGTGTCATCGCAGTCACTCAGGTTCTCGGGGCGTGTGGCGCCTCCCGACAGGGCGTGGAGGATGAGTGCGCGGTTGCTGATGCTTTTCGAGGCAGGCAGCCGCACGGTGGCGTGCAGCGAGGCGGGAGCGTTGAGCAGGTATTGCATGGGTGTGCTATGATTGGTGAAAGACAAACTTGCTGCCTATTGCTTCTCGTCGTTTTGCCGGATTTCCACGCGACGTATCTTGCCGCTGATGGTCTTGGGCAGTTCGTCTACGAACTCAATAACGCGCGGATACTTGTAGGGTGCGGTCACCCTCTTCACGTGGTTCTGAAGTTCCTTGATGAGGGCTTCACCCGCCTTGTCCTTGTAGGCTTTGGACAGGACAATGGTGGCCTTCACCACTTGTCCGCGTATCTCGTCGGGCACTCCGGTGATGGCGCATTCCACTACGGCGGGATGGGTCATCAGCGCACTCTCCACTTCGAAAGGCCCGATGCGGTAGCCCGAACTCTTGATGACGTCATCGGCCCGGCCAACGAACCACAGGTAGCCGTCCTCGTCTTTCCAGGCCACGTCGCCCGTGTAGTACACTCCGTCATGCCAGGCTTCGCAGGTGCGTTCAGCGTCGCGGTAGTATTCTTTGAAGAGACCTAACGGCTTGCCCTTGTCGGTGCGGATGACGATTTGTCCTTGCTCGCCGGCTTCCACGGAGCGGCCTTCGTGGTCTACCAAGTCTACATCGTATTGCGGGTTGGGCAGTCCCATGCTCCCGGGTTTCGGCTCCATCCAAGGCATGGTGGCCACGGTGAGGGTGGTTTCCGTCTGCCCGAAGCCTTCCATCAGCTTGATGCCCGTCAGCTTTTTGAACGTGTCGAACACCGCGGGGTTCAACGCCTCGCCGGCTATGGTGCAATACTTCAGGTGCGAGAGGTCATATTTCGTCAGATCCTCGTGGATGAGGAAGCGGAAGATAGTGGGCGGCGCGCAAAGCGAGGTGACGTGATAGTCCTGTATCATCTGCAGGATGTTGGCGGGAGTGAACTTCTCGTGGTCGTAGACAAAGATATTGGCTCCGGCTATCCACTGTCCGTAGAGCTTGCCCCATACGGCTTTGCCCCACCCCGTGTCGGCGATGGTCAGGTGCAGGCTCTGCTCCGTCAGGTTGTGCCAGAAGCAGCCCGTGACGATATGTCCCAAAGGATAAGTGAAGTCGTGTGCCACCATCTTTGGCTCGCCCGTCGTGCCGCTGGTGAAGTACATCAGGGAGATGTCATCGTTTGTGTTGGGATGTTCGGGGCGTATGAAGGCGGGAGCCGACTCGATGCCTTGGTGGAAATCCAGATAACCTTCGGGCACTTCCGGGCCTACGCTGACAAGGGTATGCACGCTGGGCGACTCCGGCAGGGCGGCCGTGATGTGGTCGGTAATCACCGCTTCGCCCGCACAGACAATCATTTTGATGTCCGCGGCGTTGCAACGGTACACAATGTCTTTCTTCGTCAGCAAGTGAGTGGCGGGAATGACCACGGCTCCCAGCTTGTGCAGGGCGATGATGCTGAACCAGAACTCCACGCGGCGTTTCAGGATGAGCATCACCATGTCGCCGTGTCCGATGCCCAGCGTCTGGAAATAGGAGGCCGTCATGTCAGTGTAGCGCTTCATGTCGGCAAAGGTGTATTGGCGGTGCTCGCCCTTGTCGTTGGTCCAAAGCAGGGCAGGTTTGTCGGGCTGTTCGGTGGCCCAGGCGTCTACTACGTCATAGCCGAAGTTGAAGTTCTCCGGCACGATTATCTTCAGATTGTCTATAAAGTCTTGTTGTGATGTAAATGTGGTTTGTTTCAGAAATCTTTCTACCATAACCTTAGATTTATAATATGATTGCCAGGAACTGCACGGTCTTGCCGTCCAATGCCTTCATGCCGTGAGGCAAATTGGAGTTGAAGTAGAGGCTGTCTCCCGGATTTAGAATAAGTTCCTTTCCGCCGATGCTCAGCAACAGGCGTCCTTCGATGACGAGGTTGAACTCCTGTCCGGCATGGGTGTTGTAGTGCATGGGGCGTTCGCCCGGCTCCACGGTGACGATGAACGGGTCGGCCTTGCGGTCCTTGAACCCTGCCGCCAGGGATTGATATTTGTACACCTTGGTGCGCTCCACGCTTACCCCCTTGCCCGCGCGGGTCAGGAAATAGGTGCTCATCTTGGGCTCCTCGCCAAACATCAGGGCGTCCAGCGCAATGTTGTAGTGGCGGGCTATCTGCTGGAGCATGCTCACGCTAATGTCGTGCTCGCCGCTCTCGGCCCGTTCGTATTCCGCCTGGTCAATGCCGCAATCAATGGCGATGTCGGCGGGAGTCAGTTCCATGGCGTCACGCAATCCGCGCAAGCGCTCGGCTATTTGTTTGATTTGTTCGTCCATAATAAGGATATATTGTATAATAATGATGTGCTATAAATTCGTTCCGCTTAATTCGGCATCTCTCAAACCGGCATCAATATCAGCCAGAATATGTCGCATGCTTTCCAATAAAGGGTTTAACTCTTCCTTTACAATACTGAACACCAATTCCGGGTCTACAGACAAATATTCGTGTGAGATGATATTCCTCATTCCGATAATTTGTTTCCACGGTGTCTCCGGATAAAGTAAGAAGAACTTTTTATTCGTGCGTTCATCTACCTGTTTGATAGTTTCTCCAATGCTTTGCAGACACATGCATGTGGAGTTGAACAATACCATGGCTTCGTCCGAAGTCAAGAAGTCATGGTATGTTTTTACTTTTTCTGTCGTCCGAATGGCAAAAGCCGTTTGCCGCTCTACAAAGCGGAGCAGATCCGTCAGTTCTTCCTTAGATGTAGATTGCATCGCGTTCAATGTTACGACGGAACAGCTGGCGCATGTTCTCGTGCAGGGTTAATAAATCGACTTTTATGTGGAAAAGATTCTCTAAATCTTCCAGGATAGCCATATATATTTTAAAAGTTTTCTTCTTTAATTTCACGCACACGTCTATATCACTATCCTCCCGTTGTTCTCCGCGGGCGGTAGAACCGAAGAGTATGAATTGCTCGATGCCATACTTTTCTCCCGAAGTCCGTTTGAACTCGCGCAGGGTATCTACGATTTCTTGAGTGGTTTTCATAATCCGGTCCTCCTACCATTGACCATTAAAATTAGTACATGCACGCCTTCATGGCATTGATGATGGCCGACGGGAAACCGTCGTGATCCAGTTGGTTGATGCCGCGTATAGTGTAACCGCCCGGCGTACATACCGCTTCGATCTCTTTGGCCGGATGGGCGTCGGGATCTTCCAATATCACGGCGGCGCCTTTCAGCGTCTGCGCCACCAGTGCCTTGCCGTCGGCGGGACGGATGCCCAGTTCGATGCCCGCCTGCATGCAGGCCTGCACGTACTTCATCACGTAGGCGATGCCGCACGAGCACAGGGCGGTGGCGGCGGCAATGTTCTTCTCCTCAATGTAGAGCGTCTTGCCCATCTCGTCCAGCATGGCGGTCAGGGTGTCGTGCTGTGCGGACGAAGTGTTGCGCTCGGCGATGAGCGTCATGCTTTGACAGATGCGGATGGCCGTGTTGGGCACGATGCGGAACATCGCCATGTCCTTGTCCGGCAGGTAATGCCCCAACTCATCGAAGGTAATGGCGGCGGCCACGGACACCAGCACCTGGCTCTTGCGCAACTTCAAGGCGCGAAGCACGGACTTCACCAGCCAGGGCTTCACGGCCAGGTAAATATATTCGGCACCCGTCACGGCCTCCTGATTGTCGTTCGTGACGTTGATCTCGGGAAATTCCTCTTTCAGCTTGTCCAGTTTGGGTTGCGAGGGATTGGACACGTAAATATCCTTTGTATCAATGGTCTGCCCCAAGGCAAGTCCGCGTGCGATGGCGCCTCCCATGTTTCCTGCGCCGATGATTGCTATCTTCATGACTGATATATGTGTTAGTTTTCCGACAAAAGTAACCCTTTCCCTACAGAAATGCAAACGTTTTGGCACGGATTTTCTATTGCCCGCGAATGAAATAATGGGTAGTAATCAGCAAGAAACGTTTCAGGTCTCTTTCAGAAAAGACCTGAAAGCTTTTCAGGATACTATCTGAAAGTCTTTCAGATACTGCCTGAACATCTTTCAGGTACTATTCTGAAAACTTTTCAGGTAGTATTCTGAAAAGTATTCAGAAGGCGTCTGAAAAATATTCAGGCGGTAGCTGAAAAACAGCTGAAAGCTAAAGGAGGGGTGAGATATATCTGTCGGCATGTTGCAGGTGCGGGAGTGAAAAAAGACTTCTTCATGCTCTTTACGAAGAAAGGTTTGCTATTTGCATGAAAATCGCTATATTTGCATTGACTTCCCACTTACGGGTGCCCTGATAAATAAAATCAATGATGATATAAACTGATAATTGACATATTAACAAAGAAGTATTAGCTATTATTTCGCGTTCGGCAAAGTCTCGCAAACTAAAAGAACCACAGGAATAATACTAAAGAGGGATTGGTGTATCCAATCCTCCACAAGCACCGATATGGTTAATGCTCGCGCTGCATAGCGTGGGCAACTTGTCGTGCTTGTGGAGGTTATGCGAGACACCTGCCGAACGGATAAGAAGCCCGCGCTTCTTTTATCTGTTTAGGCGATTGATAGACTATGCTCGTAAACTATCTAATCGCCATGGCAGGAAATAAAAACTTGCAGGCCGCCAACAAGGCCAAGAAAGATGAGTTCTACACGCAACTGTGTGACATCGAGAACGAACTCCGTCATTATCGTGAACACTTCCGGGATAAGACTGTACTCTGCAATTGCGACGACCCACGCGTTAGTAACTTCTTCCATTATTTTGCCTACAACTTCGAACAATTAGGGCTGAAGCGGCTCATCACCACGTGCTACAAGAACCAAAACGCTGACCTCTTCAGCCGCAATGACCAGGAGCAGGCCATTTGGTTGGAATACTTGGGCGACCGCAATGGCAACCGTGTACCCGACGCGGAAGAGATTGGCATACGACCCTTGAAAGGGGATGGCGATTTCCGCAGCCCCGAATGCATTGAATTACTGAAGCAGGCGGACATCGTGGTGACAAATCCGCCGTTCTCCCTCTTCCGCGAGTATGTGGCGCAGTTGGTGAAGTACGAGAAGAAGTTCTTGATTATCGGGAATCAGAATGCGATTACTTACAAAGAAATCTTTCCTTTGATTGTTCAGAATAAAATGTGGTTAGGGTATGGTTTTAAGGGTGGAGCAGGACATTTTATTTCAAAGTACGAAGATGTTGCAACTGCAGGCGACCACAGAGCAGGTATGATAAGGGTTTCAGGAGTTACATGGTTCACTAATCTTGAAATAGAGAAACGTCATGAGGAACTTATACTTTATAAGAAATATACACCCGAAGAATATCCTAAATATGATAATTATGATGCAATCAATGTAAAGGAGACAGTATGTATTCCTTGTGATTATGAAGGTACGATGGGAGTGCCTATAACCTTTCTAAATAAATATAACCCGGAACAGTTTGAGATTATTGGCTGCACGGAAAGTGAAGGGAAAGGTTTTTCAAATGGGGTATGGAATGCAAGCAGCAAGGTTTCTCAACCATTGCTTCATGGGGAAAGAAAATATAAACGATTATTCATTAAAAGGATAAAGCCATGAAGATAGAACTTAAAGAAATTACTATCCGTGACTTGACGGACGGTTATCAAGACAATGCCGAAGAAGGCGTGGTAGGCTATGGTGGTCGGTTGGACATACGCCCGCCCTACCAACGTGAGTTTATCTACAGGGAGAAACAACGTAATGCCGTGATAGACACCGTACGAAAAGGTTTTCCGCTGAACGTGATGTATTGGGCGGTGCGTGAAGACGGCACTTATGAAGTCATTGACGGACAGCAACGCACTATCTCCATTTGCCAATACGTCAAAGGAGATTTCTCCTTCGAAGGACGTTACTTCCATAACCTTTTGCCGGAAGAGAAAGACAAGATTTTGGATTATCCGCTGATGGTGTATGCCTGTGAAGGAACACAACGCGAAAAACTGGATTGGTTCGAGACCATCAACATCGCCGGTGAGGAACTGACACCGCAAGAACTGCGTAACGCCGTCTTTGCCGGCCCGTGGGTCAGCGATGCCAAACGATATTTCAGCAAGAGCAATTGTCCGGCCAGGAGATTGGCCAACGGCTATGTCAGTGGCTCTCCCATCCGTCAAGAATACTTGGAGACAGCCATCCGCTGGATAGCAGATGTTAAAAGGGATGAGGAAATACGTGAATACATGGCGATTCATCAGCACGATGCCAATGCCTTGGCCTTATGGACGTACTTCCAAAGCGTCATTACGTGGGTGCAGGGAACATTCATCAGGAAGCGCGAAAGGTTTATGAAGAGCGTGAACTGGGGAGAACTATATAATAAGTATAAAGACAACGTCTACGACACTGCCCATCTGGAGCAGGAAACCGCCCGCTTGCTGATGGACGACGACGTGACCAACAAGAGCGGCATTTATCCTTATCTTTTGACAGGTGATGAGCGCACGTTGTCTATCCGCACTTTTACCCCCGCCATGGCTGTTGCCGCCTATGAACGTCAGCAGGGTGTCTGTCCCCGTTGTGGTAAGCATTTTGATTCAGAGGATATGGAGGCAGATCATATTACCCCTTGGCATGCCGGAGGTCGCACCGTGGCAGAGAATTGCCAAATGTTGTGTAAAGATTGTAATCGGAGGAAATCCGGCAAATAGAGGGCGTGCAAACACGCCTTCTATTTTATATGTACAGACGGGGATGCTGAAAAACAGCTGAAGTTAAGTACAGATTAAAATTTAAAGAAGGGGACAACGCGTATTTTGTGACCGCCTTGCTCTATAATGCGCTCATCGTTGTTTGTCACAATGACCAGGTTGTTGCATTTCAATTCATCGGCTCCTTCGATAAGGCTGTCCACTTCACGTTTCTCTGTTTTTGGGTTGTCCATGTTATAACAGACTTGCACAAGACATTCCACATGGGTTCCTTTGCGCAAGACGAAATCTACTTCTTTGTCATTGCGTGAACGATAATAGAACAGTGTCTTGTCCGTGTCATAACCTCTTCGTATCAATTCAATAAACACTTGGTTTTCCAGCAGATGTCCAAGATTATCGCTCAGCGCAAATGCTTTTGCCGCCACAAAGCCATTGTCGACCACATAAACTTTTCTCGGAGCTTTTTTCATCAGTTTCAGTTTATTGTTATAGCGTGGCAGGTAATAGAACAGGTATGGTTCATGCAGGTAATCCATGAATTTCTTGGTGGTGTTGACACTGGAAAAGCCCAGCTCCACGGTCAGATCGTTGGCACTGATTGGACTGCAAATATTTGAGACAAGATACATGGCCAAACTGTTTAAGTCCGTCGTGTTGCGCACATTATGTCGCTTGGTGACGTCTTTCCAAATAATGGAATCAAATAATGTGCTAAGATAGCCACGTGTCAACATGCGTGAGACCACCGTCTCAGGATAACCGCCATTCCTCAGGTAGTCATCCATCAGTACCGATGCGTCCGTTTTTTGCTCTTCTTTCAGGTCATGCAGATTGAGCTTGTTCCAATCGAAGAATTCCTCAAGGCTGAACGGTAGCATTTCCACTTGAAGGTATTTGCCCGTCAGCACTGTTGCCATCTCGCTACTAAGCATCTTGGCGTTGCTGCCGGTTATGACAAGGTTTTTCCCCATTCTGTAGAGGCTGCTGACCCATAAATCCCATGAGTCAAGATTCTGAACTTCGTCAAGCAGGATATATTCATAACCGGGATAAACATCATCCAACATGCGCATGACTTGATTTTCGTCCCAAGATTCCAATAATGCCTGATTGTCGAAGTTCAGGTAAGCAAAATTCTTATCGCGCAACATCAATAGGGCTTGGGTCGATTTGCCCACTCGTCTTGGTCCGGTAATCAATTTGATAAGGTTGCTGTTAAGCAGCAGATCGGTATCTTGACCCGTGCGTCGGATCAGATACGGACGTGAAAGCAGTTCGTCACGTTCCTTTCGTTGGTTAAGTATGATTGTTTTCATTGCCTTTAATGCTTACTCCCTTCTGCAAAAATAAGATATTTCTTTCAATTAAACCTTCTTATTGCATAAAATAGTATGTTTTTTATGCAGTACGGAGTATCTTTTGCATAAAATTCGGAGTGACGTCTGTAGGGATGTGCTTTGATGCTTCACCGGGGAATATCCTAAAAAGAGAGCGTGCCGATATTTACGACACGCTCTCTTGGAATAAAAACAAGACCTTTTTTACAGCACTTTCGTGAACCTTTCCAGGAACAAGTCCGCCTCGTCCATCGTCAGGCAGAGAGGTGGAAGCAGGCGGATGACGTTCGTGCCGCTGACGCCGGTGAACACCTTCTGTTCGTGCAGCAGGCGCGAGCGCAGTTCCTTAATGGGTTGCTCGAACTCCAAGCCTATCATCAAGCCGCGGCCGCGCACGTCCTTTAGCTGCGGCAGCTTCTTCAGCTCGTCCAACAGGTGTGCACCCACCTTGGCGGCATTCTCTATCAAGCCTTCGCCCTCGATAACATCCAGCACAGCCAATGCCGCCGCACAGGCCAAGTGGTTGCCACCGAACGTAGTGCCCAGCTGGCCATAGACGGGCTTGAACTCGGGGCTGATGAGCACGGCACCCATGGGGAAGCCGTTGCCGATGCCCTTGGCTACGGTAATCATATCCGGACGGATGCCGGCGTATTGGTGGGCGAAGAACTTGCCGCTCCGGCCATAACCGCTCTGTATCTCGTCGAGGATGAGGACGGTGCCGTTGGCCGTACATTCTTCTCTCAGTGCTTGCAAGAATGCCTCGTCGGGCACTCGGATGCCACCTATGCCCAAGATGCCTTCGATGATGACGGCGCATACGTCGCCCTTGCGAAGTTCGGCGCGCATGGCTTCCGTATCGTTCAAGGGCAGGTACGTCACGTGCTGGTTGGCATTGACAGGCGCGATAATCTTGGGGTTGTCCGTCACCTCAACGGCCAGCGATGTACGTCCGTGGAAAGCTTTCGAGAAGCTGACGAGGCGTGTGCGTCCGTTGTGGAAGGAGGCCAGCTTCAGGGCGTTCTCGTTGGCTTCCGCTCCGCTGTTGATGAGGAAGAGTTGATAGTCGTCATAGCCGCAGGCCTTGCCCAGGCGCTCGGCCAATTGCTGTTGCAGCTTGTTGATGACGGAATTGGAGTAGAAGCCCAAAGTGGCTACTTGCTTGCTGACCATCTCTACATAGTGCGGGTGAGCATGGCCGATGGAGATGACGGCGTGTCCTCCATACAAGTCAAGGTACTCGGTGCCTTGTTCGTCCCATACGTGGCAGCCTTTGCCCCGTACGATGTTGATGTCGAATAAGGGATATACGTCAAAGAGTTTCATATTATTAAATGAAGAATTAAGAATGAAGAATGAAGAATTTCTTTGCGTGTCTCCTTCTTCATTGGGTTATTGTTTATAAAAATTTATTTGTCCTGTCATCCCGAGCGAAGTCGAGGGATCTCATATAGAGTTAATCCATTTCTCTGTATGTGAGACCCTTCGGCTACGCTCAGGGTGACAGGATGATGTTTACATCCTATAGGAGATAAGCACCTAGATCTTCCATATTCGGGTTCTTTTGTCTTATTAAAGCATACTTTTTCTGCCTCGACCAGTTCTTCAATTGCTTCTCTCTTGCAATAGCATCGTTTATCATTTGATATTCTTCATAATAAACTAGATAATGGCAATTGTATTTTTTAGTAAAACCTTCCAATAATCCATTCTTATGCTCTTGATTGCGGCGTGCCAAATCATTGGTTACACCGATATATAGAACATATTTATAGGCATTGGTCATTATGTATACCCAATAAGACATATGTTTTTTCTTACGTGAGATCCCTCGACTACGCTCGGGATGACAGAGCAAATCTATTATTAAGTACTTTAAAACGCGCTCGGCTTCAGCCTCAGCCCTACTGTCTCCTCCAGATTGAACATCAGGTTCATGTTGTGCACCGCCTGGCCGCTGGCGCCCTTCAGGAGGTTGTCGATGCAGGAGATGATGAGCAACTTATCACCGTGCTTCTCCAAGTGGAGGAGGCACTTGTTGGTGTTCACCACTTGTTTGAGGTCGATGTTCTTATCCACGATGTGCGTGAAGGAATCTTCCGCATAATACTCCTCGTAGATGCGGGTCAGTTCTTCGATGCTACACTTGTTCTTCACCACGATGGTGGCAAAGATGCCGCGCGGGAAGGCACCACGATAGGGGATGAAGTCTATCTCAGAGTGGAAACTGTTTTGCAACTGCTTCAGCGATTGCTTGATCTCGGGCACGTGCTGATGCTCGAAGGCTTTGTAGACGCTCAGGTTGTTGTCACGCCAGCTGAAGTGACTCGTGGCACCCGGCTTTACACCCGCACCGGTGCTGCCCGTGATGGCGTTCACCATGATGTCGTCGTTCAGCATCAGGTGTTTGGCAAGGGGGAGCAATCCCAACTGGATGCAGGTGGCGAAGCAGCCGGGATTGGCCACATGCTGGGCCGTGCAGGTGGCACGACGGTTCAACTCGGGCAAACCATAAATGAAGTCGTTGCCTTCAGCTTTCAGGCGGTAGTCCATGGAGAGGTCTATCACTTTCAAGCCTTCGGGCAGGTTGTGACTGTCCATAAACTTACGCGTGTCACCGTGGGCGGTGCAAAAAAAGAGACAATCAATCTCGTCCAGGGGCAATTGGTCGGTGAAGCGGAGATCCGTCTCGCCATACAGGCCTTCGTGTACATCGGTCACACGGTTGCCCGCATTGCTGCCGCTGTTGATGAAGACGATTTCCGCCTCCGGGTGGTTGATGAGCAGGCGGATGAGTTCGCCGGCCGTATAGCCCGCTCCGCCTATGATTCCTACTTTTATCATATAAATGAAGAATTAAGAATGATGAATGAAGAATTAGGAATAAGAAAGAGAAAGCCTACGGATGTGCGATCCATTCTTCATTCTTAATTCTTCATTCTTCATTTATTTAAATGTTATTCAGTTCATCCTTATGCCCGGCATAGTAAGCGCGGAGCGGAGTGGAGAGCACCTTGATGAAGCCCTTGGCATCCTCTGCCGTCCAACCCTTCTGCATCTCGCCGTATTCGCCGAACTTGTTCTTCACCAGGTCGTCCGTGCTTTCTACGCCTACGGTGTGGAAGCCGTAAGGACGAAGCTCCAGGATGGCGGTGCCGTTCACGTTGCGTTGGCTGGAGGTGAGCATCGCTTCGATGTCACGCATCACCGGCTCCAGGTATTCACTCTCGTGGAGGAACATACCATACCAGTTGGCCACTTGGTCCTTCCAATATTGCTGCCATTTGCTCAGGGTATATTTCTCCAAGAAACGGTGTGCGCCGATAATCAGCATCGGTGCGGCGGCCTCGAAGCCCACACGACCCTTGATGCCGATGATGGTGTCACCCACGTGCATGTCACGGCCGATGGCATAGGCAGCTCCAATCTCTTCTACTTTCTGAATAGCCTTGATGGGGTCGTCGAAGCGTTCGCCGTTGATAGCTTTCAGTTCGCCCTGCTCGAAAGTGAGCTTCAGTTGTTCGGTACCTTCCTTGGTGCAGTGCTTCAAGTAAGCGGTTTCCGGCAAGCCTTGTGCCGAGTCGAGGATTTCGCCTCCGCAGATGCTCGTCCCCCAAATGCCTACGTTATAAGAATACTTCAGTTTGGCGAAGTCGGCGGCAAATCCGTGCTTGTTCAGATAGTCAATTTCTTCCTGGCGGCTCAAAGCCATGTCGCGGGTCAGCGTGATGATTTCCACACCCGGTGCCATCACTAAGAAGGTCATGTCGAAACGGACTTGGTCATTGCCTGCGCCCGTTGAGCCGTGGGCAATGGCGTCTGCCCCAATCTCATTGGCATAGCGTGCGATGGCCAATGCCTGGAAGATTCGTTCGGAGCTGACGGAAATGGGGTAAGTGCCGTTGCGCAACACGTTGCCATAGACCATATACTTCAGGCTCTTCTCGTAATACTCGTGCGTCACGTCAAGGGTGACATACTTGGTAGCGCCCAGCTTGTAGGCGTTCTCCTCATTCGTCTTGAGTTGTTCGGCACTGAATCCGCCCGTGTTGGCGCAAGCCGCATGCACTTCGTATCCTTTCTCCTTGGCCAGATACATCACGGTAAACGAGGTATCCAGCCCGCCGCTGAAAGCGACCACTACTTTCTTTTTCATAATAATGAAGAATTAAGAATGAAAACATTCTGTCATGCTGAGCGAAGTCGAAGCATCTCCCGATATGCGTTTCCCGATGTGGATGTGAGATCCTTCGATTCCGCCTGCGGCTCCACTCAGGATGACAGGAATGTCTCCTTATTGTTTGTTACTACTATTATTCCTATTATATATTATCCTCTTTATGCAGTGCCGGGTCGTAGAGCATTGCCGTGCAGATGCAGAACTTGCGGTTCTTTGCCACGAGGATGTCATGGTTGATGCAACCCTCGCAGCCCTTCCAGAAAGCGTCATCGTCCGTCAGTTCGTTGAAGGTGACGGGCACGTAGCCCAACTCGGTGTTCATCTTCATCACCGCCGCGCCGCTCGTGAGGCTGAATATCTTGGCCCACGGCCAACGGAGACGGGCCAGGCGGAAAGAGGCTTGCTTGATGCGCTTGGCCAGTCCGATGCCTTGGTATTTGGGGTGCACGATGAGACCCGACGTGGCCACGTATTGTTTGTTGCCCCAACTTTCGATGTAGCTGAATCCGGCAAACTCCGTGCCGTGCAGGGCGATGATGGCTTTGCCTTCCTTCATCTTGGTGGCTACATATTCGTGTGTACGCTCGGCGATGCCTGTGCCGCGCTTCTTGGCGGCCTCGCGGATGGTGTCGAGTATGGTGTCTACATAAACTTCATGGGAGGCGTCGGCCACCATGACTTCTATTTCCTTTACGTCCATTTCTA
>CALUFR010000119.1 GCA_944319875.1 uncultured Bacteroides sp.
GTACGCTCGGCGATGCCTGTGCCGCGCTTCTTGGCGGCCTCGCGGATGGTGTCGAGTATGGTGTCTACATAAACTTCATGGGAGGCGTCG
The DNA here is from genome assembly GCA_944319875.1 of uncultured Bacteroides sp. Lineage (GTDB taxonomy): Bacteria > Bacteroidota > Bacteroidia > Bacteroidales > Bacteroidaceae > Bacteroides. The sequence continues at coordinate 91 of CALUFR010000119.1, forward strand.
GCCACCATGACTTCTATTTCCTTTACGTCCATTTCTATATTATATATATGTGTTTTTATTTAAATGTTCGGTATGGTTTCAGACAAGAACACGCGGATGTCATCGTGTGTGGCTCCTTCGGCCAGCACCAGCATGATGGTGTCGTCACCGGCGATGGTGCCCAGGATGTGCGGACATTCTCGGTTGTCTATATCGTAAGCAATGCTGCTGGCATAGCCCGGGCGTGTACGGATGACGGCAATGTTGTGTGAGAATTGCAGCGATACGAAGCCTGTAGACCTCATCATCTCGCTTGCGCTCTGGTGGGTGGTGGGGCGTTTGTACAGGATGTCGTTGGGCAACACATATACATACTTTCCGTTCGTGTTGGCGGCCTTGGCCACTTTGAGCTGCTTCAGGTCACGCGACAGGGTTGCCTGTGTCAGCTCAAACCCCTCTCCGCCTAAAGCCTGGAGCAGTTCTTCCTGCGAACCGATTTCCTTGCTCGAAATAATCATCTTGATGGCGTCCAGCCGATCGGCTTTCTTTTTCATCTTTGTATATTTATTCTTGTTTTGGGGGCAAAATTAGGGAATAATTTGGAAAGAATATACAAAACCGCGTTTTTTTATGCTTTTATTTCTGATTTTTTGTCCACTTGCTGCCCGGATGAGGTGGAGACTGACGTCTGCTGAATGGAGCAGAGGATTGTTTGTTTACCCGAAAATGTCTCGATTCACCGGTGATGGAATCCCACAATTGTGTCAAATCCTATCAAAATCGACAAATCCCCCTTTTTTGAGACAATTCTTCTATTTTTAGACGTTTTTGTGATATTCTTTTTCATTGTATTGTGTTACTTTCGCATCGCCAAAAAGAAATAGAAAATTTGCAAACTGATATTTTACTAACATGAGTTTTTAATTTTAATATCATGAGACGAAAGATCCTGATTGATTTCTTGACTCGGAAAGGCTTTTTATTATTGCTTTTCTTGATGTCAGCAGTTTTTGTGCAGGCCCAGTCTTTTAGAGACGTTTCGGGTCTTATTAAAGATGGTACCGGTGAACCGGTCATTGGTGTGAATGTAACAGTGAAGGGAGATGCCACTACGGGCACTATCTCTGACGTTGACGGACGGTATCATCTCCGCCTTCCTCAGCAGCGGGTTACATTGGTTTTCTCCTTTATAGGATATAAGACGCAAGAGAAAGTGTTGGATGCAAACGTCAATACATTAGACGTGACGCTTGTGGAAGACAACGAGATGCTGGATGAAGTGGTGGTCGTAGGTTACGGTACGATGAAACGTAAGGACCTGACGGGTTCGGTTTCACACATCGGTGACGAAGTGACCAAGAACCGTGTGGCTACCAATGCGTTGGATTTCCTTTCCGGTAGCATTGCCGGTGTAAACCTGACTCCTTCTGCCGATGCGGCCGGTGGCGGTACGATGTTGATTCGCGGTAAACAGTCTTTGAAGGCAAGTACAAGCCCGTTGATCGTATTGGACGGTGTCGTTTTCTATGGCAGTATCGATGATATCAACCCGAACGACATTGAGAGCATGGACGTGCTGAAGGACGCCAGCTCCACGGCCATCTATGGTGCCAAAGGTTCCGCCGGTGTGATCATGATCAACACAAAGCGTGGTAAAGAAGGTAAGCCGGTCATCAATGTCAGTGCAAAACTGGGTGTGACTCAGCCGACATTTGTGCAGGATATGCCTACTCCCGCGCAGTACGTGCAACGTCGTATGGACTACTGGAAAACGATGGATTACTTCAATCCCAGCGACTCGCAGAAGCAGACCGGTTATTATGATGACCCCAACAACCTGCCCGAAGGCGTGACGCAGGAAATGTGGGCGGGCTATGACGCTTCGTTCGACGGTGACTATGTAGGTACGTGGCTGACCCGCTTGGGCTTCGATCCCTTGGAAATCGAGAACTATAAGGCAGGTAAGTATACGGACTGGATGGACTTGGTGTTGCAGAACGGCATCCGTCAGGATTACAACGCTTCTGTTTCCGGTAAGAATGACCGTACGAACTATTACTTCTCTTTAGGTTATACGAACAACGACGGTATCAAGGTGGGCGACTACTTCAAGGCCGTACGTGCCCGTATCAACTTGGATACGAAGATTACGAAATGGTTGAACGTCGGCTTGAATGCCCAGTTCGCCGATAAGGACCAGAGCGGTATCGGTGCCGATGTTTCGGCCGCTCGTGCACAAAGCCCCTTCGGCAACATGTGGGAAGAAGACGGCAGCATCAAGGTGAGACCCGCCAATGACAACCGTACGTCCAATCCCTTGCTGGCTCATACCGTGGACAGCAAGATGCATAAGAAGCAAAACCTCACCGCCAGCGTGTATGGCAAGGTGACATTGCCTTGGGGCTTCTCCTGGCAGACAACGTTCAACGTGCGTTACGGTTGGATTAAGGATTACTACTTTGACTCGGACATCAAGCCGGGTGTGGTAGCCGGCGGTAAGGCAAAACGCCGCGATTACTCCGACCAGGAATGGAGTGTGGATAACATGCTGAAGTGGAACCGCACGTTCAATGACATCCACAATGTGGACTTCACCTTTGTATATACAGCCGAGAAGTATCAGAATTGGGACTCGACGGGCAATAACGAAGGTTTCCAGCCCAACGGCAACTTGATTTATCACGCCATCCAGTCCGGTATTACACCGACAGTGGAATCGAAGGATGAAATGCAGACGGGTAACGGCCTGTTGTGGCGTGTGAACTATTCGTTGATGGACCGCTATCTCTTGACGGCGGCTGTGCGTCGCGACGGTTTCTCGGCTTTCGGTCAGAACGACCCCTACGGTGTGTTCCCCTCGGCAGCCTTGGCTTGGCGCATCAGCGAGGAGAAGTTCATGGACAGCGCCGAGTGGCTGGATAACTTGAAGCTGCGCTTCTCTTGGGGACAGAACGGTAACCGCGACATCGGACGTTACGCCGCCTTCTCGCAGTTGACCATTACGAACGCCATTATCAACGGTGTGAATTACAAAGCCGTATATCCCAACACGTTGGGTAACCGCGATTTGAAATGGGAGACCACGACGGGACGTAACCTCGGTTTGGACTTCGGCGTGCTGAACAACCGCATCACCGGTATGGTGGATTTGTATTGGAACAAGACGACGGACTTGCTGATGGACCGTGCCATGCCGTCCATTTCCGGTTACGGCTCGATTGCCTCCAACCTGGGACAGGTAGACAATAAGGGTGTGGAAGTGACGTTGACGACCACCAACATTCACATCCCGGACAAGGTACACTGGACTACTTCGTTCATCTACTCCACGAACAAGAATGAAATCAAGCATCTGTATGGCAACATGGTGGACGTGTTGGATGAGGACGGAAACGTGATAGGTCAGCGTGAGGACGACGATGTGCAGAATGGTTGGTACATTGGTCACGGCATCGACGACCTCTACGATTACAAGTACATTGGCATCTGGCAGCTGGGCGAAGAGGAAGAAGCCGAGAAATACGGCAAGCAACCGGGTGACCCGAAACTGGAAGACGTGGACGGCAACGGTGTAATCAACGAAGACGACAAGCAATGGCAAGGTTCAAAGACTCCGCGTCATCGTCTGAACATCACCAGTAGCCTGGATTTGTGGAACTGTGTGAACTTCTCGTTCACCCTGCGTGGTGAGTTCGGCTGGAAAGCAGTGGACAACACAGCTCGTAACGAGGACAACCGTTTCTTCAACTCATCCAACTCCGTATGGAACGAATACTGGACGCCGTGGAACCCCAGTACGGAATATGCCCGCCTGGGTGCCGACTGCAACAACCCGACCGTGAACATCTGGAAGAACCGCAGCTTCATGAAGATGCAGAACATGCAGCTGTCCTATACCTTCCCGAAATCGCTGGTGAAGAAGCTGATGATCGAGAACCTGCGTGTCAGCGTCAATGTGGACAACGCATTCACCATCTCAAGCTGGCGTAAATCAGACCCTGTCATGAATGCCATCTCTCCGCGTGTGTGGACGTTTGGCGTGAACATGACTTTGTAAAACATGAATTCTATAATACCTTATTGAAATCAAAAATGAAAACTAAAACATATATAGCAAAAGGCGTAGCGGCCTGTCTGTTGGCCGCCGGTTTGTCGGGCTGTGTGGACTTGACGCCCCAACCGATGTCCTTCCTGACTCCCGAAAATACGTTTGTGGACCGTGACGGTTTGGAGACTATGCTCCGTCTGTGCCGCAAACAAATGAAATTTGAATGGTTTGGCGACGCGTTCAATTCCGGTAACTGTGAAACGTTCGCCGTGTACGAATATGCCTGGTCGGATATAGGCGTCATCGGCGGTCCCGAAACCAAGGAAATCCACAACATGGTGACGCAGCTGACACCTACCACGAACACCAACCTGCACCTGCGCTACTGGACGTTCGGCTGGAACGGCATCAAGTATGCCAATACGGTCATTACCCGTTCGGCCGAGGCTACCGGTATGGCTTCGGAAGAAGACCGCAACGCCGTATTGGCGGAAGGTTATTTCCATCGTGCTTACTGGTACTACCTGCTGACGCATCAGTTTGGTGATCTGCCTTGGATTGACGGTGAAATCACAAGCCCGAAGCTGGACTTCAACACCACTTCCCGCTGGAACATCCTTGAGCATATCAAGACGGATATGGAGTATGCCGTGCAATGGCTGCCGGAAAGCGTGGAAATCGGTTGTGTGAACCGTGCGGCAGGCGAACACCTGTTGTCAAAGATATACCTGGCTGTAGGTGAATTCCAGAAAGCCGAAGAGATGTGCAACAATGTCATCAACAACCACGGCCTGCACCTGATGACGGAGCGTTTCGGCGTCAACATGGACGATGCTTCGTTGGATGTGTTCAACGACCTGTTCGACGAGGACAACATCAGCCGTACCGATAACAAGGAAGCTATCTTTGTGGGCCAGGAGCGTTACGGACTGGAAGGAAACGCTGCGGGCGGCGGTTCAAACCGTAAGCGCAATTTCGTTCCCCGCTGGTATGACACCGGAAAGGTGAAGACTCCGGATGGAAAACAGGGATGTTCTGACGCTCAGGGCATCTACGACGGATATGAACAGCTGGAATACTTGGGCCGCGGCTTGGCAAAACTCCGTCCGAGCAACTATTTCCAATATGAATTGTGGGGCAACTGCGGCGATGATATGCGTCACAACGACAACAACTGGTTCGACAAGTCGCGTATCTATTACAACCGTCCGCCCAGCAAGGGTGGTAGTGCCGAGTGGTTCGGCAAACCGGTAGACCCCGCTTATGTGACAGATACCATGCGTTGCTACTTCTCCTTCCCCATCGTGAAGGTACTGATTGACAAGGATGACCCCAAGGCCGGCGGTAAGGTACCTACAGGCGGTTTTACCGACCAATACATCTTCCGTCTGGCAGAGACTTATCTGAACCGTGCCGAGGCTCGCTGGTGGCAGGGTGACTTGGCCGGCGCTACCGAGGACGTGAACACCATCCGTCGTCGTGTCAACGCTCCCGAGTATCCCGCAGGAACCGTTACGCTGGAACAAATCTTCGACGAGCGTGCCCGTGAACTCTTCCTCGAAGACCATCGTAAGACGGAACTGACCCGTGTGGCTTACCTGAAGGCCAAACAAGGCATCGACGGTTATTCATTGGACAACTTCTCGGAGAAGAACTGGTACTACGACCGCGTGATGGAGAAGAACAACTTCTTTGCAGAACAATACTTCTACGATACCAACGCGTTCATCATGGAGCCTTACCACGTACTGTGGCCCATTCCGCAGAACGCTATCGAGTCCAACACGCAAGGTCGCATTAACCAGAATTACGGTTACGACGGCTATGAGGACAACATTCCGGTGGAAGAGTTGGACGCACAGGCCGCTAATAATTAATAAATAGTGACTGAAATATCTTATCAATGAGGCGGAAACGCCTGTAACTGGATATTTTTAGGGTTAAAAATTATTTCTGTGAAGATTGTTTTTGGGCGTTTCCCCTGCTGCGAGTATTTTCCTCGTGGCAGGGGAAACTTTTTTATAGGATGTATTTTTTATTATCTTTGTGCCGTGTAATGAAACTTAAGACTAATAACCATGAAACATTGCTTTTTTGCGGTCGACCTGGGAGCTACCAGTGGGCGTACCATTTTGGGCAGCTTTACTCCGGGCGGACTGGAGATGGAAGAAATCAACCGTTTCCCCAATCATCTGATAGGAGTGGGCGGACACTATTACTGGGATATTTATGAACTTTACCGCAACATCATCGAGGGGTTGAAGCTGGCTTCCCGGAAGGAAGGAGTGGAAATCGCCTCCATCGGCATCGACACGTGGGGCGTGGACTTCGTGTGCGTGGGCAAGGACGGCCAGCTCCTGCGTCAGCCTTATTCCTACCGTGACCCGCATACCGAAGGAGCTCCCGAAGCGTTTTTCTCGCGTGTTCCGCGTCAGCGTGTCTATGAACTGACGGGCATTCAGGTGATGAACTTCAATTCGCTTTATCAGCTGGATGCCATGCGGCGGGCGGGCGACAGTGCGCTGGCGGCTGCGGATAAGATTTTGTTCATGCCCGATGCCTTGAGCTACCTGCTTACGGGCGAGATGGTGACGGAATATACCATTGCGACTACCTCCCAGCTGGTCAATGCGTCGAATCGCAGACTTGACACTGAATTGCTGGAGGCCGTGGGCTTGACGGAAGCACACTTCGGACGTTTGGTGCGTCCGGGTGAGAAGATTGGTGAATTGTCGCCCGAGGTGCAGCGCATAACGGGACTGGGAGCCATACCCGTGGTTGCCGTGGCAGGGCACGATACGGCATCGGCCATTGCAGCCGTCCCTGCGCGTAACAGCCATTTTGCTTACCTTAGCAGCGGCACCTGGTCGTTGATGGGAATAGAGACGGACGCGCCTGTCATCACGCCGGAAACCGAGGCACTGAACTATACGAACGAGGGAGGCGTGGGTGACTCCATCTGCTTCCTGAAGAACATCTGCGGTATGTGGTTGCTTGAGCGTTGCCGTCAGCAATGGGATGGAGCCTCTTATGCCGAGCTGATGGCGGAAGCCGAAGCCGCTGAACCTTTCCGCAGTCTGATTGAACCTGATGATGCGTCGTTTGCCAATCCGTCGGATATGGAGCAGGCCATCCGGGAGTATTGCCGGACAACGGGGCAGCCGGCACCTGATACGCGCGGACAGGTGGTGCGATGTATCTTCGAGAGTCTCGCGTTGCGTTATCGTCAGGTGCTCGACGATCTGCGCTCCCTGTTCGCACGTCCGATTGAGACACTACATGTGATAGGCGGAGGCAGCCGCAACGACCTCCTGAACCAGTGGACGGCCAATGCGGTGGGCATTCCTGTGGTGGCGGGTCCTTCGGAAGCGACAGCCATCGGAAACATCCTGTTGCAGGCTTTTGCGGCAGGCCGGGCAGGGGATATCCCTTCCATGCGCCGGTTGGTGGCGGACTCCATTCCCTTGAAAACCTTTATGCCCCGCGATACGGAAGCGTGGGCTGGCGCATTTCAGAAAAAATCGTATCTTTGTCGATAAGCATATAATTAAAAAAATAAATCATGGAATCAATTTTGAACAACCGCCCGGCGCTGGCAGCCGAGGTGAACAAAGTGGCCGAAGTGGCCGGTTATTTGTGGCAGAAGGGTTGGGCCGAACGTAATGGCGGCAATATCACGGTGAATATCACGGAGTATGTGGACGATGCTATAAAGGCGATGCCTCCCTTGGGCGAAGCAAGGCCGATAGGGATGGTGTTGCCCCGTCTGAAAGGGTGTTATTTCTATTGCAAAGGCACGCATAAGCGCATGCGCGACCTAGCTCGGCGCCCGATGGAGAACGGCTCTATTATCCGCATTCTGGACGATTGCGCCAGCTATGTAATCATTGCGGACAGCCTCGTGATACCGACGTCCGAACTGCCTTCCCATTTAAGTGTACACGATTATCTGATTTCCAAGGGACTTCCCTACAAGGCGTCCGTCCATACGCATCCCATCGAGTTGGTGGCTATGTCCCACAGTCGGAGGTTCTTGGAGAAGGATGTAGCCACTAATCTGTTGTGGAGCATGATTCCTGAGACGAAAGCTTTCTGTCCGCGGGGTCTGGGTATCATTCCTTATTACCTGCCCGGCTCGGTGGAGATGGCCGAGGCGACCATACGCGAACTTGCGGACTACGACGTGGTGATGTGGGAGAAGCATGGCGTGTTTGCGGTCGACGTGGATGTTATGGCTGCTTTTGACCAAATAGATGTCCTGAACAAGTCTGCCCAGATTTACATTGCTGCCAAGAACATGGGCTTTGAGCCCGACGGCATGACGCAGGAGCAGATGCGGGAAATGTCGATAGCGTTCAAGTTGCCGAAATAGCGGAGAAAAAATAAAAAATGCGACGGTGAGAAATCATCCGTCGCATTTTTTTGGTCGGAATGAGGCGACTCGAACGCCCGACCCCTACGTCCCGAACGTAGTGCGCTACCAACTGCGCTACATTCCGATACCTTCTTTAGGGAAATGTGGTGTCACCAGGAATCGAACCGGGGACACAAGGATTTTCAGTCCTTTGCTCTACCAACTGAGCTATGACACCATTACTTTTGCTTGATTGCGGGTGCAAAGGTAAGCCTTTTTTTTGATACTGCAAACCTTTTCTTGGAAAAATACAAAAAAAGAGGATGTATCAAAATTGAAAATGCTTATCACTCTGTCACCCCGAGCATCGTCGAGGGGGCTCACGTAATACTTATCTCGCACTATGTGAGATGTCTCGACAAGCTCGACATGACAGACTATACCTTAATGAAATAATCAGAAGAGGTTTTGAGCGAAGCTAATGATGGTGATTCTTCATTTTGATACACTCTGCTCTTGAAAAGTACGGAATATCAATCAATATTCGGATTGATGCTGTGCCAGTCTTTGATGGCAGGCAGGACACCCATTTCGATAACTTCGTCACGCAGGGTGCAGAGGTGCTTGTAGCTCTCCTGCAGCTTGGCTTCCTCTTCGGGCGTACCGTTCAGTTCTTTGTAGTGGACGCCGTCCTTCGTGATTTCTGTCTCCATAGCCATCATGATGTGGTCGAAGCCATGGCTGTAGACGTATGTACCGGCAGGCCAACGGAACGGTTTGCCTCCCATGGCGGCTGCAATCATCTCGATGGAAACGTAGGCCGGGCTTTGGAAGGACGAGCGGCCGCGCAGGGCGATGATGTTGGCACCGCCTTTGGTCACCTTCGTCTGGATTTCAGCCCACTGTTCCTTGGTCAGTTCGGGCGTGCCGATGATGTCGAGCAGCGGTTTGCCGTCCACCTTGGCGGTAGAGGCATAGACAGCCATCTGTTCGCCGTGTCCGCCGTAGGTGCGGCAGTTCTCGATTTTGTCCGGAGCCATGTGGAAGTGCTTGGCCAGCTCGCTGCGCAGGCGGGTGCTGTCCAGAGCGGCCAGTGTGGTCACTTGAGACGGTTTCAGTCCGGAGTAGAGCAGTGTGATGAGGCCGGTGATGTCGGCAGGATTGAAGATTACCACTACGTGCTTCACATCGGGGCAATATGCCTTCAGATTTTTACCGAATTCTTCGGCGATGGCGGCGTTGCCTTTCAGCAGATCTTCGCGGGTCATGCCGGCCTTGCGAGCCGCACCGCCCGAGGATACTACATACTTGGCGCCGGTCAGGGCTTCCTTGATGTCGGAGGTGAAGGTCAGGTTCAGCCCCTCAAATCCACAGTGGAACATTTCTTCCGCCACGCCTTCCAGCCCCTGTGCATAGGGGTCGTACAGACAGATGTTCGGAGTCAGGTGCATCATGATGGCCGTCTGAGCCATGTTTGAACCGATCATGCCGGATGCGCCGACGATGGTCAGTTTTTCATTAGTCAGGAATTCCATAATTTTGTTATTTAAAGGTGAATAAACAAGTTCTCTTTCTGAACTACTTGCAAAGATAACGTTTTTCCCGCAGAGTTGTTCAGATAAAAAAATAATCTTTTGGATTGAAATGTGATGGCTTATCCTTACCTTTGCCGCAAATGCTGTTTTATGGAAATTAATCTGGGAAAATACAATACGCTGCGCGTGGTGAAGGAAGTGGACTTCGGCATGTATCTCGACGGAGGTGTCGAGGGTGAGATTTTGCTCCCTAAACGTTATGTTCCTCAGGACTGCAAGCCGGGAGACGAGTTAGAGGTTTTCATCTATCTTGATCAGGACGAGCGCCTGGTGGCCACTACCCAGCATCCTTACGCTCAGGTGGGCGAGTTCGCCTGCCTGGAGGTGTCGTGGGTCAACCAATATGGGGCCTTCCTCAACTGGGGGCTGATGAAGGATCTGTTCGTGCCTTTCCGCGAGCAGAGACAGAAGATGGAGGTGGGCAGGAAGTACATCGTCCACGTACATCTGGATGACGAAAGTTTCCGCATCGTGGCTTCGGCCAAGGTGGACCGCTACCTGTCGAAAGAGAAGGCGGACTACCGGCCCGGGCAGGAAGTAGAGGCGCTGGTGTGGCAGAAAACCGACCTGGGCTTCAAAGTCATCATCGATAACGCGCATGGCGGCCTGCTCTACGAGAGCGAAATTTTCCAACCCCTACACGTGGGCATGAAGGTGAAGGCCTACGTGAAGCAGGTGCGCGAGGACGGCAAGATAGACCTCACCCTGCAAAAGACGGGGCAGGCGGGCGTGGAAGACTTCGCCTCCGTCCTGCTGGAGCACATCCGTAGCAACGGCGGACGCACGCCGCTCAACGACAAGAGTCCGGCCGAAGAAATTTATGCCATTTTCGGTGTGAGCAAGAAGGTGTTCAAGAAGGCCGTGGGCGACCTCTACAAGAAACGCCTGGTGGTGCTGGAAGCCGACGGCATCCGATTGGCCTGACAATCTTATTTTTTCTTCACCCAATACCCGTTACCATAGCGTGTGTGCACCCTGCGTCCCACCTGCGCCAATAGGCGGCTGAAGGCCATGGGCGTGCAGTCGCGCAAGGCGGCGGGATTCTTCTTCCTCAGCGTGGCGTAGATGTCCGCCGCGGACATCAGCCGGGCGCCTTCCTCGCCCGCCTCGGCAAACTCGAAGCAGCCGCTGATAAGTTCCTCGGCGGGGGTGGTGCGGTAGAACGCCTTGTTCGACGCCTGTATCTCCGCCTCCTCTTCCTTGCTGAACCAGTAGCGCTCGCCCTTGTTTAGCTCGTGCAGAAGCTGGGCGTACAGCTGGTCGTGGTCTATCGGTG
>CALUFR010000120.1 GCA_944319875.1 uncultured Bacteroides sp.
AGGAATAGCAGAATAAAAAACGAGGCAAGGCCGAAGCAATCGTTTATCAGATAACTGGACAATTGCGCTCCGCGCGATCCGGCATAGTTCTTCACGCCGTTGTCCACGGCCATCAGGTCCTTATCGCTTCCCGAATCCAGAATGCTCTGATCAGCCGCTCCCGTAAAGAAGAACGACATGAAAGCCAGTAACAGATAGACGGAGAAGATCACGAGCATCAACCCCACGATGAAGCGGAGTGTCTCGTTCCGGCCGATGTTCGCCACTTTACGGAAAAAGGAGGGTGAAGCGGCCGTATTTTTCTTATCTGATTTATCTTTTTCTCTTTTCATTGTATCATCCATCATATTTTATCAGCGCAAAAATAAATAAAGACGGCCGCATAGGCAAATGAAACACGGAGTTTTTAATCAAGAGGGGCAAGCAAAAGCGCGGATGGCAGGAAAGCAACGGGAATGAAACCGTCTGCTTTCCGCGCCATCCGCGCCTCTTTATGGAATTTAAAATCGTACCGGAGATTATCCGCCGAAGTTATCGTACATGATGCTTTCGGACTCTACGCCGAGACCATCGAGCATGTTGACCACGGCGTTGGACATCGGGCCGGGGCCGCACATGTAGTATTCGATGTCTTCGGGCGCTTCGTGGTTCTTCAGATAAGTCTCGTACATCACTTGGTGTACGAAGCCCGGGGTGTACTTCACGCCCGCCTTGTCGGCCGCGGGATCGGGACGGTCCAGCGCCAGGTGGAAGTGGAAGTTCGGGAACTCTTTCTCCAGGTTGTGGAAATCGTCCAGGTAGAACACCTCGTTCAAGGCACGCGCGCCATAGAAATAGTGCATTTCGCGGTCGCGTGTGTTGAGGGTCTTTGTCATGTGCATGATTTGCGCGCGCAGAGGAGCCATACCGGCACCACCACCTACCCAAATCATTTCCTTCTTCGAGTCGAAGTGCGGATGGAAGTCTCCGTAAGGACCGCTCATCAACACCTTGTCACCCGGTTTCAGGGTGAAGATGTAAGAAGAGGCGATACCCGGGTTGACATCCATGAACCCGCTACGGTCGGGCTTGAACGGAGGCGTGGCGATACGCACGGTCAGCATGAACACGTCGCCCTCGGCCGGATAGTTGGCCATGGAGTAAGCGCGGACGGTAGGTTCGGGATTGACGCACTTCAAGGAGAACATATTGAACTTCTGCCATGCGGGCAGGTATTCATCGCCAATCAGGCTCTTGTCGATGTCCTTGTCATAGTCCATCGTGAAGGCGGGAATCTTAATCTGCGCGTACGAGCCGGGGATGAAGTCCATGTGTGCGCCGGCGGGAAGCTGTACCTTGAATTCCTTGATGAACGTGGCCACGTTCTTGTTGGAGATGACGGTACATTCGTATTCCTTCACGCCCAGCACGCTCTCGGGCACCTTGATGCCCATGTCGCCCTTCACCTTCACCTGGCATCCCAGGCGCCAGTGGTCTTTTTGTTGCTTACGGCTGAAGTGGGGCACTTCGGAGGGGAGGATTTCCCCGCCGCCTTCGGTCACCTGGCACTTGCATTGACCGCACGAACCCTTGCCGCCGCATGCCGAAGAAAGGTATACGCCATTGACGGAAAGCGTGTTGAGCAATGTGCCACCGGAAGCCACTTCCAGTTCACGCTCGCCATTGATAGTCAGTTTCACGTTGCCTGAAGGTACCAGGTATTGCTTGGCCACCAGCAGGATTACTACAAGCAGGAGGATTACCACGAGGAACACCCCGACGCTTGCCAATATCAGATTCATATCCATTTGTTACGCTCCTTTCTTTAATTAAATGTTCAAACCAGAGAAACACATAAACGCCATAGCCATGAGACCCACGGTGATGAACGTGATGCCCAAGCCTTTCAGGGGAGCGGGAACATCGGAGTAGGCCATCTTCTCGCGGATAGCGGCCAAGCCGACAATAGCCAGCATCCAGCCGATGCCTGAACCCAAAGCGTATGAAATGGCGTCACTCACTCCGCCTATGTACTTCGGGTCGCTCATGCCCAGGTTGATGCGTTGTTGCATGAAGAGCGAGGCGCCCATGATGGCACAGTTCACGGCAATCAGCGGAAGGAAGATACCGAGTTGGGCGTAAAGCGAAGGGCTGAAACGCTCTACAATCATCTCCACCAGCTGGGTGATGCCGGCGATAACGGCGATAAACAGGATGAAGCTCAAGAAGCTGAGGTCAACGCCTTCGATGATGGCGTCGGGACCCAGCACCTTGGTCTGTAACAGGTAGTTGACGGGAAGGGTCACCACCAGCACGAAGGTCACGGCGATACCCAAGCCCACGGAGGTCTTCACCGTCTTTGACACGGCCAGGTAGGAACACATGCCGAGGAAGAAGGCGAATATCATGTTGTCCACGAATATGGAGCGGACGAGTAAGCTAAAAAAATCTCCCATAATGATAATTCTATTTTATTCGTTTTCTATCCAAGAAATCATTTCTCTTGCAACTCTTTGTGGCGGGCACGCTGGTACCAGATGATGCAAGCCACGATGATAAGCGCCATCGGGGGCATCAGCATCAAGCCGTTGTTCACGTAACCCAGTTCCTTGATAGGCTCATAGTTGAGGATGTTGAAACCGAGCAACGTGCCCGAACCCAGCAACTCGCGGAGGAAAGCCACGATAATCAGTATCTTGGCATAACCCAGCCCGTTGCCCACACCGTCAAGGAACGATTCCCACGGGCCGTTCATCATGGCGAACGCCTCCAGGCGTCCCATCAGGATACAGTTCGTGATAATCAAGCCCACATAGACGGAAAGCTGCACGCTCACGTCATAGGCGAACGCTTTCAGTATCTCACTTACGATAGTTACCAGCGCGGCCACTACCACCAGCTGCACGATGATACGGATGCGGTTGGGGATGGTCTTGCGGATGAGTGAAATCACCACATTGGAGAATGCCGTAATGACGGTTACGGAAAGACCCATCACGATAGCCGGCTCCAGCTTGGCGGTTACGGCCAGCGCGGAACAGATACCCAGCACCTGCACGGTGACGGGATTGTTCATGCCCAGCGGTGTGGTGAACACTTCTTTATTCTTGCTTGAAAATAATTGTCCCATAGTCTGTTATTCCTCCCCCTCGTTATTGGTTAAAAACTTCTTGTAATTGCCCAGGCAATTCTTTATCATGGCGTCCACGGCCACGGAAGTGATGGTACCTCCGGAGATGCCGTCCACTTGATAATCGGCTTTCTCAATCTTGCCAAACTTCACCACGCCCAAGGAAATCTCCCCGTTCTCCAAGGTTTTCTTTCCCACGAACTCGCCTTGGAAGTGTTCGCCCGCGATTTCGGCTCCCAAGCCCGGCGTCTCGCTGGCGTGTGAGAAGTAAGTGCCGTACACGGTGTTTCTGTCCTCGTTCAAGGCGATGTAGCCCCAGATGGCTCCCCAAAGGCCGGTGCCATATACGGGGAACACGTACTTCTTGGCACCGTCGATGTCGGCCACGAACACGTGCAAGCGGTTGTTCTCCTTCACCTCCTTCTCGTAACCGGTGGCAAAGGCACCCGTATTCTCGCTCAGCGTGCCGTCCTCGTTCATCAGCATGTCCTTCACGTACTTGCTGTATTCGGCGTCAGGGTCGGCCACGCCACGGATGTTCAGTGCGGCGAGAATCTGCTTCTTCGTGTCCATCTCCACGTTCTTGTTTTGCGTGGCCTTCAACGAAGAGCTGACAAATGCCAGCAGGAATGCAACGATAATAACCATTACCGAAGCATATATCATAGTATAACTGTTACTATTGGTATTCATTTCACATTTCGGTTTTAATGGTTAGACTTCATTTGGCGGACACGCGTTTGGCGCGGCGGTTGATGTTGCCCTGCACCACGCAATAGTCGATGAGCGGGGCGAAAATGTTCATCAGCAGGATGGCGAGCATCATGCCCTCGGGATAACCGGGGTTGAGCACGCGGATGATGATGGCCATGGCACCTATCAGGAGGCCATAGATATACTTGCCTGTCTCGGTGCGGGCGGAGGTCACGGGGTCGGTAGCCATGAACACGGCACCGAAGCAGAAGCCGCCCAGCATGATGTGCTCATACCAAGGCATGTGGGCTACGGCCGTGTCGGGACCTGCCACGTTGAATATCCAAGCCATCAACGCGCCTCCCACGAATACGGAGAACATCGTTTTCCAGCTTGCGATACCCGTCCACAAGAGGATGACGGCACCGATGGCGATGGCGATGACGCTCGTCTCACCGATAGAACCCGGTATGAGGCCTGTCACCATGTCCCAGGAGAAATCCGGAGCCACGGGCGAAGTCTTGGCGATACCCAGCGGGGTGGCCACGGTCAGCCCGTCCACCGTCTGTCCCAAGCCGAAGATGGAGTCGCCCGACACCCATACGGTGTCACCGGACATCTTCGTAGGATAGGCGAAGAACAGGAAGGCGCGGGTGATGAGGGCTACGTTGAACACGTTCATGCCCGTACCGCCGAATACTTCCTTGGCGAAAATCACGGAGAAGGCCGTGGCGATGGCCAGCATCCACAAGGGGCACTCCACCGGCACAATCATCGGGATGAGGATACCCGAAACGAGGAAGCCTTCCTGGATTTCCTCTTTCTTCCATTGGGCCACCACGAACTCGATGCCCAGACCTACCACGTAGGAAACGATAATCTTGGGCAATACGGCCAGGAATCCGTAACCGAACAAAGCCCAGAAGCCGGCCGTTTCGAGCAAG
The DNA here is from genome assembly GCA_944319875.1 of uncultured Bacteroides sp. Classification (GTDB taxonomy): domain Bacteria; phylum Bacteroidota; class Bacteroidia; order Bacteroidales; family Bacteroidaceae; genus Bacteroides. Next base: position 4,747 of record CALUFR010000120.1, read on the forward strand.
CCAGTAGCTTTATAATGCTGGTAACCAACATTGTACATACCGAACAACAAGGCCGGTATCAACGCGATGACGACCATTGACATGATGCGCTTGCTATCGATGGCATCGTGAATGTGCGTCCCCGATTTCGACGTGGTGTTGGGCACGAAGAGGAATGTCTCGAAGCCGTCGAACACCGAACGAAACGCGTGGAATTTGCCGCCCTCTTCAAAGTTCGGCTTTATCTTGTCGAGATAATTTCTTAACGCTTTCATCTAAATTCTATTACTGTTTTTTTTATATACATTTATTATATGTGTTATGCCATCTCCTTGCGCAGCATGTCGAGGCCGGCGCGCACGATGCGCTGCACTTCCACCTTGGACGAGCATACAAATTCGCACAGGGCGAAGTCCTCGGGTGCCACCTCGTAGATGCCCAACGCCTCCATGCGGTCGATGTCGCCCGCGATGATGGCCTTCACCAGGTATTCGGGGAAGATGTCCATGGGGAATACGCGGTCATACTCGTTGGACATAATCATGTGGCGTTCGCCGCCCTTCACGCGGGCGTCCAGCACGTATTCCTTTTTGCCTCCCATCAGCCAGCTGAAGTACGAATGGCTGGTGCTGAACTCATTGGGACGCGGGGCAATCCATCCGAGGAACTCGTGTACCTCGTCGCCCTCGGGGATGACGGTCAGCTGGGTATGGAAAGCGCCCAGGTATCCGTTCTCCTTCACCTGCTTGCCCGTCAGGGGGTTGCCGCTGATGTAGCGCAGGTCTTTTCCCGTGGCGTTCACATTGGCCTTGAACACGTCCGTGAGCAGCGCGCCCACCGCCAGCTTGCAATAGCCGGGGTCTTTCACCTCGCTGCCCGTCAGGGCTACGGTGCGCGTCAGGTCGATGCGTCCCGTGTTCATCAGGCGTCCGATGAAGATGACGGCTTCCGCGCCGATGGTCCATACCGTCTCGCCCTTCACGATGGGGGCGATGTGGTTGATTTGCACACCCACGTTTCCGGCAGGGTGCGGTCCGTCAAATGCCGTGATGGTCACGTTCTTGGCTTGGGTCAGTGCCGTGGCTTTCTGCTTCACGCTCACGCTGAGGTACGTCTTGGCCATCCGTGCCAGGGCGTCAAGTCCTGTCTGGAAGTTGGCTTCCTCGCCCTTGAGGACGAACTCGAAGTCCGGTGCCAGCGGGGCGGAGTCGAAGGCGGAAACAAAAATCGCTTTCGGGTCCACCGTGGGGTCGGCCACTACGTCGTAGGGGCGTTGGCGGATGAAAGCGAACAAACCGGCGTTCAGAAGGGCGTCCTTCACCTCGGCGGCACTCATCTTGGACGGGTCCATCTTGCCGAACTCTTCATAGTCCTGCTCCTGGGCGGCTTCGATGACGATGTTCATCACCTTGCGGCGCGCGCCTCGCTCCACGCTTGTCACCACGCCGCTCACGGGCGAAACAATCTTTAACTCTGGATGATTCTTGTCCACGAACAAGGGTCCTCCGGCCATCACATACTCCTGCTCTTTGACCACCACCTTGGGGGTAATCCCGGTAAAGTCATCGGGCACGATGGAGTAGAAGCCCGGCGCTTTTACGGAAAGGTACTTCCCGGCGGCTTTGCCTTTGAGGTTGATGTCAAGGCCTTTGTGTAACTTAATTACATTTGCCATGTGTTTATCTATAAATTATGGTTCTTTAAATGCGTGTTCCGATAATTCGCCTGCAAAGTTAATAAATAGTAATGTGAATACAGAAGAAAAACGGGACGAATTACGGAAAAAAATCCGCAATCTGTCCCGTTATCGTACACGACAGGGCTCTGCCCAGCGTTTTCTTTGCCCCTACAATACGGCGGCTATTTTGCGTAGCTGCGCAAGCTTTTCCTTGAAAGAGCTGTCCTTGCGTATTTGGCGCAGGTTGTAATCCATCTGCAACCTTAATAGCGGCTCTGCGTCTACGCCCAACGCGGCTTCAAAGAGCAAGGCGGTCTTTTCGGTCAATGGGCGGTGGCCGTTCAATATCTCGTTCAGGGCGGAATAAGGTATCCCCATCTGTTGAGCCAGCTTGTGTTGCGTAATACCCCTGTATTCGATTTCGTCTTTCAACAGGGAACCCGGATGGGTGGGGTACGCCGACTCTATGTTATTGGCAATCATGTCGGGATTAATCCCTTGCGTAAGGCTCATAAATCAAAAGATGACCTCCATACCCTATCATTTATTCTTCCTCGGCGAACATCGGGTCCCAGGCCGGCAGGCGTTCGGGCTTCTGCTCGAAGAGCTTCATCACCTTCTCGGGCACGTACTTGGTCTCCACCACGAGACGGAACATGTATTCGTCAAACCACTCGTCCGTCATGATGAGGTGTCCCTGGTAGCCCGAGGCGGGTCCCCAGCTGTTTTCCACCATCCATTTCACGGGGCGGCCGTCCTTGTCCAGGTCTACGGCCATCAGCGTCATGGCGTGGCTGGAGCCGCTGGAGTAGGTCTGTATGCGCTCCTTCTTGTCCATGCCGAAGGTGGTGCCCAGGAGCGACTCGTAGTCGTAGTTGTTCACGTCCAGCAGGCCGCGCTTGGAGTCGAGGAACTTGCCCACGTCGCACGAGAAGTACATCATGGTGCTGTCCTTGAGCGAGGCGATGGCCATCTCCTTGATGTCCTCCACGGGCAGGTTGACGTACGTCCAGTTGCGCCCGTCGTAGCGGTGGCGGTCGTAGTCTATCTCGTAGGTCTTATAGTACGGGCGGCTGGGGTCGTTCATCAGCATCACGTAGTGGGTGAGCAGCTGCGGGTCGCCGTACTTCTCGAGGAAGGTCATGGGCGTGTGGTGTTCGGTCTCCACGGGGTTGCCCTGGGCGTCGCGGCGCACGTAGTCGAACTCCGTGGGCGGCACGCCCAGGTTGAGCGCCAGCATGCGGTAGATGGTGCCCAGCATGCGCGTCTTTTCCTCTTGCAGGACGGCGGGCTTGGCGCCGTTCGTGCCCAGCTCACGGAGCTGGAGACCGAATTCCTTCAGCTTCAGGCTGATGAGGCGCGCCATCTGCGAGGTGTTGTTGCTGCTGTGCGTCTCGGGCATGGCTTCCTTGGGCACGAGGCCGTACTTGCCCACGATGTCGGCCACGCCGGTGAACGTGCCCCCGTCGCTCAGCGGGTGCTGGAAGAGCCATTGCACGGTCTTGTCCTCCAAGGGCGAGCGGCGCGTGTCGATGATGCCTTGCAGGAAGAGGTTGGCTTTCTCCAGCTGGTCCCAGAAGAAGGGGTATATCTCGGAGAACTCGAAGGAGGCGAAGCCATAGCGTGCGATGGTCTTGGCGCGCATCACATTCAGCCCCGTGAAGAGCCAGCAGCGTCCGGATGAACGCTGGTCGGTGATGCCCTTGGAGCGGACGCGGATGGAGAAGTGCGTGTCCATCTCCTTCAGGTTGTCCTGGTTCAGGGCGAGGGTATTGATGCCCGTGCCTCCGAGGGCATTGCGCAAGGCGCGGTCGGCGGGCGTTCCTTGGTAGCTCCGGCTGATTTGTTCCAGCATCTGGGGCGTGATGCCGCCTTCGGCGGTCTGCGCCTGTGCGCCTGCCAGGGTGGCGGCCAGGAGCGTGAGGGTGATGAGTGGTCTTTTCATATTCGTCTGAAAAATTAGTTATAGTTTTCGTTTCATGTACTTTTTCTTTCGCTTGTCCGAAAGAAAAAGGTACCAAAAAGAAAGGACCCCGTCTGCACTTCCGGGGCTACTCCGGACGCCTTCCGTCCTAAAGGGCAGGAACTCGCTTCGCTCAGACAGCCTGCCCTTCTTAACGGCCGGAAGCCATCCTCCGCTTAACGCCCCACCAGTGAGGCCGGAGAACCATCCGGCGTGTTGGTGCAATGTCATCCCGAGCGCAGTCGAGGGATCTCACATTCAGCTTTGCGCTACGTAAGATGTCTCGACAAGCTCGACATGACAGAGACATCATT
>CALUFR010000121.1 GCA_944319875.1 uncultured Bacteroides sp.
ATCTGTCATTCTGAGCGAAGCCCGTAGGGCGTAGTCGAAGAATCTCACGTTTACAGTACCATACTTTATGTGAGATCCTTCGACTCCACTGCGTTCCGCTCAGGATGACAGTTACCATAAGCGCTTAGATTTACCCCAATAAATTATCATTTTTCCGGTGCAGTCATCACCACCGTCAGTTTGTTGCCTTGGTCAAGCAGGGCTTTTGCAAAGGCAGCCACGTCTTGGGCGGTCAGTCCGTTGATGAGGGCTTCGTAGTCCTTTGTCATGTCAATGCCGGTGTAGAGTTTTTCCTTTATTTGGCTCATCCAGTAGGAGTTTTCCTTTTGGTTGTCGGCGAACTTCTTCAGCATGTACTCCTTGATTTTCTGCATCTGCTCTTCCGTAGGACCATTGGCGGCCATCTTCTCCAGCTGGGCGTTGATGATGCCGTTCAGGTGCTCATATTTGGCTGGATCCGTCTGGTAGACAATTTGCAACAGGGAGTTTTGCTGTTCGCTGATCAGTGAGCCGTAGGTGCTTACTCCATACGTGCCGCCTTCCTTCTCGCGGATTTCTTCAGTGTACACCATGTCGAGAGCCTGGTTGAGGACGCTCATCAGGACAGAGTTCTTCAGGTTATATTCACATTGTCCGCTGATAATCATGGCTACCGTGGCCATCGGCGTCTGCTGTTCTTTGGCGAAGATGTTTTCTTTCATGCCTTTGGCCGGTGTCAGCAAGTTGGCTTTGTTGTAAGTCTGCTTGGCATTGGTGGCGGGCAGTGCGCCGAGGTATTGTTCGATGTAGGGCTTGATGGAATCCGGTTCGGCGTTGCCTACAAAGATGAACGTGAAGTCACCGCAATCGGCAAAAGCTTGCTTGTAGAGGGCGAGGATGCGGTCGTAGTCAAGTTGGTCAACCATATCGGCCTTCATGTTGAGGTAACGTTCGTTGTGGCCGTACATTTCATGACCCAGTGTGTCGCTCAGAGCGGACATGGGGTTGGCTTCCGAGCTTTCCAATTGTGCTTTCAGACGGTTCTTGAAGGAAGCGAAAGCTTCTTCATCCTTGCGGGGCTGCGTGATGTAGAGGTAGGTGAGCTGCATCATGGTCTCGAAGTCTTTGGGCGAGCAGCTTCCGCTGATGCCTTCCGTTGTACTGTTGAGGCCGGGACCGACATTCACTTTCTTGCCTGCCAGCATCTTGGTCAGTTCCACATTGCTGAAGTTGCCTGCTCCGCCTGCGTCCACCACACCGTTCATGGCCGAATAGTTCAGTTTGTCGGCTGTGTCAAACAGACTGAATCCACCCAGGCTGAAGCCTTTCCTGCGGATTTCATCGGCCTTGAAGTCGGTTTTCTTCACATAGACTTTGATGCCGTTGCTCAAGGTCAGTTCCGTGGCGCCAAACAAGGCATTGTCCTTCTGGCTGACAATCTTGCCTCCCTTGGGGGCTTCCTTCATCAAAGGTTCGTTGGATACCTTGTCCTCATAAGGTTGTACATCCAGTGTAGGCATTGCCTTCAGGTCGGCAACGACTTCTTCTTTGGTGGGTATTACCACACCTTCCTTCTCGGGTGCGGCGATGAACACGGCCTGGTTGTTGTCCGTGATAAGCTGCTTGGCCACTTCGTTGATGGCGGCTACGGGGATGTTGGGTGCCAGTTGGTTCAATGTGGCATATTCATACTCGATGCCGGGGATGGGTTCGGCGTGCAGGAAGTGTTGCAGGCACTGGTTGACATAGCGCTGGTTTTCCGTTTTCTCGCGTTCATTGTACTGCGATTCCAGGCTTTGCAGGATGTTGGCGCGGGCACGGGCGTATTCGCTTTCCGTAAAGCCGTGGCGGCGCACACGCTCCACTTCGGCCAGCAGCACCTTCATGGCGTTGGAGAGTCCGTCCTCCTTGGTATAGGCCGAGATGTTGAAGGCTTTCTTTGTGCCGCAGAGGAAGAAGTCTCCGTCCGGCGAACAGAAGGCCATGTTGAAAGGCGGGTTTGCCGACTGGGCCAGCTCGCTGAACCGTTCGTTCAGCATGGTGGCGATGGCGCTGAGCATGTAGTCTTGTGCCAGGTACATGATGTTGCCTTTGACGCTGTCCGGTGTAGCATCATGCTTGAAGTAGATGTCTACCAGGGGCATGTCGACTTCCTTGTCCTTGCCGATATAAACGATGGGTTCCTCGTTGTCGGACACAGGATACCAGATGCGTTCGGCACGGTCGGCAGGCAGTTTGATGTCGGAGAACAGGGATTTAATCTTCTGCTCTATCTGGTCTACATCAATGTCGCCCACGATGATGATGCCCTGCAGGTCCGGGCGATACCATTTGGCGTAGTAGTCGCGGATGGCCTGGTAGGGGAAGTTGTCTATCACGTCGATGCTGCCGATGGGCATGCAGTCGGCATACTTGGAGTTGGGGTAGAACGTGGCCTGCGCGTCGGTGTAGAGGCGGATCATGCCTACGTTGCGGCTTCGCCATTCTTCGTGGATGACGCCGCGCTCCTTGTCAATCTCTTTGTCTGTCAGCAGGACGGCGTTGCTCCAGTCGTGCAGGATGAGGAGGCAGGAGTCTATCACGGCCTGGTCGGTGCTGGGCACATTACTTATATTATAGACCGTCTCGTCTACCGAAGTGTAAGCGTTGAGGTTGGTGCCGAACTTGATGCCTTTCGTCTCACACCATTGCACGATGCCCAAGCCGCGCTCATCGCCGGGGAAGTTCTTCGTGCCGTTGAAGGCCATGTGTTCCAGGAAGTGCGCCAGGCCTCGCTGTTCCGGTTCTTCGAGGATGGAGCCTACCTTCTGCGCGATGTAGAACTCCACGCGGTTTTCGGGTTTCTCATTGTGTCGGATGTAATACGTCAGTCCGTTTTCCAGTTTTCCGATGCGGACATTCGGATCCATGGGAAGGGGTGGCAATTGCTGGGCAAAAGCCATGCCGATGCAGCCGGTGGCGAAAGCCACGGCCAGGAGGGTTTTCTTGATAAGATGTCTCATAACTCTATTTTTAGGTTTTTCTGTCAGTATCAGTCGGGAGCAGTGATGGAAAATCACACGCATCCGCATATTTTATTCCGGTATAATCAACGTGATAGCCTCGTGCAGGATGCCTATGTCCAGCGGAAAATGGCGGTCGAGGATACGTCCGTCCAGATCGACCACGGCGTTTTGCGCACGCAGCACTTTGACGCGTTGGGTGCGGTAGGGGTGCACCATCTTGTGGTTGAGGATGCGTCCTTGTATCAGCATCCACAGCCCTGCCCATAGTTGGCGGAGTTCCGGGCGATAGATGACCGACACGTCCAGCCATCCGTTGTAGGGTACGGCACTGGGCGTTTGCCCCCAACCCCAAGCACTGCCTATACATACGGTCATGATGCGTCCGCGGATGTGCTCGTCATTGATTTTTAGGTGCATGCGGTGAAGCTTTCGTTCGAAGATGATGGAGAGCAGGGCCATGAAATAAGACAAGTACTTCACGCCCCAGAAACGCTTGCATTGGTCGGTGATTTTCACGATGCGTGCTCCCAGGCCGATGTTGATGGCGTTCAGGAAGTAGCGCGTCAGGTGCTTCTGCCCGTCGTAGTAGTAGCACGTGCCCACGTCGATGCGTCGGCGTCGTCCGTGCACGATGCAGTCCACCGCCTTCTTGTAGTCGTCGTTCATTCCCCAGTAGTCGGCAAAGTCGTTTCCGATGCCGTTGGGGATGATGCCCAGGGCGATGTTCTCCTTGTCGGGTGCATCGGAGTGCATGATGCCGTTGATGGCGTCGTTCAGGGCGCCGTCGCCGCCCACGATGACGATGGTGTGGTAGCCGTTGTTGGCCAGGATGCCGGCCAGTCGTTCCACCGAGCCGAAACCTTCGGATTGCACGTAGTCATAGTCCACGCCGCGGCTGTCCATGTATTCCTTGATTTCTTTCCATCGTTTCTGCACTTTGCGCGTGCCGGCTTTGGGGTTATAGATTACACCCCATTTTTCGGGTGATTTTGCCATATACTGTATGTCCTTTCGTTAGGTGGCGGGGAAGTGGAGTCTGAGCCCTTTCCCGCCGTGTACCCTGCAAATTTACAAATTCTCTTCGAGTTTTCTCTTGACAAACGCAATCTTTTCTTCCATGGGCAGGCGTGCGTCCACCCAGTGGATGGTAAACCCGCGTCGTTCCATGCCCCTGAACCACGTCATCTGCCGTTTGGCAAACTGATGTATGGCGGTTTCCAGTCCGCTGAACATCTCGTCGTAGGTCAGTTGGCCCGTTACGTAGAGGGTCAGGTACTTGTATTCCAATCCGTAGTAGATGAGGTCTTCGGGGGCGATGCCCTTCTCCAGCAGACGGCGCACTTCGTCCACCATACCCTCGTCCAGACGTTGCTTGAGGCGGCGGGTTATCTTCTCCCGGCGCAGGTCGCGGTCGATGTCCACGCCGATGATGAGGCTTTTCAGTTGGGGAAACGAACGTTCGTCCACGGGTGTGTGGCGGTAGTATTCTTCTATTTCGATGGCGCGGATGGCACGTTTGGCCGTGTCCACGTCCGTTGTGTTGTGCAGGGTCTTGTAGGTTTTCAGCAACTCGGTCAGCTCCTCCAGCGACTTGTCGGCCAGGCGGGCGCGCAGTTCTGGGTTTTCGGGCACGGGCAGCAGGCGGTATCCTTTCAGCACCGCCTCTAAGTAAAGCCCCGTGCCTCCGCACAGGATGGGCAGGGCAATGCCTCGCCGAACGATGTCTTCGTAGGCACTTAAGAAGTCTCTTTGGTACTCAAAGACGTTGTACTTGTAGCCCGGCTCGGCGATGTCTATCAGATGGTAGGGAACGTCCTGTCCGTTCACGTGGTAGTCGGCCAGGTCCTTGCCCGTCCCCAGGTCCATGCCGCGGTACACCTGGCGCGAGTCGGCACTGATGATTTCCGTGCCCAGCGTGGCCGCCAGTGCCGCCGCAAAGGGCGTCTTGCCCGAAGCCGTCGGGCCCAGAATGGTGATGAGGTCATAGTTTGACATACGTGTGACTGTTTATCGGTCGTCGGCAAACTTACGATTTTCTTCGGAATATACCAATCGTTCTCTGGCAGAAATGCAAAAAAAAGAGAGGGTGTATCATTATCATCAAACTGTCATGTTGAGCATTGTTCTCCCCCGATAACGGGGGAGTAAAGAGGGGGTGCGAAGCGCAGTCGAAACATCTCCCATAAACTTACGGGAGACCCTTCGACTACGCTCAGGGTGACAGAATGATAACGGTTTTTGAATTACACACCCTCTCTCAAAAAGTAGAAATCCTACATCAGGTTGCTGGCCAGTTCGCTCAGCTCGCTGCGCTCGCCCTTCACGAGGTTGATGTGGGCAAAGAGGTTCTGGTCGCGCATGCGGTCGATCATGTACACAAGGCCGTTGGACTGACTGTCCAGATAGGGCTGGTCAATCTGCTGGATGTCGCCCGTGAACACCATCTTCGTGCCTTCGCCCGCACGGGTGATGATGGTCTTTATCTCATGCGGCGTCAGGTTCTGCGCCTCGTCGATGATGCAATAGGTCTCGCTCAGGCTGCGGCCGCGGATGAAGGCCAGCGCTTCGATGACGAGCTGGTCGCTCTTCTGCATGTCCTCCAGGCGCTTCACTTCGCTGGAACTGGCGGCAAACTGGTGCTTGATGACGTTCAGGTTGTCGAACAGGGGCTGCATGTAGGGTGCCACCTTCTCGTTGGCGTCGCCGGGCAGGAAGCCGATGTCCTTGTTGGACAAGGCCACAATGGGGCGTGCCAGCAGGATCTGCTTGTATTCGTTCATCTGGTGCAGGGCGGCGGCCAGGGCCAGCAGGGTCTTTCCCGTACCGGCTTTGCCCGTCAGGGCCACAAGCTTGATGTTCGGGTCGTTCAGTACCTCGAAGGCGAAACTCTGTTCGGCGTTGCGCGGCTCGATGCCGTAGTTCTTCGACTTGCTGACGCGGCACACGGTGTGGCTGAAGGGGTTGTAGCGGGCCAGTACGCTGTTGCGGTCGCTCTTCAAGATGAAACACTCGTTGGGGTGGATGATGTCCTTGAAGGGGAATTCGCCGATGTCGATGCCCTCCTTTTCGGAGTAGATGCGGTCGATCAGTGCGGGGTCGGTGCCCTCGAACACTTCATTGGACTTCTCGAAGATGTCCACGTTGATGACCTTGTCGGTGATGTAGTCCTCGCAGAGGATGCCGACGGAGCGGGCTTTCATCCGCAGGTTGACGTCCTTGGTGACGAGGATGGATTTCATCTTGGGGTGCTTCGTCATCAGCCAGTCGGTCACGGCTAGTATCTGGTGGTCGGGCTTATGCTCGGGGAAGGAGTCGTAGACACGCTTGGACTCCACGTTTCCCGTCACGACGAACAGCTTGCCCAAGCCTTCGCCCAGAGGAGCTCCTTTCGTGAAAAGATTGTCATCGGTGATTTCGTCCAGCTCGCGGACAAACTCACGGGCGTTGTAGTTGATCTGCTCGTTGCCTTTCTTGAACTTGTCCAGTTCTTCGAGTACCA
>CALUFR010000122.1 GCA_944319875.1 uncultured Bacteroides sp.
GCCCGTAGGGCGTAGTCGAAGGATCTCACGTAACACTTTTCCCATGCGTTATGGGAGATGTTTCGACTCCGCCCTGCGGGCTTCGCTCAACATGACAGTTACTTTTAATCTGTGTCATCTGTGTGCCATCTAAATTCCCTTTTATTATCCCTTAAAGCAAAAAGTCATCGTTTCCATCGAAAAAAACGGCGGTTTTATTTGTCGGTTCAGAGAAAAGGACTACCTTTGCACCCGCAAAATAAAAACAGAAGCACCCTTAGCTCAGTTGGTAGAGCAACTGACTCTTAATCAGTGGGTCCAGGGTTCGAATCCCTGAGGGTGTACTCACCGGAAAATCAAGACAGCCTTTCCTTGGAAAGGTATTCGGGGTGTAGCGCAGTCCGGTTAGCGCACCTGCTTTGGGAGCAGGGGGTCGTGGGTTCGAATCCCGCTACCCCGACTGGAAGCCTTGATTTCACTGAAAATCAGGACTTTTTTATTGATAACTGTCTGAAAAGGTCTTTCGATAACTGTCTGTTATTGTCGGTTGATAAATCGTTAAACTCTAAACTGATAATTAAAAACAGAACAATTATGGGACGAAAAAAGCAGTTAATGGTGCTGCCGCATCTGGTTGATGCTGGAGGCGACCTTTCAAAACCTTGGTTCGTGGAGTATTCGTTCCGTGATCCGCGGACTGACCGAATGAAACGGGAACGGGTGTATGCCGGGTTCTCTAAGTTAAAAACGAAGGAGGAACGGTATGCTTTGGCTGAAAAGCTGGTGCAGGAATACGGAGACAAGCTGCGCTCCGGATGGACGCCTTATGATGTGAAGAAGGTAGCTTATACCGATGAACTGGCTGTGCAGCGTTATGCAGAACGGTGGGGAAAGGAACGGGAGAGCATGCCTACCATCCGCATGTACCTGTCGGAGTTCTTGCTGCTGAAGCGTGAGACGGTCATCGCACATTCTTATCAGACTTACCGCTCGAAGTTGCGCATCTTCTGCGAATGGGCGGAACATGCAGGACTGGATGAAATTCATGTCAGCTGCATCACACCCGAACATATCCTTGACTTCATGCGTTACGCTGTCCGTGAAAACAATGTGAGCCGCCGCACGGTGAAGAAGTACGAACAGATCCTGCACGCATTCTTCGAATATCTAATTCAACGGGATTTGATTGGAACCAATCCGGTACGGAACATCCCGAACATGGGGCGTGTGACGGACGAAGCGGCACGGCCTATTCCGGAGAAGGAACGTCGTCTGCTGTTGGCGTTCATGAAGCGAAACGACCCTCAGCTCTGGATTGTCTGCCAGATGGAGTATTATTGCGCCATCCGCCCGAACGAGTTGCGCCAGCTTCGCATCGGCGACATTGATTTGCAGGGTGGACTGATCCGCGTGCCGTCCACCATCAGTAAGAACCGAAAATCGGAAATGGTCAACATACCCAACCAACTGGGCCGCCTGTTGAGAGACATCGGGATTGAACGGTATGACAATGATGAATACTTGTTTTCCGCCAACGGTCAGCCCGGGAAGGCCTTGCTCGGAAAGAACAACTTCCGATTTCGCTTCGACCGAATACGCAACAAACTGGGATTACCCTCTGAATATAAGTTATATAGTTTCAAGTACACGGGAGCGTCCGCCCTGGTGAGTGCCGGCATCGACACCTGGGAACTTCAGCGTCATCTGCGACATAAGAGCATCGAGACGACGGAACATTATATCCGCAAGAACTTCGCGGTGAAAAGCAATATACTGAAGGAGAACTTTCCGGATATCGAATGAAAAACCCCGACCTCACGGCCGGGGAAAGACAATCATTCGTTAAGTTATCGCTTAACTTTACACCGAGACAAAGATAATCAATATAATCACCATTGCCAAACATCATAAGATATACCAACCCCCACATACCATCCGCCCGGATAGCCGACGCCCACTTGCGGACCGATGCCCCACCGCTTCGGCTTGGGCGTCACCGTGACCGTCTGCGTCTTGCGGTACACCTCCATCACATCGAGCGACGGACGGTAGCCGCTGATGACGGCACGGTAATCATCCGTGCGGTACTCCTTACGCTCGATGGGGATAGCGACGGGCACCAGTACGCTGTCCGTCGCGGTAGTATCTATATAGAATGGTACATATAAGGTGTCGTAGTGGTCGAAGCGCACCACGAACGGCTGCGGAATGCTGTCACGGATGGTGTCATGCACCGTCACCGTATCACGATCTACCTGCTGCCTACCGCCATCGTGACGCAGCCACGAGAACAGCAGAGCTATAGACAGCAGCACGACCAATATCCAAGGCAACCACTTCATAGCTTCAGCACCTGTTTGCGGTTTTCTTTCACACCCCGATAGCTCACATGCACCCAGCTGAAGTCCTTCTCGTCGATAAGCTGATCAAAGGGCAGGCCAAGCGCCTGGATCAAGTCAAACAGCTTCTCGTTCTCGGCCCGGCTACCTCCCGTGATGTCTGCCGCCCGCCCCTGCAGGTGGTCACTGGTGGCAGAACCGCCTACCGCTTTATTCAGTTCCGGACATCGGTAGCCACTGTTCACCGTGATAGGCTTGCCATAGTGCGCTCTGAGCGGGTCGAGCACCTTAGTTATCAAGTTCTGCACATTGGGCAGAACCTCCTTCGGGATGCGGTTGTTGATGCCCAGTCTCTCTGCGGTGTCGCTCTTTGCCATTTCGGCTATACTGAAAAACTTACCCATACTTCTTCTTTATTCATTTATCCTTTGGAGTATAAGCATTTGGGGGAATACGAAGTCCGCACTCCAATTTCTCGCAACGGTAGGTCACGTTGTCCAGCTTCAGCCGGGTGTTCTCTTCCGTCAGTTCTCGGATGCGCTGGCGGTCGTCGCCAATCTGCTTGTACAACTCCTCAATCTTATTCTCCACTTGGTTCACTCTCGCCTCCTTTTTCTCGTAGAGGTCTTTCCATTCCTGCGCATAGCTTGTGATGTTATCCTCTTCCGCAGCCTTGGCAGCCGCCTCCGCCTGCTTGGCTTTGGCCGCCTCGCTCCGCTTCTTGCTGTCGTAGAAGATGAACACACCGAGCAGGGGCAAGGCGACGCTGGTCACGATGCCCCCAATCATGGATATGATGTCGCTCAGCAAGTCCATCACTCCACAGTTACATGTTCATCACTCCACTTCTTTCCGTACCACCCCAGTACAAGCCCTGCGATGAACGCTCCCGTTGATACGATGCTTGCCCAGAATGGCACATACTGGTAATAAGCAAGTAATCCCACGATAACGGCTACGATAATAGCCAATGCAATCAATCTCTTCTTCATGTTCTCTCTCAATTTAGTTAAACAATCTTTTTACAAAGGTACAGGTCGAGGACTCCCACCGAAAGGACACGCTTGTCCCGATGTTGTCCCGACGTTATCCTTGCTCCAAAGGTACTAATAATAGCGCACATATTCAGTCAATTATCCCGAGAAAATGGTGCATTCTCGGTACAGCGTCATAGGGTTTACCCGAAACTTACCCGATTTTTCTTCAAAATTGAAAAATCCTTATGCTCTGAACCGCTTTCTCGCCCCTTTCAGGTCTCTTACTATCGTGTCTCCCATCACCTCGGAATATATCTGCGTGGTCTTGACAGAAGTATGCCCCAATATCCGCTGCACGGTCGTTATCGGCACGCCCTGATGCACTAACAGGGTCGCACACGTATGCCTTGAAGTGTGGTAGGTGAAGCGCTTCCTCACGCCTGCCAGTCGCCCCACCTCGGCCAATAATCTATTGGTCTCGCAGTTACAGGGGATGGCGGCAAGGCTCTCGATGGACGGGTATCTGTCTATCACCTCCGCAGCCCGTCCGTCAAAGAGCAGTTCCAGCGGAAGCTTTATCTCAAGCTCGGTTTTCTGCATTCTCAGGCACAACCATTTTGAACGGTTAATCCTTACGACATGATTACTCTTCAGCCCGCAGAAGTCGGAGTATCTCAGCCCTGTATAGCAGCAGAACAGGAAAGCGTCGAGCACGTGTCTGTGACGTTCGTCAGCGAGCTGCACCGACTCCAGTCTCTTCAGCTCGTCGGGAGTCAGAAACCTATGCTCGGTCTTTCTTTTCTTGATTGAAAACTTCCTGAAGGGGTAGGCGTCGGCACTCATATATCCGCAGTTGATGGCTTCGTTGACAAGGGTTCTCAGCTGCCTCAGGTGCTTGCCGATGGTGTTCACGTTCTTGCCCTGCTCCCGCATCCATGCCTCGAAGTCTCTCAGGTAGGTATAGGTAAGGTCTGCGAAGTCCGTTCCTTTGCGAAACATTTCCATCGCCTTCACGGTGGATAGCAGGTTTTCCTTCGTGCTCTCGCTCCTGTCTGAGTGCTCTATCGTTTGCCGTGCAAAGTCCGTGAAGGTTATCGTGGCGGGTGCTTTCCGCTTGATGGCGTCCCTCAGCAAGGCAAGTGTGGGCTGAATGCCTCGCTTCCACAATCCGAGTTCAATGCCCTGTAGGTGGATGATGTACTCAAAGAGCATGGCGTTGAGTTCCGTCGCCTGCGGATGGTTGACAACTTGGGCCGTCTGTCTGTCCCAGTGTTCCGGTCTCAGGTAGATGTTGGTTGTGAGGTAGATGTTGCGCTGATTTAGTTTGGCTTCAACCTGTACAAGGGCGGTCCCTTGGCGGTTGAGTTGCTTCTTGCGGTTGTACACAAGGCGGTAACGGATTTTCTGCATGGTTTTTTTTGAGGTAAAGGTAGAAAAAATGGTGACGAATAGAGGTGTTGATTGCGGAGGTGGGAGGACGATTAAATATAAAGGGAAATTCATTCTATTCCATATTACATGTTATGTCACAAGGTGAAGAATATGAACTTCCTCTTCATTCCGGCCTTTTGTTGATAACAAATCAAAGCGGTTCAACAAGTATCGCTGCGGCAATTCTACGAATAGATGGGACGGGTGAAGTGTTAACTGACAAAGATTCTCAGGTTGTATTTTTCTCAAAAACAGGAGGAATAAGTACGGTTAGTGTGTTTAAGGAAAGCTATAGTGACCACTGGAAGATTATCAATAACAGAAATTCGGAAGCGCAAGTACGTATTTCGTACGTCATAAACATATAGGAGGCTGGGGGCTCCCTATGC
>CALUFR010000123.1 GCA_944319875.1 uncultured Bacteroides sp.
GATTGACGAGTTCAAGAAAAGAAAATTCGGTATGGTCGTAGCTTGTGCCGCAGGGCAAGGTGCTAACACGAATACGTTAAAGCAGATTACAGAAAATGTCGTTCAGCTTGATACAGCCGACAGCGCAACGATTAAGGCGTTCTTCAAATGGGTAAGCGCAAGCATTAGTACAGGCAGCCAAAAAGTTGAGGATACTCACGGCGATGTTGCATCAATGAGCGAGCTACCGCCTCCACCTCCAGAAGTAAATATCGTTGTGTAAAGAAACAAAGCAAAGTGGCACGAAACAGTTTGTGCCACTTATGCTATAAAGTTTATCAAGAATGAGACATTTACCTGTATATATTTTGATTGATACCAGCGGATCTATGAAGGGAGAACCGATAGAAAGTGTCAAGGTCGGTTTGTCAGATATGATTGCGACTCTCCGTCAAGACCCATATGCGCTGGAAACTGTTTGCATAAGCATAATAACTTTTGACAGGGAGGTAAATCAGATTTTGCCTTTGACCGAACTTGCCGATTTACAGATACCCAATATCATCACGCCGGATTCAGGCCCGACATTTCTTGGAAAGGCATTGGAAATGCTTTGCAACAGGATTGAAGTAGAAGTTCAAAAGGGTACACCTGAACAAAAGGGCGATTGGCGTCCATTATTATTCATCATGACAGACGGTAAACCAGCAGATATACAAATTTACAATAACGTTATACCGATAGTCAAGAGTAAGAATTTTGCAAGCATAATTGCTTGTGCAGCCGGTCCCAAAGCAAAAATAGAACCGCTAAAGAAGCTCACAGACCAAGTGTTTACACTTGATACAATGGATGCCACATCGTTTAAGAAATTCTTTGTTTGGGTTTCTGATGTTATAGGTGTAGGAGGAAAAAGTGTGGGAACAACGGATTCTTTGGAATTGCCGGGACCACCTGCGGAGGTGAATATAGTAATATAATTGTTTATGAGAAGATTACCGATATATTTTCTGATTGATGTTTCAGAATCAATGGTTGGAGAACCAATCACTCAGGTAGAGAAAGGTATGAAGAATATTATACAGGAGCTAAGGACTGATCCTTATGCTCTTGAAACAGTATTTGTATCTGTCATTGTTTTTGCAGGAAAGGCAAAGGTATTGTCTCCTTTAACCGAGTTGTACAAGTTTTATCCACCACAGTTTCCTGTAGGTGGAGGAACATCGTTAGGAGCCGCTTTAGATTGTCTAATGAACGATTTTGACAAGTCTATAACGAAAACAACTGCTGAAATGAAAGGTGATTGGAAGCCTATCGTTTTCCTTTTTACGGACGGAATGCCAACCGACAATCCACAGCAAGCTTTCAACCGATGGAATGCATATTATAAGAGAAAAGCCAATTTAGTTTGTATTTCCATCGGCGATAATACAGATACTAAAATGCTTGGAAAAATCTCAGACAATGTATTGAGACTGAATGACACAGGAGAACAATCATTCAAGGCCTTTTTCAAATGGGTTACGGCCTCAATCAAGTCTACAAGTGTTTCTGTTACCGATATGGGAACTGATGAAGTCCAGCTTGTTTCCACATCGGGAATAGACCTTGAAAAGGTGGACACGACTAAAGACTGCAATGTTGATGAGAACTTTGTAGTACTGCTCGGCAAATGTTCAAATACAAAAAAGAAATACCTTATTAAATATGCCAAACGGATAGATAAGATTCCCGGATTAGAACAACTTGACGTAAAAGGAATTGACTATAAACTTGTGGGAGCTTATCCTATTGACGATAAGGCTTACGAAGAATTAAGTGATGGCAAGTCAAACCGAAACATCAACACCATGTCTTTGATGGGAGTACCCACCTGTCCGTGTTGTGGTAATCAATTCGGCGTAGTTGTATGCGAATGTGGCAACATTATGTGCTCAGATGGTCAAACTACCGCTTGCCCATGGTGTGGAATAGAAGGCTCATTAGGAGCAATTGGCGATGGCGGTTTAGATATAACACGAGGAAGAGGCTGATTATGAACATAGAAAAAATAATAGACCTCCTTAGTAATGGAGAATCCGATGAACGCATGAGCGGCTTCATCAAATATTATGCTAAAAAGCTATGGAGTGAATATAATGAGTATCTTATGAATGAAATTGTCATAATAGAAAACAAGGTAAAAGAACTGCCTATCGTTATACCTAACGCGTCTATCAGAAAGCCATATAATACGATAGTATCAATACCTTGCGAAGAGATGACCGATATCACATTATCTGGTCTTACTGAAGAATTGCAAGGGCTTAAAATTGAGAAACAGGAAGATGACAAATCTTTTAAGATAAGTGGAACTCCTAAAGAAAGCGGAACCTTTGATGTCGTATTAAGATACAAATATCGTGGTCTGTCGTCTGTTGAGCGTCCTTATATGGAACGTATATTACAAATTATCATCAATCCAGATCCAAGGGACTTATGGAAAGATATTCCTGTACCCGAAGATATAGAGTACCCGAAAAATGATACGGAAAAAGATTATGTAAAGGTTGAGGCACTTTCCGATGGAACTCCGCAAAAAGACATTGTCGCTGCAAGCAAAAGAGGCCGTTCACATGCACAAGAAGGCAAGCCCCGTGATGACGATTTCCGTTTGTATCACGATGAAAAAACAAATTGGTATGTCATTGCCGTGGCCGATGGAGCGGGGTCTGCACCATATTCTCGCGAGGGCTCAAAAATAGCTTGCAATATAGCTGTTGAACATTGCAAGGAACAATTGACTGATTCTGAAAATTTTGATGATGACATCAATCTTTATCATCTGGACCAAAAATCTGAAGCTGCAGGCAAGGCCATTAGTGCAGATATATACAAAATCGTGGGTAATGCTGCGCTAGAGGCACATAAAGCAATCGCGGCTGAGGCTCAGCAAAAAGGGCGAAAAACAAAGGAATATTCTACAACATTGCTGTTGGCCATCTGCAAGAAGTTTGATTTTGGCTGGTTTATCGCGTCATTTTGGGTAGGCGATGGAGCAATATGTCTTTACAACCAAGATGATAAGACTGCAATGATGCTTGGCATGCCGGATGAGGGTGAATATGCAGGGCAAACACGTTTCCTCACAATGCCTGAGATATTTTCGGATTCCACCAGATTCTACCAAAGAATGAATTGCCGGATTGTCCCGGACTTTACAGCATTATTCCTTATGACGGATGGCATTAGTGACCCCAAGTTTGAAACGGACGCTAATTTGAAATCTTATGATAAATGGAATGAATTATGGAGTGATCTCAAAGAAAACGGTGTGGAATTAACAGATGATAATGAGGAGGCTGCAAGCCAACTTTTGAATTGGTTAGATTTTTGGTCTCCGGGAAACCATGACGACAGAACCATAGCAATATTGTATTAAAAGCAAGAGATCATGGCAAATAAGATAACTCTGACAGCGAATGACGGCAGTATCGTTGAGTTTTACGATGAGATAAAAGCTCAAGGTGGCGTTAAGGATGTATATTTCAGTACTGACAAAACCTATGTCGTTGCTTTCTATCGTAAAACAATCAATGCCAACGACAGAGAACGCATTACTAACATTGTGGGCATTTACCGCCAGCGGATTTTCGATACTCCAGAAGGAGACTATTGGAAAAATCTGTTTGCATGGCCAACCAAAATGGTTGAATGGAAGGGAAAGACAGGTATCGTGATGCCTTTTTACGATAAAAGATTTTTCTTCTCTTCAGGTCCGTTTAAGGGTAAAGAAAAAGAGGGCAAATGGTTTGCTTCCGCTAAATTGCGTAATAAATTTTTGCCTGTTGACCAAAAAGGTAATTGGCTAACCAATCTTCATATGTGTATAAAGATTGCCCGTGCTGTCCGACGGCTTCACGCAGCAGGATTGGCACATTCAGATCTATCTTACAAGAATATATTGGTTGACCCGATTACTGGAAGTGCGTGTATTATTGATGATGATAGTTTAGTGGTCCCAGGCAAATTTCCGCCTGAGGTTATTGGTACGCCAGATTTTATTGCGCCTGAAGTTATTGAAACTAAGCATCTCGCATTGGATGACAAACAAAGAAAGCTGCCAAGTATCTATACAGACCGTCATGCTTTGGCCGTCCTAATATATATGTATCTTCTTAATAGACACCCTTTAAGAGGCGGCAAGGTAAATGATGTGAATGACAGCGGACGTGATGAAGAATTGTCTATGGGCGCAAAAGCTTTGTTTATTGAAAATCCAACAGATAAATCCAATAAGGTTAAAGCTCAACAACTTTCCTCTGCTGAGTTGCCACAAGGCGACCCGGCAAAGATGCCATATACTATTTGTGGCCCATATCTGAAGAAATTGTTTGACCGTGCTTTTATAGAAGGTTTACACGACCCCTCAAAGCGTCCGAGTGCGGCGGAATGGGAGGATGCCTTAGTAAAGACAACCGATTTGGTACAACCATGCCAAAATTCAAATTGTGAAGCTAAATGGTTTGTATTTGACAACACGACCAGCCCTAAATGTCCGTTTTGTGGACAACCATATCACGGACAGCTGCCGATATTAAATTTTTATTATGCTCCCTCACATGGTAAATTCATATCAGAAAATTATCGTTTGATGGTGTATGACAAGCAAACTCTATATAAATGGCACGCAAATAATTTAGTATCTCCGAGTGAACGAATATCTGAAGCTGATAAAAGGCCTGTTGGGGATTTTCATTTTTTCAATAATCAGTGGATTCTGATAAATCGCAATCTTCCAGATATGATGGATGTTACGGAGAAAAAGCCTATAGCCATAGGAGAGTATGTACCTCTTACAGAAGGCAGGCAGATTTTGCTTGACAAAGGACAAGGAGGTAGGCTCATTGTTGTTCAACTAGTAAATGGTTAATGGACATTATATCGATAAGATATTAGGATACTGATAACCAATAAGCTTGTCCTTTATTCTGCATAAACTCTAATTTGTTATTTGTAAAAATAGAAATGAGATAATGATGAAAAAATCAGATATATTTTTGATGTGTGTTGGAATAATCCTACTGATTGTACTGCTTGGAATCCGTTGGATTCTGTTTGTAAAAATATTGTGTGCTCTATTTTTAATTGGATTAGTACTTTATTGGAAAATTGTGCCTTTTAAGGATCAATTATTTATTAAATATCAACAACCTTTCAATTTCTTGGAGATTGTGGTTCGGAAATTATTGGGCTGTTTGAGTTTTATTCCCAAACTTCAATTGGGGCGGCATTTGCAATTAGATTCGTCATTTATCATTTACATATTATTTTTCGTTCTTATATTAACAATTTTCTGATATGAAAAAAATTAGACTCGTATTAACAATTTTCATAAGCCTTGTTCTTATTGGCATCTTTGTAAGGTATTTTGTGGCAATTGAACGAATTGATGCCGGATGTGTAGGGATAAAAGTAAATCTTGTTGGTAACAACCGCGGTGTGGATGAAATAACAGAAGTAACAGGTTGGGTATTATATATGCCATTGTTTACCCAAATACACGAATTTCCTATTTTTACACAGGTGAAAGATTATGAGTCATTTCACATTAATGCGAAAGACGGCTCTGAATTTTCTGTAGATCCAACCTTTTCTTACTATGTGGATCGAAATAAAGTTCCTGTGATGTTTAGTCAATATCGAAGAAGCTTAAAAGAATTGGAGAATACATATATCCGTAATGTTATTATGGATAGTTATCGAATTGTTGCAAATCAATTCCCCTCAGATTCTTTGATTAGTAATAGACAACAATTTGAAACAAAAGTTCAAAATATGTTACAAGATGAACTGAGTAAAGAAGGATTCATTTTTCAGCAACTAACGTCTAATTTAACAGCACCTCAATCATTAAAAGATGCTATTGATGCCAAAAATAGAACTACTCAAGAGGCATACCAAGCAGAAAATAAACTTAAGCAAGCAGAAGCTGAAGCCAAGGCCAAAATAATAGCAGCTGAGGCTGAGAAAAAGGCGAACGATTTAAAAGCGTCTGCTTTAACTCCATTAATTATTCAGCAAATGTATATTGAGAAGTGGGATGGAAAATTGCCTCAGTATGGAGAAGTTCCAAGGCTGTTTAAAGATATCAGTAAAAACTAAATATTACAGACAATGGCAAGAGAGAAAATCATAAGAATACCGGGGGTAAGTTTTTCTTGGAAACGTGCATTGGGTATAACACAGGCAAAACAGATATTTGCCCGTCAAACAGGAATACCAACATCCAAGGCAGGTTTAGGACGCAAATTGGGTAAAGTTCTGCTTAAGGTTTTATTTTGCAAATAATTATTAATCAATAAGTTTTTCTTATATGCAACAAAAAAAGCATTACATTGGCTTGACGGATGCAGAGGTCTTGGAGAGCCGTAAAAAGTATGGAGTAAACATTCTTACTCCACCTGAGAAAGAACCGTTATGGAAACAGTTCTTGGAAAAATTCACAGACCCTCTTATCATCATTTTGATGATAGCTGGTGTCTTGTCCATTGGAATCTCATTTTATGAGTATTTTGGACTAAATGAGGGATTCACAGTGTTTTTTGAACCTATTGGCATTTTTGTGGCGATTTTACTTGCTACAGGATTGGCTTTTTATTTTGAATTAAAGGCGGATAAAGAATTCGCCATATTAAACCAAGTGAATGATGATGAACTGGTTGAAGTCATAAGAAATAGCAATGCAACTCAGATTCCAAAGAAGGATGTAGTTGTTGGGGATATTGTTATCATTAATACTGGTGCGGAAGTTCCTGCTGATGGTGAGTTGTTGGAATGCGTCAGTCTGAATGTAGATGAATCTACTCTTACGGGAGAACCAATGTGTCATAAGAGTGTTGATGAAAATGATTTTGATTCAGATGCTACCTATCCAACCAATCATGTTCTTAAAGGAACTAAAGTGATGGAAGGGCATGGTATATTTCGTGTGACTGCGGTCGGGGACAAAACAGAAAACGGTAAAGTATTCGTAGCTGCTCAAATTGATGATAGTGTAAAGACACCGCTCAATGAACAATTGGATGGATTAAGTGACCTGATAACAAAATTAAGCTATGGATTTGCCGCATTGGTAGTCATCGGTCGTTTGTTGATTTACTTTTTGGGAGATAACTCAATGGAATGGGCACATATTACTGCATATGTACTCCAAACATTAATGATAGCCGTCACTTTAATTGTTGTTGCTGTACCCGAAGGGCTGCCTATGGCTGTAACCTTGAGCCTTGCTTATAGTATGCGCAGAATGTTGAAAACGAACAACCTTGTACGCAAGATGCACGCATGTGAAACAATGGGAGCCACGACTGTAATTTGTACGGATAAAACAGGAACACTGACCCAAAATCAGATGAGCGTTGAGGAAACTCAATTTTATGGTCTATCTAACCAAATATTGGGTACAGATGAAACAAGCTATTTAATAAAAGAAGGCATTGCTCTTAATTCTACAGCATCATTGGATTTAAGTAACCCTGAAAAGCCTATAGTATTAGGTAATCCTACAGAAGGGGCATTGCTTTTATGGCTTAAAAATAATGGCGTTGATTACCGAGATCTGAAGGAAGATGCCAATGTAGTAGAAGAATTGCCATTTTCTACAGAAAGGAAATATATGGCAACTGTTGTGGAATCCGCTCTGCTTGGAGGTAAGAAAATTCTATATGTAAAAGGTGCTCCCGAAATAATTCGTTCTCTTTGTAAGCAAATCGATCAAAATGTAAAAATTGCCGATATTGACAAACAACTAACAGACTATCAAAATCGTGCAATGCGTACTTTGGGTTTTGCATATCAAATATTGAATGACAGTGATGTTACAATTGCAGACGGCAAGGTGGTTGCTGGGAACCTGACTTTCATGGGAATTGTTGCCATTGCTGACCCCGTTCGTAAAGATGTTCCAGCAGCTGTGCAAAAGTGTATGGCCGCAGGTATTAACGTAAAAATTGTAACCGGAGATACTCCTGGGACGGCTAAAGAAATCGGACGGCAAATCGGACTTTGGACTAAAAAAGATAATGATAGTGCAATAATAACAGGAACAGAGTTTGAAAAACTTTCAGATGATGAGCTTGATAAGAAAGTGGTTGGATTAAAGATTATTGCTCGTGCCCGTCCAATGGATAAGAGACGTCTGGTAGAATCCTTGCAGAGAAACAATCAAGTGGTCGCAGTAACAGGCGATGGCACGAATGACGCTCCAGCACTCAAGGCTGCTCATGTGGGTTTGTCAATGGGCGACGGCACCTCCGTAGCCAAGGAAGCCTCGGACATTACCATTATAGACAATTCATTTAGCAGCATTTGTCGTGCGGTTATGTGGGGGCGTTCACTTTATCAAAATATTCAACGTTTCTTATTGTTCCAACTCACAGTCAATGTAGCTGCATGTTTTATTGTGCTGGTAGGTGCGTTCATGGGAACAGAATCTCCGTTAACCGTGACGCAAATGCTGTGGGTAAACTTAATAATGGATACATTCGGAGCTATGGCTCTTGCTTCATTGCCCCCTTCACAATCTGTAATGAAAGATAAGCCTCGTGACCGCAAAGCATTTATCCTTACAAAACCCATGATGAAAGATATTCTCGGTGTTGGCGGATTTTTCTTTTTGTTGCTTGTTGTGTTCCTTTATATATTCCAACATACTGAAATCACGCAAATGACAGACCTGATACATTGCAAATTTGGCGAAGCCAATGGCTTGTCAGCATATGAGCAGACTCTATTGTTTTCAATTTTCGTTTGGACACACCTTTGGTATATGTTCAATACCCGTTCATTTGAAACAGGCAAAAGCTTCTTCCAACTAAGAATGAGTAAGGAGTTTTTTACTATCGTTGCAATAATTTTTATTGGGCAGATTGTGATAGTTGAAGGACTCTATGAGTTCTTTAACTGTACTCCAATGAAATTAGTAGATTGGATAATAATAGTTACCTTATCTTCATTGGTTCTATGGACGAGGGAATTGTGGCATTTGCTCACAAAAAGGAAATGAGGTTATTGTTATAATTGCTAATAAAAAAGAGGCTGTTCCAATTAGGGGATAGCCTCTGTTGTTTCAGTATTCTCAGTATTTCGTTTTTTATATTGTTTTTTATCGGAACCAATAAATTTTTTATTCTTTCGTGATTTCACCAGCCAGATTAGAGTCCATCAGTCGTCGGATTTCCTGTTGGTCCAGTCCGTGTCCCAGGAGGAACATCAGTTTGGTGACGGCACATTCCGGCGTGCTGTCATAACCGCTGATGACACCGGCCTGAAGCAGTTGGAGCCCGGTTCCGTAGCGTTGCATCTCGACAATGCCGCGTTGGCATTGTGTAATGTTGACGATGACGATGCCCCGTTCGGTGGCTTCCTTCAGTTGGTGGATAAGCCACTCTTTTTGGGGTGCGTTGCCCGATCCGAAGGTCTTGAGCACGACGGCTTTCAGTCCGGGTACGTGGAGCACGGAGTTGACGATGCTCTCGCGAATGCCGGGAAACAGGGTGAGAACCACTACATTCGTATCAAACAGATAGTGGG
Source organism: uncultured Bacteroides sp. (assembly GCA_944319875.1). GTDB lineage: Bacteria > Bacteroidota > Bacteroidia > Bacteroidales > Bacteroidaceae > Bacteroides. The sequence continues at coordinate 9,553 of CALUFR010000123.1, forward strand.
GTTTCATCGGTCGTGACAGGTCGGGACGACGGATGAGGTGCTCTTCGTAACGGATATGTATGCCTGCCTTGGCCAACGGCGGGCAGTTGAAGGAACGGAAAGCGTTGAAGTTTTCGGCATTGATTTTGGTTGTACGGTTGCCTCGCATCAGTTCGTTTTCGAAGAAGATGCAGACTTCGGGTACCATAGGGGTGCCGTCGGGGCGGCGGGCGGAGGCAATCTCAATGGCGGTGATGAGATTTTCCTTACCGTCGGTGCGCAGCATGCCGATAGGCAGTTGTGAGCCGGTCAGGATGACAGGTTTCGACAGATTTTCGAGCATGAAACTCAGGGCGCAAGCCGTATAGGCCATGGTGTCGGTGCCGTGCAGGATGACAAAGCCGTCATATCTGTCATAATGGGCGCTGATAATCCTGACAATCTTGGCCCACAGTTCAGGCTCCATGTCCGATGAGTCGATGGGCGGATTGAATTGATAGGTGGAAATGTGGCAGTTGAAACGTTTCAGCTCAGGCACGTGCTTTAGCAGTTGGTCAAAGTCGAAACTTTCCAAGGCGCCGGTTTCAGGATTTTCAATCATGCCGATGGTGCCGCCGGTATATATCAGTAGTACAGAAGGACAGTCCGATGTATTCATACGATTCTCCGTGCTTAGCAGTTTAATGGCGGCAAAGGTACAAAATCTATTCGACAATCGGGCTGTCGCGTCAGTAGAATTAAACATTTGTTTTGCTTGCACCGTTGTCCGAAAGAGTGTATCTTTGCCTGTGTCGAACTAAACGCTCGTCTGTGTGTTATATTGAAAGGCTTTTGAAAATGATTAAAAAGAATAGAATATGAAAGGATTGAATTATTCATTGATGCGCATCATTTGCGCCTTGATTATCGGTCTCCTGCTGGTGTTGTTTCCCGCCGAGGCCGGCGAATATTTTGTGTTGACGCTGGGCGTGGTTTTCATGGTTCCTTCGCTCATCGGCTTGATAGGCTATCTGGCGCAGAAACCGGAGAACCGTCGTCGTTTTCCTATCGAGGCAGTGGGCAGTCTGCTCTTCGGCTTGTGGCTGGTCATCATGCCCGACTTCTTTGCCGACCTGCTGACCTTTGTGTTAGGCTTTATCCTGGTGATGGGCGGTGTGCAACAGATAGCTTCGCTCATGGCGGCGCGTAGCTGGATGAAGGTGCCGGGTGGATTTTACGTTGTTCCGCTGCTCATTCTGATTGCAGGTGTGGTAGCTTTGTTCAATCCCACAGGTGTCCGCTCCACGGCTTTCATCATCATTGGTGTAAGTTGCCTGGTCTATGCTTTGTCTGAACTGGTGACTTGGATGAAGTTCTCCAGCCACCGTCCGCAGCCTGAGAATGTGGAAGAGATGAAGGACGATGCCGAAGACGCCGAGATTCTGGAGTGAACAGCGGGAAGATAAAAATCAGGCACGGATTTCACGGATGTATGCGGAAAGAATAAGAGACTTTCCAGTCCATATCTGTGAAATCCGTGCCTGTTTTTTCACTTTACATCCTTACAATATGAGTTCTTCATAGGGTAAACCGAATACATCGGCTACGGCTTTGTAGACCACTTGCCCGTCGGCCACGTTCACGCCGAGCGCCAAGGCCGGATCATCCTTGCAGGCTTTCCGCCAGCCTTTGTCGGCCAGGGCTACGGTGTAGGGTAGGGTGGCGTTGGTCAGTGCCATGGTTGAGGTGAAGGGAACGGCACCGGGAATGTTGGCCACGGCGTAGTGGACAATGCCGTCCACGACGTATGTCGGGTCACTGTGTGTGGTGGGGTGCGACGTTTCGAAACAGCCGCCCTGGTCGATGGCTACGTCTACGAGTACCGTGCCCGGCTTCATCAGGCCGAGCATGTCGCGGGTGATAAGGTGTGGCGTCTTGTCGCCGGGAATGAGGACAGAACCGATGACCAAGTCCACTGTGGGCAATTCCATGCGGATGTTGTGAGCCGAGGAATAGAGAGTCTTTACGTTTTTGGGTAATACTTCGCTCAGGTAGCGCAGTCGGGCCAGGTTGATATCCGTAATCATCACTTCAGCTCCCATGCCGGCTGCCATTTGTGCAGCGTTGCTTCCCACGATACCTCCACCCAGTATCAGCACACGGGCGGGACGTACGCCCGGCACGCCTCCCAGCAGTTTGCCCTTGCCTCCCTGAGGTTTCTCGAGGAAGCGTGCGCCTTCCTGCACGGACATACGGCCGGCCACTTCGCTCATGGGGACGAGCAGGGGCAGTGAGCGGTCGGGCAGTTCGACGGTTTCGTAGGCGATGCAGATGCCTCCACTTTCAATCATAGCCTCGGTCAGGGCACGGTCGGCGGCGAAATGGAAGTACGTGAACACCACCTGTCCGCGTCGGATAAGTTTGTACTCGGGAGCGATAGGCTCCTTGACCTTAACAATCATGTCGGCAGCGGCATAAACCTCCTCAATGGTAGGCAACAGCTGTGCACCCACGTTCATGTAGTCTTCATCGGTAAAGCCGCTGTTGCTGCCTGCCGTCTGCTGTACGTACACGGTGTGTCCCCGCTTGACGAGCTCGGCTACTCCCGCCGGCGTCATGCCGACACGGTTCTCATTGTTTTTAATCTCTTTCGGTACACCAATAATCATAATGCTATGTGTTAGAGGTTAAACATGGCGCAAGATAGCGAATTTGCTGACAGGTTGTTATCGGTGGCCGTGTGTTATACAACAGCATTGTCATTGATGTGATATTCCGCTCGGCTATTCCGTACGCTTGCAGGCATTTACTTGCAGAAATTCGTCGAACAGCGTTTCATAGTTCCCATGCACCATGATGTGGTGGTTGCCCAGCGGATTGCGCAGGAAATAGTCTGCGGGCGAGTTGAGGCGGACGCGCACCTGCGTACGGCACATGTTGATGTAGTTTGTGTTTTCCGTCAGGGTGCCGGTCGTCAGGTAATATTCATCCAGCGATTCGCTTCCACATTTCACGAGCGTTACGTCGCCCGTGGGGAGCAGGCCTTGTATGCCGATGCTCTGGTCTGTCTCGAAGTGACTGCGCAAGATGAATTTTTCCGTCTGCTTCAATCCTATGGTGCAATGAGACAGTACGATTTCGTTGGTTCGTGCGTTGATCATCGACGGGTTGGCCATGAAGGACGGTTGCGCGGTGAGTGTTTTCACCATCAGCATGGTGAATATCGACTGAAGGTCGCCTTCACATCCGGCCACGATGCCCTCGTCGTTCAGTAGTGACAGGGCGAGACAGCCGGATGCTCCTGTCATTTCTATGAGTTTGAAGCAACTCAGCGTCAGAGCCGACAGTTTTTCTTCTTCGGCTATCCGTCGGATGGCCTTGTACACCTTCATGGCTTTCAGCATATCCTCGGGCGAGGCTTCCCGGCAGGCCAGCGCTTGTCCGGCCAGTTGGGCCGAAGCTTCGCCCACTTCGTCGTCGGACAGGGCATTGTAGTATTCTACGACGCGTTCCAGCGGTATGTCAGTGTATTCCACTCCCCATCGGCGCTTGGCCAGCAGGTAATCCACGTTGCTGGATATGAGCCAGCCGGCGGGCGTACCGATGACACCGATGCGCGAGCCTGAAATGTGGCGTTGCGCCTTGAAGTTGTTGTACATCACGAACAGCCGCTTGATGATTTCCGGCAGTTCGCCGTGCAAAATCTCGCTCTTCATGCCGCGGGCGCGCAGCCAGGAGGAGATCTCCAAAGCCGCGGCCAGTGAGTTCTGCATGCCGTCGGCCAGCAAGATGGTGGGGCGGGGCAGTTGTTCGAAGTGCTGTATCACCAGCCGCTCCACGCCGCCTGTGGCAATGAACAGGATGCTGAAATCGTCGGGAGTGAGGCGGCTCATCTGTGAACAGTCGACAAGGTTGACGGTGAAATATTTTTCCAGTTCGGCCAGGATTGTTTCGTGCGAACTGCGCACGGATGCATGCTTATGGAGTAATGAGGCGAATGTTATGAGATTGATGACCATGATACTATAATTGAGTTTTTGTATATTCAAAGGTAAGAGTTTCTTTTTACATGGCATAACGTTTTTAATATAGATAAGGTTTTTAAAGTTTTTATGCCATGCGTTCCTGTGGTATCAAATAAATCGCTACATTTGCACATCCTAAATGGACTTGGAGTAAAAGTATCAGCAAATGCAAACCTCTAAACTGTAAAAAAAGGAACAAGACCCATGCCAAAAATATCCATTCGGGGGACGGAGATGCCCGCATCCCCCATCCGCAAACTGGCTCCGCTGGCCGACGCCGCCAAGCAAAGGGGTGTCCATGTGTTTCATCTGAACATCGGACAGCCGGATCTGCCTACACCGCAAGTGGCTATCGACGCCATCCGCAATATTGACCGTAAGGTGTTGGAATACAGCCCCAGTGCGGGCTACCGAAGCTACCGCGAAAAGCTAGTGGGCTATTATGAGAAGTATAACATCCACCTGACGGCGGATGATATTATCATCACTTCCGGTGGTTCGGAAGCGGTGCTATTCTCTTTCATGGCCTGCTTGAACCCGGGTGACGAGATTATCGTGCCCGAACCGGCCTACGCCAACTATATGGCTTTCGCCATCTCGGCCGGTGCCAAAATACGTACCATTGCCACTACCATTGAGGAAGGTTTCTCGCTGCCCAAGGTGGAGAAGTTCGAGGAGCTGATCAACGAGCGCACGCGTGCCATCCTGATTTGTAATCCCAACAACCCGACCGGCTACCTCTATACCCGTCGCGAGATGAATCAGATACGCGACTTGGTGAAGAAGTACGACCTGTTCCTGTTCTCCGACGAGGTGTACCGCGAGTTCATCTATACCGGTTCGCCCTATATCTCGGCCTGCCACCTGGAAGGCATCGAGCAGAACGTGGTGCTTATCGACTCCGTTTCCAAGCGTTATTCGGAGTGCGGCATCCGCATCGGGGCGTTGATCACGAAAAACAAGGAAATCCGCGACGCCGTGATGAAATTCTGCCAGGCCCGTCTCAGTCCTCCCTTGATCGGACAGATTGCCGCCGAGGCTTCGCTTGACGCGGGCGAAGACTACCTGCGCGACATCTACGATGAATACGTGGAGCGCCGTAAGTGCCTCATTGACGGGCTGAACCGCATTCCGGGCGTCTATTCGCCCATCCCGATGGGGGCTTTCTATACGGTGGCCAGGCTGCCGGTGGACGACTCCGACAAGTTCTGCGCCTGGTGTCTGTCCGACTTCGAATATGAAGGGCAGACGGTGTTCATGGCACCCGCTTCGGGTTTCTACACCACGCCCGGTGCCGGACGCGACGAAGTGCGCATCGCTTACGTGCTGAAGAAAGAAGACCTGATGCGCGCACTGTTTGTGCTTCAGAAGGCTTTGGAGGCATATCCCGGAAGAACACTGTAATTCGTTATGAACCTGCCTCTATTCATCGCTCAGCGCATCTATCGTGACAACGACCCCGGCCGGCAGCTGTCGCGACCGGCGGTACTGATAGCCATGACCGGCATTGCCATCGGACTGGCGGTGATGATTGTGGCCGTTTCCGTCATTGTGGGCTTCAAAAAGGAGGTGCGCGACAAGATTGCAGGTTTCGGCGCGCACATACAGATTACCAATCTCAGGGCACCTTCCCTCTATGAATCCCTGCCCGTCTCCATGACGGAAGTGGAGATTGATTCGCTTCGCGGCCGGACGGAGATTAGTCACGTGCAGCGCTACTCACTCAAGGCAGGTATGGTCAAGACCGATGAGGCTTTCCAAGGCATGTTGCTCAAAGGTGTCGGACCGGAATATGACGTGGAGTTTTTCCGTCGTCACCTGCTGGAGGGCGAGATGCCCCAGTTCAGCGACACGGCTTCGTCCAATCGGGTGATCATTTCCCGGTCGCTGGCCGATAAGCTGAAGCTGAAGTTGGGCGACAAGATAGATACTTATTTCTTCCAGGAAAACATACGGGCGCGACGCCTGACGGTGGCGGGCATTTATCGGACCAATATGACAGAATTCGATAACCTGTATCTCGTGACCGATCTTTATACGGTGAACCATCTGAACCGTTGGGAGGCCGACCGCTTCAGCGGGCTGGAACTGACGGTGAACGATTACAGCCGCCTGGAGGATTTCACGTGGGAACTGGCTTCCCGGCTGGAGGGAAAGACGGATCGCTACGGACAGGAGTTCTGTGTCCGCAACATCGAGCAACTCAATCCCGCTATTTTTGCCTGGCTCGACATTCTGGACGTCAACATTTGGGTGATTTTGGTGCTGATGATAGGTGTGGCGGGTTTCACAATGATATCGGGACTGCTTATCATCATCATTGAGCGCACGTCGATGATCGGCGTGCTGAAGTCACTTGGAGCCGACAACCGCACCATCCGTCACTTGTTCCTGTGGTTCTCGGTGTTCCTTATCGGGCGTGGAATGCTGTGGGGCAATATTATCGGACTGTCTTTCTATGCCGTGCAGCGATGCTTCGGACTCTTCAAGCTCGATCCCGCTACATATTATATGGATACCGTCCCCGTCTCTTTCAACTGGTGGATCTTCCTGCTGCTTAATGCAGGTACACTTATCGCCTCGGTGCTGATGCTCGTCGGTCCGTCTTATTTCATCACGCGCATCCGTCCGGCCGACTCCATGCGTTACGAATAGAGTTCACCGATTTTCCACATCGCCGGATGTCTGCATAATGAAAGTTTTTATGTTTTTTAGGGGTATAACCCTAAAAACTTTTGAGGAGTTGGACATCGGCATAAGCTACCCTTATCGCTTATGCAATATGCCTTTGTCACCGACTATATATTCGCTTAGAAGGATTGGAATGCGTTAAAGGAAGAAATTTTAACGTGGGCAAGTTACTATACAGAAAAAGCCCCCCGAAACCTCAGAGATGCTTTCTCTGTACATTGCATCGCTTTCAAACCACATCCAACGGCGACCGTTTCATCACCAGCGGATAGCGTTCGGGATGCTTGAGGCTCTCGATTTCAAGGTCTACGTCCAACTCGGGCCATTCGATGGCGTTCGGTCCTGCCATTCGTACGTTGAGCACACTGCTGACGCGGGCGTCGCGCAGCCACGGCACGCGGTTGTACGACACGAAATAATCCTGCCCCAGAACGGACAGCATCATACCCTGCGCGTTAATCATTAACACGCTTACCGATGTGGGCTGCAAACTGTTGTTTAAAGTTGTCTCCATATTTCTCTACTAATTCTGTTATTTTCTTTAATTCTTTGCTGCTGAAACCGTAGTTGTATGCCAGTTCAATCTCCGGCTCCAGCCAGAACTTGGCTTCGCATTCGGCTTTCACCACGTGGATGTGCTTCCGTTCCTCTTCATTGGAATATATTTTGAATGTGAAGCCTTCCTCTTGTCTGAACTTAGGACTCATTGGGTTATTGTTTTTATCCGTCTGCGAAGATAAGTAAAATCGGGAAGTGAGGCAAGCATATAAAGAAAAAAGGCACCCGACATCCCTACGAGTGCCCGGCAAAGAGCGGATTGTCCATACGTATCCTTTCCGGCCAGGACGTGTGCATCGTGTTAGGACGCCGCAAACATCTTGTTTGGACATTGCAAACACCCTCTTTACGTTCCTAAACACCGTGTTTATACTTCTAAATGTCTTGTCTTTTCCTATTTCACAAGACACTTTTTGTTTTATACCCTGAGTCAGTAGACGCTTCTTTAAGAATGGTGCTGTATTAGTAGACATTTCATTGTAAGTGGTACTGTTTTCATAGTCAAAAAGACAGCCCTCTAAGTCCGTATAGTCTTGGCTCCTCACGCCGTGCTTCGTGACCTCCTCACGACACGGGGCGTTACATGCTAACGGCACGTGTCGTTGGATGCTCATGACACGTGCCGTTAGTATCCCTTATGTCCCGTTATCTTAACTGCGAACTTAGGAATAAAAAAGTGGATGAAGAATAACTGATATGCAACCCTTTACGGACGTCTTCCTGTCCATCGTTCCAGATAGGCTTTGTATTGTTCCTCCGTCATGATTTCCCGAAGACTTTCCTGATATGCCTTGCTGGCATTCCGTCGTTCTTCGAGCGAGGGACGGACGTCCTCCTGATAGCGGCAGTCGGGCGCATGGTAGCCTTCCTCGCAATAGGTCTCGCAGCAATAGTCCTCGTAGCGAGGGCCATCGCAACATCCTCCGCGGCGATGGTGACGGCGGTCTGCCCGGCGGCGGTCACGGTAATCGTAGCGCGAACCGTCATGCAACTTCAGCGCCTCTCCACGCTTCTGAAGCCATACCAGATTGGCTTCCGTCAGCTTCTTCACCTGATTTTCGTCCAATCCATAACGTTCTGCCATATCCAGTGCCATCATCTCGGCCCGGAGCTTCAAGCGTTGTTCCGAATAATCGCGACGGTCTTCTTGAGCCATCGTACTTCCCGACCCAATGAACAAGGCGGCCAGGAGACATGCCATTGTAAGTTTCACTGTCATTTCCTATTCCGTTGATTGGTTTGTTTGGCAAATGTACAAATTTTTGTTCATATCTTGTACTGCCTCTTTGCGGTTTTGAGGATAAACTCTACAAGAATACACATCGTTGTTAAAGATTCCGAGAGGCACAACGCCAACCAAATGCCGTTCGTTCCTATCACTTCGGGCAGCAAGAGAAATGACGGTATCAGGAAGACAAAGCCACGCAACAGAGCCAGTGTCGTGGCCGGACGTACCCGCTCCACGCTCTGATAATACCCGATGACGGTCAGGTTCAGGATGAAGAACACGAACGCCATTGAGAGATAGGGAAAACCCTCGGTGGCGATGCGTGCCGCGACGTTGTCGGGATTGAGGAACAGACTAACCAAAAGCTTGGGAAACAGCGAGAATGCCGCCATGATGATGCCGCCGCATACGACGGATGTCAGCAGGGCGATACGCTCTGTAGCCGCCACACGCTGCCTGTATCCCAATCCGAAATTATAGCTGATAATGGGTTGTGCCGACTGGGCGATGGCGTTGCCTACCATGAATACAAACGGGAGGTAATAGCAGGCAATGCCGAATGCCCCCACGCCGTTATCACCTAAGTACTTCATGAACACCTGGTTGCCGACAAACATCAGCGTGGCCAATGTCGCTTCGGTCAAGAGAGCGGAAGAACCGATGCGGCACTGATATCCGATGTTGCGGAGGGAAAGGCGCAGACTCTTGACGCTCCACTTCACCGGGTAGAAGCGCAGCTTGTCTGCATAGCGGAACAGGTAGACCAGTCCTATGACACCACCCGCAAACAAACCGATGGAATCGGCAAAAGCGGCGCCCATCAATCCCCAACCAAACGGGAAGATGAACAGCCATCCTAAGATGAGACTGACAAGGGCAGCCACCACGTTGCATATCATGGCAAGCTTCGGAGAACCGTCCAAACGGATGATGAACAGGCAGACGGAACACCACATTTGGAACATCAACGAAGGAACGAACCACAACAGATATTCCCGCACCATCGGCGTAAGATGTTCCGAAGCTCCTAACAGATGGGCGGTGGCGGACGGATAGGCCATCATTAGTACGGATGGGATAAATGCCACAAGAGTCACAAACAAGACTGCCTGCGTCACGTTGAGGCGCGCCGCTTTCAGTTTCCCGTGCGACAAATGGATGGAAGCCACCACGGAGGCACCTGCTCCTACCATCAGTCCCACACCCGTAAACAGCATGAGCAAAGGCACGCAGATGTTGATGGCGGCAATACCGTCACTGCCTATCCCATGTCCCGCCAACATGCCGTTAATGGCCGTAACCGCCGACATGCTCAACATGCCGAACAACGTCGGTACGAAATATGTCCTGAAGAGCTTGAACACGCCCACCGTTCCCAAATCAATCGCATCTCTTTTCATTGTCTTGTTTTTATGGTTATAATAATAATGTCGTAAAAAAACAGCAAACAAAAAAATGCCGGATAAGCTGATTGGTTTTACCCAGTCATCTTATCCGGCACTTAGTGTTGCCCTCCGATGAGGATTACAAAACGCTTTCTTTCGTTATGTCGGCGCAAAGGTCGGCCAAAAGTTTGAGGTATGCAAATTTTGGAACAGGTTTATGTCTGATTTGAACATCATTGCAATACCGGCACCTTGATCTCTTCTTGGCTTTCATTCCATTTATCCACGGCGATACTGCCCGAGGTTTCCTCTTCCAGTATGTTGCCGATGCTGACGGTCAACGTCAATTTGTTGTTCGCCTCGAGCGGTTGCTGAAGGTGTTGACAGATACGCTTGGTTGTGCCATCCGTCAGGGTAAGGATGATTTGCAGTTCGGGCGTGCCGACGGACGGGAAAAGCATGACGATGCCATTACTCATCTGCAGACCGTCCGAGGAACGTACCAAGGGGAAGGCTACTGTACAGGCCTTGCCGTGAGGCTCAGCGGTATATGCGTTCAGCTTTTCATAGATGTTGCTGACACGCACCTCCACATTGGCGATTTCCGTGCTCAACACCTTGTCATCCTTGTCTTTCAGGATGACTTTCAGCCCGGCCACCACACGTCGCAACGCCGCATCCAAATCTTCTGCCCCTACTGTCACCGGATGGCAGGCAAAGACAAGGTCGTAAGTAGGATAATAGAATTCGCTGTCGGACATCTTCAACAACGTGAAATCCTGCTGCGCCAGATCGTCTCCGATGCTATACGAAGGCTCGCGTACCGCCGGATTGGCATAGATGGGTTCCTCATACTTGGGAGTCCCCCAGTAAATCATCTCGTAATTGCCTAAAGGCAGATACAACTCGCGGTTGCTGTTGTTGTCATACAATTCGCCTTCCTGCACGAAGTAGTAGCCATAGAACGGACTCAACTTATTGTTCACGTAGTTGCCATAATACAGGGAAGTTCCTTCCAGGCACGGAGCGACACTCAGCACGCCGGTAAAAGGTTTGTCTCCATCGCCGGTGACCACATCCATATAGAACGCCGGGGTAATCAGTTCGGTAGCTTGTCCGCCGTCAGAGGCGGGATCGTCATTGCAGCCCATCGCCAGCAAGGCAATAAGTGCTAAAAATAATAACTTCTTCATTTCTATTGTTTTTATAGGATTATATAAATAGAACACGGTAGCAGGCGAAATGTTTTCCGAAAGGCAAGAATTAATTTTGAGGCTAACTGAACACCTTGTTCGCATACTGTCCGGGTTATGGCAGACGGGAATTGCTGGACTGTCCATAAAGTTGATGCCGCTCACATTTTGAAGGTTGTTTCCACATCAAATTTCTTACTAATTTTATCTAATGTACAGAAAATAAATTGATTGGATAATTTGCTAACTTACAAGCTTTTAAAACAAAAATTAGAAGTCTTTTTTCAACTCCTAATTTGCATGTACCATTAAAAAGGAGATTTAGTAGATACATCACAGGTTACTTTTCCTGAACACAATGATGAAATCTCGGATATTTTGTCTATTTTTGCTTTTATAAAAGTGAATGTTTGTTTGTTGTAAATCTGTTAGCTGTTACTACAAATTTGCAGAAAAATGCTTTACATGTTCACTTTTACAGCTTTTGCTTCAAGGTGCGAAACTTTAGTGACTAATTATGAATGAAGAAAATAAAATTATACTCTATCAAGACGATAACGAAATCACTCGTGTATCTGTGCGTTTTTCCGATGACGATTTGTGGTTGACACAAAATCAGTTGGCGGATATATATTGTACAACGCAAGAAAATATTTCTATGCATGTTAAGAATATATATGCAGACCGAGAGTTGGATGAGAATCGAACTTATAAAAAAATCTTATTAGTTCGCCAAGAGGGTAATCGTCAGGTAAAACGCAATATAGATCATTATAACCTTGATATGGTTATCGCTTTGGGATATCGTGTTCAATCACAAGTGGCTACACGCTTTCGCCGTTGGGCGACTCAACGGCTTCATGAGTATATTCAAAAAGGATTTGCAATGGATGATGAGCGCTTGAAACAAGGCGGTAACCGTTATTTTCGTGAGTTGCTGCAGCGTATTAGGGATATTCGTAGCAGTGAGCGCAATTTCTACCAACAAGTGACGGAAATTTATGCAACGGCCACGGACTATGATCCACGAGATGAGATGACGAAAATGTTTTTTGCTACTGTGCAAAACAAACTGCATTATGCCGTTCACGAAAATACGGCTGCAGAAATCATATACAATCGTGTGGACAATGAAAAACCATTTGTTGGAATGACTAACTTCAAAGGTAACTATGTTACAAAGGATGATGTAAAGATAGCCAAGAACTATTTATCTGAGATTGAACTTCAACGTTTGAATCTACTTGTTTCTATATATAACAATAGCGACTGCCCCTATAAATTTACATAGTTGCAGCCGCTATTGTTTTGTTGAGTTTATGCTTACTATTTATTTATCCGATAAAAGTATGCTTATTTAATAATGTCCAACTGACGGAAGCATTTGGTCAGCTTCTCTACGGCGAAGTCTATCTGCTCCTTGGTGTGCGTAGCCATGAGGGCGACGCGTACCAGTGTGTCCTGCGGTGCGCAGGCGGGCGGAATGACGGGATTGATGAAGATACCTTCGTCGAAGGCCAGCTTGGTGACCGTGAAGGTCTTCTCCGTGTCGCGCACATAGAGGGGGATGATGGGAGACTCCGTGTCGCCGATTTCGAAGCCGGCGTCGCGGAAAGACTTCAGGGCGTAGTTGGTGATGTCCCACAGGCGCTTGATGCGTTCGGGCTCGTTCTGGATGATGTGGAGCGCCTCGCGTGCGGCGGCGGTGGCGGCAGGCGTGCTGCTGGCCTGGAAGATGTAGGAGCGGGCGTTGTGGCGCAGCCAGTTGATGACCTCCTTGTCACCGGCCACGAAACCACCGATGGAGGCCAGCGACTTGCTGAACGTACCCATGATGAGGTCTACTTCGTCCGTCACGCCGAAATGGTCGCACACGCCCCGTCCCTGACGCCCGAACACGCCCAGGCCGTGGGCTTCGTCCACGTAGAGGCTGGCGTTGTATTTCTTCTTCAGGCGTACGATTTCGGGCAGGTTGGCCAAGTCGCCTTCCATGGAGAACACACCGTCTACGACAATCAGCTTCACGGCGTCCGGCTCACACTTCTTCAGTTCCTTTTCCAGGTCCTCCATGTCGTTGTGCTTGTATTTCAGCTGCGTGGCGAAGGACAGGCGGCGGCCGTCCACGATGGAAGCGTGGTCGCGGTCGTCGCAGATGATGTAATCACCGCGTCCCACCAACTGGGGGATGACACCTTCGTTTACGGTAAATCCCGTCGAGAAGCACAGGGCATCGTCTTTTCCCACGAACTCAGCCAGTTCTTTTTCCAGTTCTACATGGATGTCGAGCGTACCGTTCAGCAGGCGCGAGCCGGCACATCCTGTACCATACTTGTCCGTAGCCGCTTTGGCCGCATCGATAATTCGCTGGTCGTATGTCAGACCCATGTATGCGTTCGAACCGAACATCAGCACCTTCTTGCCATCCATCAGCACTTCCGTATCCTGATGGCTGTCGATTTCACGGAAATAAGGATATACGCCTTTCGCCATGAACTGTTGCGGCAGGTCGTATTTCGCAAATTTTTCTTGTAGTAAACCCATTGAATGTCTTATAATTAGTTAGTATGTTATTTTTTTCAACGTCCAAAAAACAGGGGGCAAAGATAATGATTTTCGTTCTTTTTTTGTATCGTTTGCCCAAAAAAACTGCCTTTTCTTGTTTTAAGGCCGCTTTTTTGTCGTTCTTCTGAGGAATTGTATTACTTTTGCAGGGCATGAAAATCCCACTTTGTTTGGAATGGACAACAATAATAAAAGAAAAATAGTTTTCGTCATCAATCCGGCATCGGGCACGCAAGGCAAAGAACTCATCTTGTCTTGGATAAACGAAAGGCTGGACAGGGAAAGATACGACATGGAGGTGGTCTACACGGAATATGCCGGCCATGCCGTGGAGATTGCCGCGCGGAAGGCCGCCGAGAAAGTCTTTGCCGTGGTGGCCATCGGAGGTGACGGGACTATCAACGAAATAGCCCGTTCGCTGGTGCATACGGAAACAGCGCTGGGCATCATCCCTTGTGGCTCCGGAAACGGGCTGGCCCGCCATCTGCAAATCCCCATCGAATCGAAGAGAGCCGTGGACATCATCAACGACGGAGTGACGGAGGTCGTGGACTATGGCAAGATAAACGATATTCCTTTCTTCTGCACCTGCGGAGTGGGGTTCGACGCATTTGTCAGCCTGAAGTTCTCGCAAGCGGGGAGGAGAGGGCCTCTGACCTATCTGGAGCAGACGCTGCGCGAGAGTCTGAAGTATCGCCCCGAAGTCTACGAGCTGGAGATGGACGGCAATGCCTCGGCGCGTTACCGGGCGTTCCTGATAGCATGCGGCAACGCTTCGCAATACGGAAACAACGCTTATATTGCGCCAAAGGCGACGCTCGACGATGGATTGCTCGATGTGACCATCCTGGAGCCGTTTACCGTGCTCGACGTGCCCGCGCTGGCCTTCCAACTGTTCAACAAAACCATCGACCAGAACAGCCGCATCAAGACTTTCCAGTGCAAATCCTTGCGCATACACCGCTCTAAGCTCGGTGCGGCGCATTATGACGGCGAGCCGATGATGACGGACAAGGACGTGGAGGTGTCCATCGTGCAGAAAGAACTGAAGGTCATCGTGCCTCGCAACGCGGATAAGGGGTCGGCCAACGTGCTGCAACGGGCACAAGATTATATCAACGGCCTGAAGCAGCTGAATGAGACAATCGTGGAGGATATCTCGCACCGCAACCGGATAATTTTGGATAAAGGGAAGGAACACATTAAAAAGCTGACGAAAAAATAGGGGAGTATCTAAATATTCCGTACTTTTGCACACAATAATCAACAACATAGAGAAAATGTACAGAACACACACCTGCGGAGAGTTGCGTATCTCCGATGTCAATAAGCAAGTGACGCTGGCCGGATGGGTTCAGCGAAGCCGCAAGATGGGAGGCATGACTTTCATCGACCTCCGCGACCGCTACGGCATTACCCAACTGGTGTTCAACGAAGAAGTGAACGCCGACCTCTGCGAGCAGGCCAACCGCCTGGGACGCGAGTATGTAATCCAGGTCAAGGGTACCGTCAACGAGCGCTATAGCAAGAACGACCACATGCCCACGGGCGACATTGAAATCATTGTGTCAGAGCTGAGCGTGCTCAACACGGCCCAGACACCTCCCTTCACCATCGAGGACAATACGGACGGAGGCGACGACATCCGCATGAAGTACCGCTACCTGGACCTGCGCCGCAATGCCGTGCGCAAGAACCTGGAGCTGCGCCACAAGATGACTATCGAAGTGCGTAAATACTTGGACGGCCAGGGTTTCATCGAGGTGGAGACGCCGCTTCTCATCGGCTCCACGCCGGAGGGTGCACGCGACTTTGTGGTGCCTTCGCGCATGAACCCCGGTCAGTTCTACGCCCTGCCTCAAAGTCCGCAAACCTTGAAGCAGCTGCTCATGGTTTCCGGATTTGACCGTTATTTCCAGATAGCCAAGTGCTTCCGCGACGAGGACTTGCGTGCCGACCGCCAGCCGGAATTCACGCAGATAGATTGCGAGATGTCTTTCGTGGAGCAGGACGACGTCATCAACCTCTTCGAGGGCATGGCCAAATACCTGTTCAAGGAATTGCGCGGGGTGGAGTTGACTGAACCTTTCCAGCGTATGCCTTGGTCGGAAGCCATGAAATATTATGGTAGCGACAAGCCCGACTTGCGCTTCGGCATGAAGTTCGTGGAACTGATGGACATCCTCAAGGGTTACGGCTTCTCCGTGTTCGACAATGCCGCCTACATCGGCGGTATCTGTGCCGAAGGCGCCGCCCACTACACCCGCAAGCAGCTCGACGCCCTGACCGAATTCGTGAAGAAGCCTCAGATAGGCGCCAAGGGCATGGTATATGCCCGTGTCGAAGCTGACGGCAACGTGAAGTCCAGCGTAGACAAGTTCTATTCGCAGGACGTATTGCAGAAGATGAAGGAAGCCTTCGGCGCCAAGCCGGGCGACCTGATCCTGATACTGAGTGGCGATGATGCCATGAAGACCCGCAAACAGCTTTGCGAGCTCCGCCTCGAGATGGGCAACCAGCTGGGATTGCGTGACAAGAACAAGTTTGCCCTGCTTTGGGTGGTAGACTTCCCGATGTTCGAGTGGAGCGATGAAGAGAACCGCCTGATGGCCATGCACCATCCATTCACTCATCCCAAGGACGAGGACATCCCCCTGTTGGACACCAACCCCGAAGCCGTGCGCGCCGATGCCTACGACATGGTGTGCAACGGTGTGGAACTGGGTGGAGGCTCTATCCGTATCCACGACGCGGCCCTGCAGGCAAAGATGTTCGAGATACTGGGCTTTACGCCCGAAAAGGCGCAGGAGCAATTTGGCTTCCTGATGAATGCCTTCAAGTATGGCGCACCCCCTCACGGAGGTCTGGCTTACGGGCTCGACCGCTGGGTGAGCATTCTTGCCGGACTGGACAGCATCCGCGATTGCATCGCCTTCCCGAAGAACAATAGCGGGCGCGACGTGATGCTCGACGCTCCGGGCTGCCTCGACCCCAAGCAACTGGACGAATTAAATCTGATAGTAGACATTAAAGAGTGAAAGAGACCACAAGAGTATTCCGTTTTGCCACTATCGGTACGCTGAATGCACTGATTACGGCACTGGTCGTATGGCTGATGATGCACGTGGCAGACGAAGACTATATGCTTTCCAACGTTGTGGCTTACATCGTTGCCCAGACGCATAATTTCATCTGGAGCAAGTATTGGATATTTCCCGTAGATAAAAAGAGCAACACCTGGCGTCAGGTGCTGCTCTTTCTTATCGCTTTCGGACTGGCTTATGGTGCCCAGTTCTTATTCCTCATCGGCTTGGTGGAGGGCTTGCATTGCAATGAATATCTTGCCCAGTTCCTCGGCCTCTTTGTGTATGGCGCGGTCAATTTCCTCATGAACAGGCGCATCACTTTCCATTGATTCAGTCGATAAACCGTTTGGTAATCCCTTCGTAGGCGTCTATGCGGCGGTCGCGCAGGAAAGGCCACCAGCGGCGCACATTCTCCGAACGTTCCATATCTACCTCGACAACCAAATTCTCCGGTCGGTCGTTGCTTGCCTGAGCCAGCAATTCACCTTGAGGGCCAGCCACGAAGCTGTTTCCCCAAAAGAGGATACCGTTGGTCTGTCCGGAGGGATCGGGCTCATGGCCAACACGATTGACGGAAATGACAGGCAGACCGTTGGCCACGGCATGTCCGCGTTGCGAGATAATCCACGCATTCAGCTGGCGTTCCTTTTCGTCATCAGTGTCGGTGCTTTCCCAACCGATGGCGGTAGGATAAATCAACAACTCGGCACCTTTCAAGGCCATAAGTCGGGCTGCTTCGGGATACCATTGATCCCAGCAGACCAATACGCCCAGTTTTCCAAGCGAGGTCTGTATGGGTTCGAAGCCCAGGTCGCCGGGGGTGAAATAGAATTTTTCGTAGTAGGCGGGGTCGTCGGGAATGTGCATCTTGCGGTACTTTCCGGCGATGCTTCCGTCACGGTCGAAGACAACGGCGGTGTTGTGATAGAGCCCCGGCGCGCGCTTCTCAAAGAGTGAAGTGACAAGGACAATCCGGTTGGCCGCCGCCAGTTCGGAATAGAAACCGGTGGACGGACCGGGGATAGGTTCGGCAAGGTCGAACATACGCGTGTCTTCCGTCTGACAGAAGTAAAGCGAGTTGTGCAGTTCCTGGAGCACGACCAATTGTGCGCCGTGTGCGGCACAGGCCTCGATGCTCTTGGCCAGGTTCAACAAATTTATCCGCAGGTCGGCGGTATTGGCTTGCTGGATGATACCTACTTTTATCTTTCTCATAATTTTAATGTATGTCAGAAGTTATGTGTTCGAGTTTTTATAGTACACCGATGGGATACTGCATCGTGACGCAATGAAGTGACCCGTGCTGGCGGATGAGGGCACGGCAATCAATACCTACAATTTCCCGGTCGGGGAATGCCTGCCGGAGGACTGCGGCGGCCCGGCGGTCGTTTTCGGGCTGGTTATAGGTAGGGTAGAGCACGGCTCCGTTCATCACCAGGAAATTGGCGGAGGTGGCGGGCAGGCGTTCACCGTCTTCCACGATGGCGTCAGGCCATGGCAGAGGGAGCAGGCGGTAAGGCTTGCCCTCCAACGTGCGGAAAGTCTTCAGCTGTTCCTCCATGAGCCGAAGGGCTTCGTAGTGCTCGTCATCGGGGGCGGTACACTTCACATAGGCGATGGTGTGGTCGGGGCAGAGGCGGGCCAAGGTGTCGATGTGGCTGTCCGTATCGTCTCCGGCCAGGTAACCATGCTCCAGCCATAAGACCTGTCGTACCCGGAAAACATCGCGCAAGTAGTTCTCTATTTCCCCACGGGTCATCTCTCCGTTGCGGTTGGGGGAGAGCAGGCATTCCGAGGTGGTGAGCAGGGTGCCTTGTCCGTCGCTCTCGATGGAGCCGCCTTCCAGTACAAATCCCAGCCGGTTGACATAGTTCCCGTGCAGATGTCCGTCTTCTGCGAGGTGGCGGGTGATGAGGTTGTCTTTATCCGAAGCGAACTTCAGCCCCCAGCCGTTGAACTTGAAGTCGAGCAGGGTAGGGGCACTTTTGCCCGTCAATGTGATGGCGCCATGGTCGCGCGCCCAGGTGTCGTTGGTGTCGCACAGGGCGAAGCGAACGTTCTCCATCCGTACCTTGTCCGCTATCTGTCGGCGCACGGCTTCCGGTTCAGGCGTGACGATGAGCAATGTTTCCCGTTGGGCTATTTCGATTGCGATGCGGGTGAAGCATTCCTGTACTTCTTCCAGCATGTAGGCCCAGTCTGTGCGGGCGTGCGGCCAGGTCAACTGGATGCCGCTTTGGGGTGCCCATTCCGCAGGTAAAGTCATCTTGTTCATTTTCCCTCCTTCGGCTTTCTGTCAAAAAACGGGTTCTTGGAAGACGCGCTGACGGGGATGGCCAGTACCATCTTGCTGCCTTCGGGGAGCATACCCAAGCGTTGCGCGGCCAGTCCGGCGGAAAACATCACGCGGGTGTCTACCCGGTGGTCGGCGGCCGTGGCGCATGCCGAACCTACGGCGATACCCACGTCGACCGTGTTCAGCGCACAGGGCACACCGGCGGGACGGGCGCCGCAAGTAGGAAATCCGCAATGTCCGCAATTCAGGCCTTGCGGTTGCTCGCGCGTACCTATTATTATTACGCATTCGGCCTGCAACACGTTGTCGGCGTCGCGCAGGAAGAATTTCATGCCGGTTTCTTCGGATATCTGACGCATGGCATCGGACAGTGTTTGCAAATCATCACCGGTCACCATCGCAATTTCCACCACGTCGATGCCCTTGCCCTTGGGAGCCGTGCGGGCGGCGGTCATCATTTGGCGTGCCACGGACAATACCTGCTCATGGCGTAAATCTCGTTCATTTTGTATCATAATTAGTCTCTTTTGAATGAATTGCCCGGACAAAGGTATGAAAAAGAGCCGGAATATCTGTATCTTTGCATCGGTTATTCATCTCAAACTTTTGTTTTGCCCATGTGGATTACAATTTCGATATTGGTCGTTGCGGCCATTTTCTTTATGTGTGGCAAGGTGCGTTCGGACTTGGTGGCCGTATGCTCCCTGCTGATGTTGCTCATTTTTCATATCCTGACTCCCGAGGAAGGTTTGTCCGGATTTTCCAATTCGGTGGTTATCATGATGATAGGGCTGTTCGTCGTAGGCGGCGCCATTTTTCAGACGGGCCTGGCCAAGATGATAAGCAGCCGGTTGCTGAAGTTGTCCGGGCATAGTGAGTTGCGTTTGTTTCTGCTTGTCATGCTGGCCACGGCGTTCATCGGCGCTTTCGTGAGCAATACGGGCACGGTGGCCCTGATGTTGCCTATCGTGGTGAGTATGGCCGCCAGCACGGGGACGAACGCGCGCCGCCTGCTCATGCCGCTTGCCTTCGCCAGCAGCATGGGAGGCATGATGACGCTTATCGGTACGCCTCCCAACCTTATCATACAAGACGCGCTGACGGGGGCGGGTTACGAACCATTGTCCTTTTTCTCCTTCCTGCCCGTAGGACTGATATGTTTGGGCGTGGGTATCCTGGTGTTGCTCCCCGCCACGAAATGGTTTTTGGGCGTCAAGAATGCGAAAGGCGGAGAAAAAGCGGCGGTCAATAAATCGTTGAAAGAGCTTGCGCATGAATATGAGCTGACGGACAATCTGTTCCGCTTGCGGGTGGAGCCGCTTTCGGTGGCCGTGGGAAAGACCATTGCCGGATTGGACCTGCGGCGGGCATACGGGATAGACATATTGGAGATACGCAGGACGAAAAGCTCACAAGCCCGTTTGCTGCACTCCGTCACGCAACTCTCGGCTCCCGACACGATATTGGAGGAGGGTGACATGCTTTATGTCATCGGCGATGACGAGCGGGTGAAACGCCTGGCGTCGGATTTGAGCCTGAGCATGCCGGACACAATGGGAGCAAAGACGGGCGGGCGGCAAGACGATCTTGCCTTCTATGACGTAGGCATAGCCGAAATCGTACTGATGCCTTCGTCGCGCATGATAAACCGAACGGTGAAAGACGTGGATTTCCGGCGCACCTTCCATGTCAATGTATTGGGCATACGGCGCAAAAAGGAATACATACGCCGGCATTTGGGTAGTGAGAAAATGCATAGCGGAGATGTGTTGCTGGTGCAGGGACGTTGGGAGGATATAGGACGTTTGTCCAGCGATGAAGACAATTGGGTCGTATTGGGGCAGCCCCTTGCCGAGGCGGCCAAGGTGACGCTGGATTACAAAGCTCCCATAGCGGCGGCCATCATGGTGCTGATGGTGGCTATGATGGTGTTCGACTTTATCCCCGTCGCTCCCGTCACGGCGGTGATGATAGCCGCGGTGCTGATGGTGCTGACGGGATGTCTGCGGAGCGTGGAGGCGGCTTACAAGACGATCAACTGGGAAACCATTGTCCTGTTTGGCGCGATGCTTCCCATGTCACTTGCCTTGGAGAAAACGGGCGTTTCGCAGTACTTAGCGGACGCCTTGGCGAAGAGCATCGGAGGGTATGGTCCCACGGTACTCCTGGCGGGTGTCTATTTCACCACCTCGCTCATGACGATGTTCATCAGCAACACCGTTACGGCGGTATTGATGGCGCCCATCGCCTTGCAAAGCGCCGTCCAGGCAAGTGTCAGCCCCGTGCCCTTCCTGTTTGCGGTGACCGTGGCGGCCAGTATGTGTTTCGCCTCGCCTTTCTCCACGCCGCCCAACGCACTGGTGATGCCCGCCGGGCAATATTCGTTTGCCGACTATATCAAGGTCGGGCTTCCCCTGCAGGTCATCATGGGGCTGGTGATGATAGCCGCGCTCCCGTTGTTGTTCCCGTTTTAATGGAGAAAGATGAATGTGTAATGAAGAATAAATGGTATGGAATGCGGGTGATTACATTCTTTTTTGTATCTTTGCATCCAAATTCTCTGTTTCAGTATGAAAATAAAGGAGATCGTAAGCGCCCTTGAACGGTTCGCGCCTCTGCCATTGCAAGACGGTTTCGATAATGCCGGCCTGCAAATCGGATTGACAGATGCGGAAGCAACAGGGGCTTTGTTGTGTCTTGACGTCACCGAAGCCGTGCTGGACGAAGCCATTGCATTGGGGTATAATCTGGTGATAGCTCATCATCCGCTTCTTTTCAAAGGCTGTAAGTCGATCACGGGGCGGGATTACGTGGAGCGATGCATCCTGAAGGCCATTAAGAATGACATCGTCGTTTATGCGGCTCACACCAACCTGGACAATGCCTGGGGAGGAGTAAACTTCAAGATGGCTGAAAAGCTCGGCCTGAAGAATGTGCGTGTGCTCGACCCGAAGGAGAGCGTGCCGGGAGAGCCGGTCGTGCGGCATCAGGCAGGGGCGGGCGTCATCGGTGAGCTGGAAGTGCCGGAAACGGAACGGGAGTTTCTGGGGCGTGTAAAGAAAGCGTTCGAGGTGGAATGTTTGCGGCATAACAAACTGTCAGATAAGGAGATAAAAACCGTTGCTTTATGTGGAGGTTCAGGCTCATTCTTGATTCCGAATGCCATCAGCCAGGGGGCGGACGTGTTTGTCACCGGTGAAATCAAATACCACGAATACTTTGGCCATGAAGGCGAAATCCTGCTGGCCGAGACGGGACACTACGAAAGCGAACAATATACGAAAGAAATATTTTATACCATAATCAGGGAACTGTTCCCCGACCTGGATATGCAGGAGACCCGGGTGAACACCAATCCCATAAAATACATGTAACTAAAATGGCTAAAGAAGCGAAAAAAGAACAGCAGGAACTGACTGTTGAACAGAAGTTGAAAACCTTGTTCCAGTTGCAGACGACACTCTCCAAGATTGATGAAATCAAGACCTTGAGAGGTGAACTTCCGTTGGAAGTACAAGACTTGGAAGACGAAATCGCAGGTTTGACAACCCGCATTGAAAGAATTAAGGCGGAAGTGTCCGAACTGAAAACGTCCGTCGCCAGCAAAAAAGTGGAAATTGAAACGGCCAAGGCTTCTGTAGCAAAGTATAAGGAGCAGCAGGAGAATGTGCGAAACAATCGCGAGTATGATTTCCTGAGCAAGGAAATCGAATTCCAGACACTGGAAATCGAGCTGTGCGAGAAGCGCATCCGCGAATTTACGGAGCAGCAGGCTGCCAAAGCCAAGGAGCTGGAGGCCAGCAATGCGCAACTGGAAGAAAGACAACAGGACCTGGAGGTGAAGAAGAGCGAACTGGACGAAATCATCTCGGAAACCAAGCAGGAGGAAGAAAAGCTGAGAGAGAAGGCGAAAGATCTGGAAACCAAGATTGAACCTCGCCTGCTTCAGTCCTTCAAGCGAATTCGTAAGAATTCACGCAATGGCTTGGGCATCGTCTACGTGCAACGAGATGCTTGCGGTGGTTGCTTCAACAAAATCCCGCCCCAGAGACAACTGGACATCCGTCTGCGCAAGAAGGTGATTGTCTGTGAATATTGCGGACGTATCATGATTGACCCTGAGTTGGCCGGTGTAAATGTAGAACAAAAAACGGATGCCGGCAAGGAAAAGCCGACGAGAAGAAGAAGACTCTCTTCCGAGGCAGAATAATTCCTCCTCGGAGTGAGCAAGCATAATAAGAGAGGGTGTGTCAAAATAGAAGATAGTGATCTCTCATTTTGACACACCCTCGTTCTTTGTGTGATAAAATAATCGGATGAAGTGCTCTTTTGAAAGAAAGGCGTTATTCTCCGGCTCTTAAGATAAAGGTAGTGGCGCCGATGGTGACGATGGCGCCGTCTTCGATACGCACACGGTCTCTGTCCCCCAGGATTTCGTTGTTCAAGAATGTGCCCGTCAGACTTGGAGCGTCGCGCAAGGTGTAGACCAGTTCTCCTGACTTGTTGCGCTTCACATTGATGATGCAATGACGGCGGTCCATGCTCATGTCCGACGTTTCGATAGGAACATTGATTTCCGTACCGATACTCCGGCGTCCGATGACATTATCCCCTTCCTGCAAAGGGAGTACCTGCTTGAAGCCGAATACGTTCTCGATGACGGTGATGCTACCGAAAGTATCCTTGAACTCTGTCTCGTCCAACTTTTCCTCTTTCCGCATCGCCTGCATCTTGCTCTTCCCCAACCGGATGCTGAATTGCTTTTTGCATTGGTCACAGACGAAAACCAACGACTGGCCTTCGGAATATTTCGTTTCGTCGAACGTCAGATAGTTCTCACACTTGGGACAACGTACTCGCTTCATGTTCGCTTCTTATTAGGATTTCAATACTTCAATACCCATGCGCTCCGGTATGCTTCCTGCTCTCTGATTACCTGAAGGCTCTGATAAGCCTCGGCGCGGGTGGCGAAGGATTCGATGCTGACTCTCATCTTTCCGTCGCCGATGATGGCGGAGGCTCCTTGATAGCCTTCCTTCTTCAGGCGGCCGGCCATCTCTTGGGCATCCTTTTCCGTAGCCATGCTGGCCACAATGATGTGATAGGGCTTCTTGGCGACAACTTTTTCTACCTCTGCGTGTTTTTGGGGTTGCGAGGCGGGGGCCGGAGCCATTGACGGTTTTTCCGCCGCCTTTACCTTTACTTCGCGGACGGCCTTCGGCTTGATGTCCTTTGTTGTATTGTTTTGGGGCGTGGCTTCCCGCTTGCCCGACTGGGGCGTGACGACCGGAGTGAGAGCCAGCGATTGTTTCTCCATTTGCCTGAACATCTCCGTCGGAAGCAGTTGCGCGTAGTTGCCTTGGATGACTTCCGTATTTTCTATGGGAACAGAAAACATGAAGAACAGCACAATGGCGGCTACGGCCGCCACGGCATTGGACAGATACGCACGGTTCAGCTTCAGCGTGCGTTGCCCGCGCCACTTGCGTCTTGACGGCTTGATTTCCGTTTCGAGGAGACGGGGCGAAGTTCTGCGGAGTTCCGCATTGCGCAAAGCGGAAAGCGGCTTTATCTCAAAGCTATCCAGGCCATACAATTCGGGAGTCGTCACCCTGTTGTCGTAGGGCGAGAAATCGTAAGTTTCATGTATGGTATAGCTTATCTCGCCGACATTGGGGAGTTCCGCCTTCCCGTTCTCATGCAGGCAAGTGACCAGGCTTCGGACGTCTTTGTCTACCATGCGGGTCGCATCCGCGAAGTTGGTGCCATACACGGACATATACGATTGCACCAGAAGCCCGTCGTTCATCTTCAATTGCGGGTTGAAACCGATGGTGCGGGCAGGGGGAAGAAAGAGATGCTCCTCTTCCATATAAGTGGCCGGATTGTAATGGGCGACAAAGCCACCGAAATCGGGGACAATGACGCAATCATTTTCCAGAAGCAGGGTTTCTATGTGTCGGGACAATTCAATCATGATGCAAAAATAACAGATTTATCGGACATACGTAATACTTCTCTTGTTTTTCTTATGAACAAAATATGAACGGGAGGGGCGTGAAATTGACGTTGCTTCGCATAAAGAATACGATTTGAGACAGATAGAGTGAAAAACTTGCGTCATTCTTTTGCCTCTCCGCCCGCCTTTTGCTAATTTTGCAGCGTTTTTATCACTAAGCGAACCTATTCTATGCATATCAAAGTATATCTTTTGGCATTTCTGCTTGTGGGCGTGGGAAGTGCGATGGCTCAGAAGAAACATACGCTCAGTTCTTTTGTCGAATACGGAGCCGCCGTGCATACGGGCGACAACACGCCGTTGTGGCAGGTGAGCAACCAGCAGGGGCTGGCCTCCATCGACAATAACACGTATGTCCGCGGAGGTATCTTCTACAACGACCGTTGGGGAAAATGGACCGTGGAGGGCGGGCTGGATATTGTCGCGGCCGCCGGATTCAGTTCGGGCATCCAGCAGGCGTATGCCGACTTCAGATACAAATGGTTCGGCATCTTTGCGGGAAGCAAGGAGATGAAAGCTCCGCTGATCAATTCCCGCCTGAGTAGCGGTGAGCTTACCTGGTCGGGAAACGCCAAGCCCATACCGCAGATCATGATCGGCATCCCTGAATACTTGTATCTTTTGCCTCGCCTGGCCATCAAGGGAGAGATTTCCTACGGATGGTTCACGGACGGTCACTGGCTGGCGGATCATACCAATCTGAACGCGGGCTGGTACACCAAGAACATCAAATATCATCACAAGGAAGGCTTTATCCGCATCGGGGTTCCTAATGGCAAGTGGCAATTGGACCTCGGCATGACTTTGGACACCGAGTTCGGAGGGCAGATGGTGACGAGTAGCGGCGAAACGGACTTGGGCAACACGCTGAAGGACTATTTCCGCATCTTCATTCCCGGCTCGGCCGATGATGACAAGCCGTCCAACGACGCCTTGTTTTATCAAGGCAATTTTGTGGGCACCGAGCAGATACGGGGCACTTATCGGGGAAAGGACTTCTCCATCAGCCTTTATCTGGACAATTATTTCGAGGATTTTTCGGCCATGGGCAAGCAGAACGGATGGGACGGCCTTTGGGGCGTGGAGCTGAAGTTCAACCGCTTCCGACCCATCAATAACGTGGTGCTGGAATTTTTGCAGACAACCAACCAAAGCGGTCCGCTTCATGGCCTGCACGAACCCGAAGAAGGCCCTGTGCACAAAACCGGCGGTAGTGACAATTATTATAATAACGGCCTGTATCATAGCTGGAGTCATTGGGGAATGGCCAACGGCAATCCGCTATTGCGCGCGCCCGTCTACAATGAAGACGGGAACATGTCTTTTAGATACAACCGCGTGAAAGCCTTGCACATAGGATGGAGCGGAGAGATTTCGGACGAATGGAGCTACATGGCCAAGCTGACGCACAACCGGACATGGGGTACTCACGGAGCTCCTACACTGGACATTCTGGAGAATTTCTCGGCTTATGCCGCCTTCCAATATGTTCCCGCCAAGCTGAAGACATGGGCGTTTCATGCTTCTTTGGGCTTGGATACGGGTGACATATATGGTGATAACTTCGGCTTTCAGATGAGGGTGCGTAAGACTTTTTAGTTGCTTTACCGCTTTTAAAGTGCCGCTTTAAAGCCGTTAAAGTATCACTTTAAAGCCGTTAAAGTGTTGCTTTACCGCCTTTGAAGCATCGTCTTAATTCGTCTTGCGTTGGCGTTTCCTGTCGCCTCCGCCTTTGTGCGGTTTGTTTCCTCCGCGCCTTTTTCCTCCTTTGTCACGGTTCTTCGGCTGATATTCGGGCGCTTCGCCCAGTTCGGCGGGGACGGGGATTTTGTAGATGTCTTTTTCCAGGAACTTTTCGATGGTGCGGAAGTTGGTCTGCTCCTTTTCGCTGACGAACGTGATGGCCACACCGTCGTTGTTGGCACGGGCCGTACGCCCGATGCGGTGCACGTAATCTTCGCAATCATGAGGCACGTCGAAGTTGATGACCAGGCGGATGTCGTCGATGTCAATGCCTCGCGCCACGATGTCCGTGGCCACCAGGATGTTGACCCGTCCGGCCTTGAACTCGTGCATGACGGCTTCGCGTTGCGCCTGTTCCAGGTCAGAGTGCATCTCGCCCACGTTCAGCTTCATCTGCTTCAGGGCTTTGGTCACCTCCTTCACCTTGATTTTCGAAGAGGCGAAGATGATGACGCGCTCCGGCACCTCGTCGGCAAAGAGGCTGCGGATGATGCCCAGTTTCTGGTTCTCATAGCAGACGTAGGCGGCCTGAATGATTTTGTCGGCCGGCTTGGACACCGCCAGCTTCACCTCCGCGGGGTTGTTCAGGATGTTTTGGGCCAGTTGTTGTATCTTGGCCGGCATGGTGGCGGAGAACATGATGGTCTGACGCTCCTTGGGCAAATATTTCACAATCTGCATGATGTCTTCGTAGAAGCCCATGTCGAGCATGCGGTCGGCTTCGTCCAGGATAAAGTAGGACACCTTGGAGAGGTCGACATAACCCAGGTTGAGATGGGCTATCAGACGCCCCGGCGTGGCGATGACCACGTCGGCTCCCAGCGTGAGTCC
The DNA here is from genome assembly GCA_944319875.1 of uncultured Bacteroides sp. Classification (GTDB taxonomy): domain Bacteria; phylum Bacteroidota; class Bacteroidia; order Bacteroidales; family Bacteroidaceae; genus Bacteroides. The sequence goes on from CALUFR010000123.1 coordinate 37,128, forward strand.
TTTCTTCTGTTGCTCGAAGAGGATGCCGTCGTTTCCTCCATATACCGCCACGCTACTCACAGGCATAAAGTAGGAGAAGCCCTCCATCTGCTGGTCGATCTGCTGAGCCAGTTCGCGGGTGGGAGCCATGACGATGCAGTTGATGGCGTCTTCGGGATGTTCCTCCTCGGAGAGCCTGTTCAATACGGGGAGCAGGTAGGCGGCGGTCTTTCCCGTTCCGGTTTGCGCCACGGCTATCAGGTCTCTGCCTTCGAGTATCACGGGGATGGATTTTTCTTGTATGGGGGTGCATTCTTCGAAGCGCATGGCGTCGAGTGCGTCGAGAACGCTATCGTTCAAGGGTAATTCGGAAAACTTCATGTTACATCTCAAAATTTGGACGCAAATATAATGAAAATATCGCTATCAAGAGAATGTTGTCCACGTAAATTAATGCCGACCGCAATGGATTTTGGGGCGAATATATGCTAAATAACATAAAAATCACCCCTCAAAAAGTGAGAATTTTGCTTGTTTATTTGGAACTTAGTTTGAGAAATGCTTACCTTTGCCGCCGATTTCAGATGAAAGGCTTTGACTATCAGTCTATTTATGATGGGAGAGGCCCGAGAGACAATGTTCCGGGAGGAAATCACCGCCACGAACGGCGGTTCCCGGATAGTATTAACCAAAACCGTATTGCATGAGACATGTAAAATGGATTTTTGTTGTATTATTAATTAGTTCCTTGACTTCTTTTGTTTCAAAAGACAAACCTACCGGAGGTTTGAACGTGGGCGACATAGCCCCGGATGTTGAAATCCGAACTATGTCTGGCGAGCAACTGGTGCAAGCGCTTCCGAGCACGGAAGGCAAGTATGTGTTGCTGAGCTTTTGGGCAAGTTATGACGCGCAATCCCGGATGCAAAACGCAAGTTTGAGCAATGCGCTTCGCATGGCTTCCCGTCAAAATGTAGAAATGGTTTCCGTTTCGTTCGATGAATATCGTTCCGTATTCGAAGAAACCGTTCGTAAGGACCAAATAGTTACTCCCGCCTGTTTTGTAGAAACAGAAGGTGAAGACTCCGAGCTTTACAGACGCTTTCGTCTGAACCGTGGTTTTGCTAACTATTTACTGGATGATAATGGTGTGATTATTGCCAAAAACATCTCTGCCGCTGAGCTTTCGTCCTATCTCGACTGATTGTTCGTTCGATTGGTCCGACAGGAGGAAGGTAGTTGAAAAGAGGAAATGAATACAACAAAAAGCCCCTTCCGCACTTGTGGTGACACGAGAGCGGGAGGGGTATTTTTTTTAGCTCGCTTATTTCGGCGCTTTCTTGTACAGATAGAACGCGATGAAGGCATACAGGATGTTGGGGATCCACACGGCAATCATCGGAGGCATGTTGCCGTTGACGGCAAAGGTGGAGGCGATGGTCTGGAAGAGGATGTAGGAGAAGCTCAGGCCCAGGCCGATGCCCAGGTGAAGTCCCATGCCGCCTTTGCTTTTCCGGGAGGACAAGGACACGCCGATCAGCGTCAGGATGAACGACGCGAACGACATGGCGATGCGCTTGTGATACTCGATTTCGAACTCCTTGATGTTGGCAAATCCGCGTTGCCTCTGTCGGTCGATGTATTCGCCCAGTTGCGGATTGGTCATCATCTCCTGCTGGTTCTTCATGATGAGGAAGTCGGCGGGCTCCATGAAGAGCGTCGTGTCGATGCGGTCGCCCCGCGTGATTTTCTCCTTCATGCCGTCCATCTCGCGTATCATATATTCCTTGATGGTCCAGCGGTGACGGGCCGTTGTGTCGTAGGTGATGCTGCGTGCCGTCAGGTGGGACACGAGCTGCTTGTCCTTGAACTTGTCCAGCGAGAAGCGGTAGCCCGTCTTGCGGTAGTTCTCGAAGCGGTCGATGTAGGCGATGACGCCCGTGTCCACTTCCAGCTGGATGTTGCGGGCCGAGTTGGCCTTTCGGGGCTTGTAGTATTTGTCCTCGAAGTTGATGCGCGTCACGCTGCCCTTGGGAATCACGTATCCGCCCAGCCAGAAGGTAGTCACGGCGATGATGGCGGCGGACACCATATAGGGGCGCAGCATGCGCTTGAAGCTCATGCCGGTGGAGAACATGGCGATGATTTCCGAGTTCTCGGCCAGTTTGGACGTGAAGAAGATGACGGCGATGAATACGAACAGGGGGCTGAAGAGATTGGCGAAGTAGGGGATGAAGTTCATGTAGTAGTCGAAGATGATGGCGCTCCAGGGAGCGTTGTGCGACATGAACTTGTCCTGCTTCTCGTTGAAGTCGAACACCACGGCGATGGATATGATGAGCACGATGGCGAATACGTACGTCCCCAGGAACTTCGTGATGATGTACATGTCCAGTCGCTTCAGAAATCCGCCGGTCAGGCGGGATATTCTGAGGTTCAGCCTTGGTATCCGTATGCTTCTTAGCTTTTTCATAATCGGGTAGATACTCGTTTGACCATCATGGGTTTCCACGTCGCGAAGTCACCGGCTATGATGTGCTTGCGCGCCTCGCCCGCCAGCCACAGGTAGAAGGCCAGGTTGTGGATGGAGGCTATCTGCATGGCCAGCAGCTCCTGGGCGTGGAAGAGGTGGCGCAGGTAGGCCTTGGTGTAGAGCGTGTCCACGTAGGAGGCACCATCCGCCTCGATGGGCGAGAAGTCCGTCTCCCACTTCTTGTTGCGCATGTTGATGATGCCGTCCTTGGTGAAGAGCATGCCGTTTCGCCCGTTGCGTGTCGGCATCACGCAATCGAACATGTCCACGCCCCGCTCGATGCCCTCCAGGATGTTGACCGGTGTGCCCACGCCCATCAGGTAACGGGGCTTGTCCTTAGGCAGGATGCCGTTCACCAGCTCTATCATCTCGTACATCTTCTCCACGGGTTCTCCCACGGCCAGTCCGCCGATGGCGTTTCCTTCGGCCTCCTTCGAGGCGATGTATTCCGCCGAGCGGGTGCGCAGGTCGGGATAGACACAACCCTGCACGATGGGGAAGAGGGCCTGGTGGTATCCATACTTCGGCTCCGTCTCGTTGAAGCGGGCGATGCAACGGTCCAGCCACCGGTGGGTCAGCTCCATGGACTTCTTGGCGTAGTCATAGTCGGCGTCGCCCGGCGTACACTCGTCGAAGGCCATCATGATGTCCGCGCCGATGGTGCGCTCGATGTCCATCACCCGTTCGGGTGTGAAGATGTGCTTGCTTCCGTCGATGTGCGAGCGGAACTCGGCACCCTCCTCGCGCAACTTGCGGATGCCCGCCAGGGAGAACACCTGGAATCCGCCGCTATCCGTCAGCATGGGGCGGTCGAAGCCGTTGAACTTGTGCAGGCCGCCCGCCTTCTCCAGCACGTCGAGGCCCGGACGGAGGTACAGGTGGTACGTGTTGCCCAGGATGATCTGCGCCTTGATGTCCTCCTTCAGCTCCGTCAGGTGCACGCCCTTGACGGTGCCCGCGGTGCCTACGGGCATGAAGATAGGCGTCTCTATCTGCCCGTGGTCGGTCGTTATCAGGCCCGCCCGTGCGTTGGTTTTGGAATCGGTGTATTGTAATTCAAACTTCATGTTTCTACTTATAAATGGGAATTTATCGTGTACTTTTTCTTTCGCTTGTCCGAAAGAAAAAGATACCAAAAAGAAAGGACCCCGTCTGCACTTCCGGGTCTACTCCGGACGCCTTCCGTCCTAAAGGGCAGGAACTCGCTTCGCTCAAACAGCCTGCCCTTCTTAACGGCGGAAAGCCATCCTCCGCTTAACGCCCCTCCAGTGAGGCCGGATAGCCATCCGGCGTGTTGGTGCAATGTCATCCCGAGCGCAGTCGAGGGATCTCACATTCAGCTTTGCGCTACGTAAGATGTCTCGACAAGCTCGACATGACAGAGACATCATTCTCTTTTTTGACGCTCAGGTCGATGGGGTCGGCCACCTTCTCGTCGGTCAGCGCGATGTCGAGCACCTCGCGGATGTCCTTCACGTAGTGGAAGGTCAGCCCCTTGAGATACATGTCCTGTATTTCGTCAATGTTCTTGCGGTTCTCTTCGCTCAGGATGATTTCCTTGATGCCCGCACGCTTGGCCGCCAGGATCTTCTGCTTGATGCCGCCCACGGGCAGGACACGTCCGCGCAGGGTGATTTCGCCCGTCATGGCCAGGTTGGGCTTCACCTTGCGTTGCGTCAGGGCCGAAGCCAGCGAAGTGGCCATTGTGATGCCCGCCGAGGGTCCGTCCTTGGGGATGGCGCCTTCGGGCACGTGGATGTGTATGTTCCAGTGGTCGAAGATTGCCTCGTCCAGCCCCAGGCGCGAAGCGTGTGCCTTGATGTACTCCAGCGCCAGCATGGCGGATTCCTTCATCACGTCGCCCAGGTTGCCCGTCAGCGTCAGGTGTCCGCCCTTGCCGCGGCTCAGGCTGGTCTCCACGAAGAGGATCTCGCCGCCCACGGCCGTCCATGCCAAGCCGGTGACAACGCCCGCGTAGTCGTTGCCCTGATACTTGTCGCGCGTGTATTCGGCCACGCCCAGGTAGTCATACAGGTCTTCGGGCTTGATGTCGTGCTTCGTCAGGTAGCCGTCGGTGGCATACTGGCGTGCCGTCTTGCGGAGTATCTTGCCGATTTTCTTTTCCAGCTCGCGCACGCCGCTCTCGCGCGTGTACGACTCTATAATGGCTTCCAGCGTCTGCTTGGAAAGTTTGATGTCCGTCTTCTTCAGGCCGTTGTTCTCCAGCTCCTTGGGCACGAGGTGGCGTCGGGCAATCTCGATTTTCTCCTCGGTGATGTATCCGCTCACCTCAATCAGCTCCATGCGGTCCAGCAGAGGGGCGGGGATGGTGTTCAGGTTGTTGGCCGTGGCGATGAACATCACCTTGGACAGATCGTAATCCACGTCCAGGAAGTTGTCGTGGAAGGTGGAGTTCTGCTCCGGGTCGAGCACTTCGAGCAAGGCGGACGAAGGGTCGCCCTGACGGTCGGCGCTCACCTTGTCTATCTCGTCGAGGATAAAGACGGGATTCGACGAGCCGGCCTTGATGAGGTTCTTGATGATGCGTCCCGGCATGGCGCCGATGTACGTGCGGCGGTGTCCGCGTATCTCGGCTTCGTCGTGCACGCCTCCCAGCGACATGCGGACGTACTTGCGCTTCAGGGCGGCGGCAATGGACCGTCCCAGCGACGTCTTGCCCACGCCCGGAGGGCCGTAGAGGCAGATGATGGGCGACTTCATGTCTCCCTTGAGCTTCAGTACGGCCAGGTGCTCCAGGATGCGCTCCTTCACCTTCTCCAGCCCGTAGTGGTCCTTGTTCAAGGTCTTTTCGGCGTTCTTCAGGTTGAGGTTGTCCGTCGTATAGACGCCCCAGGGCAGGCTGAGCATTGTTTGCAGATAGTTCAGCTGCACGCTGTAGTCGGGCGATTGCGGATGGGTGCGCTCCAGCTTGTCCACCTCCTTCAGGAAAGTGGCCTTCACCTCCTCGCTCCATTTTATCTTCTCCGCCTTGCGGCGCATTTCGGCTATTTCCTGTTCCTGCGTGCTTCCGCCCAGTTCGTCCTGGATGGTCTTGATCTGTTGTTGCAGGAAGTATTCGCGTTGTTGCTGGTCGATGTCCTCGCGGGCGCGCATCTGTATGGAGGCCTTGATTTCGGCCAGCTGCACCTCGCGGTTCAGAATCTCCAGCAGGCGGTAGGCCCGTTCGCGGATGGAGGACAGGCGCAGCAGCTCGATTTTCTCGTCCTTCTTCAGTTGCAGGTTGGCGCAGACAAAGTTGATGAGGAAGATGGAGTTGTTGATGTTCTTGATGGCGAACGAAGGATCCTGCGAGAACATGTCCGACGTGCGCAGGTAGCGCACGATGAGGTCCTTGCACGCCTCTACCAGCGCCTGGAATTCTTTGTCTTTCTTCTCGGGCATCTCCTCGTCGAGGGTGCTCACGTGTCCTTTCAGATAGGGCGTGGTCTCTACGATTTCCTTCAGCTGCATCCGCTTGGTGCCTTGCAGGATAACGGTGGTGCTCTGGTCGGGCATCTCCAGCACGCGGATCACCTTGGCCACGGTGCCTATGTCGTGCAGGTCTTCCATCAGCGGGTTTTCCGTTTCGGCCGACTTCTGGCACACCACGCCGATGTACAGCCCTTTCTTTTCGGCCTCGCGTATGAGGCGGAGCGATGACTTGCGACCCACCGACACGGGCATGAGCACTCCCGGAAACAATACCATGTTGCGGAGCGGGAGCACAGGCAGCACGTTGTCGATGTTGACATCCATAATCAGCTGCTCTTCATTTCCTTCAAAATCGGCAATGACGGAAAAGCTCCTTCCGCCCTGCATGTCGTCGTCACCCATATAAAATCTTTTCTTCATTTTTTGCATGTTAAGTTTAGTACCCTCTTGAGGGAGTTCACAAAGCGGATGCAAATTTACGCTATTTCTTTGGATTAATCAGCCGGCAATTCTTTAAAAAGACAAAAAACACGCCTTCTTCCGCGCGATATTCACGAGGCTTTCGCTAATTTTGGCCTTTCAATAAACATAACCGATATGTCCGACTCGTCTTTTTCGTTCAAACAATTTACCGTGCGCCACGACCGTTGTGCCATGAAGGTGGGCACCGACGGCGTGCTGCTGGGGGCGTGGGCGCCTGTGGACGGGGTGTGCCGTGTGCTCGACGTGGGCACGGGCACGGGGCTCATAGCCCTCCAACTGGCCCAGCGCAACGCCTCCCTGCGCGTGACGGCGGTCGAGATAGACGCCGAAGCCGCCCGTCAGGCGGCGGAGAATGTGGCCCGTTCGCCTTGGGCCGACAGGGTGGAGGTGGTTTGCGCCGATTTCAAGGATTTTCAATCTCCGGACGGGTTCGATCTGATCGTTTCCAATCCTCCTTATTTCGTGGACGCCCTGCCGTGTCCCGACCTTCAGCGCAACACGGCCCGCCATGCCGGGGAGCTGACCTACGACCTGCTTTTCCGCCGGGCGGCCTGCCTGCTGGCCGAGGGAGGGGCGGTGAGCGTCATTGTCCCCGCCGAGGTGGAGCGCGTGGCGGAGGAAGCGGCCTGGATGCAGGGCCTTTGTCCGCGGCGTCGCACCCGTGTCTTCACCAAGGCCGGCAAGCCCGCCCGCCGCGTGTTGCTCACCTTCGGCCGCCAATTAGGGCCTGTAGTCGAGGACACGCTCTGCATCCACCGTCCCGACGGCGGCTACACCGACGATTACCGCCGCCTGACGGGCGATTTCTATCTGAAGTTCTGAAAAACAAATCACCCGCCCTTCCTTCCCCAACCAGCCGACACATAAAATGACATTCGGTTTTTATGCGCTCTTTCTGAAAAAGACGGTGGGATGCACCATCAATTATGGAAAGACAAAGTATGATTTCGATGATGAAACGGTTGTATGCTTTGCACCGGGGCAGACCGTAGGCATTCACCGCATAGAGGACGGTCCTGTACCGGAGGCCGATGCTTTGCTGTTCCATCCGGACTTTCTGCACCGAACACCAATGGCTCAAAAGATAAAACAATATACCTTCTTTTCGTATGCTTCCAATGAAGCTTTGCATCTATCTGTAGATGAACGTATGATTGTGCAGGACTATATGAATAAGATTGCTCACGAATTGGAGCATCCTATAGACAAGTTTTCCAAGCCGCTGATTATCTCAAACATCGAAGTGCTGCTCAACTATTGCATGCGTTTTTATGAACGCCAGTTCATCACCCGTGAAGAACTGAACAATGATGTACTTGTACGTTTTGAGCAATCATTAAATGAATACTGGGATTCGGGGATGGCCAAACGGCAAGGATTGCCCACGGTAAAGTATTTTGCGGATAAGATATGCCTGTCGCCTAACTATTTCGGAGATTTGGTCAAATCAGAAACGGGCAAAACGGCGAGAGAGCACATCCACCTGAAAATCATCGAAATGGCAAAAAACGCGTTGCTTGAACCCGACGCGAGCATGAAACAGATTGCTGATATGCTTGGCTTCCAATATCCGCAACATTTTCTGCGCTTTTTCAAGAAAGAAGTAGGGTGTACACCCAAAGAATATCGTAATCAAAACAACATGTTTGTATAATTGACGTATGGCTATAATTCTTTATTGGTGTCCGTGCTTTTGCTACATTTATTTTTAATTCTCTGTTGCAAAGTTACCGGACATCCCACTTTTACGACCGTCCCCCAACTACTGATAGAACAATCAATTTCGTAGATGCGTGAAATATTCAACGGGTATATATGTTTTCTGACACGAAAATCTCTCGTTCGCACCGGAAATGAGATTGCTTGCAACTTAGCTTTACATTGTATGCGGCTTCGCTTTACATTGCTTGCGACTTGGCGCAACATTGCTTACTGCCTATTTTTGTCTACTTAGAGGTTGTGTTTGCTACTGCCTATCATTACTTTTACCGGTTGAATGCTCAGACATGGATAAATCTTTGCATCTTATCTCTCGATGATTTTCTCTCAAAAATCAGGGTATATCCAGAAAATAGTGTAATTTTATTCCGAATTGATTTTATAAATCTTCCAGCGTGGAAACTTATAGAGTTTTTTGTTTGAAATGAACAAGAAGCGTGTTTATTGGATTTTATTAAAAGATAGAAGAAATGATTGAAAATGTAGATAAGGAACGCGCTATTCGTGCGGTCGTAAGACAGGCGGTTGAGGCGTATGCGTCGGGATTTTCGGATCGTCATTTAAGCGAGGTCGATGATGAAGAAGGAACCATCAACATGAAGATACACAACGTCTTCATAGCGGCTCTTGGTGCGGACATCCAATATTATTCGGCGCTTGCCCGCTCGCTGGATAGCAGCTTGGGTAACATGTTGGAAAAGATGGCCATCAATATCGCTTCTCTTAATTTTGAAGTCAGTCAGCATGTAGAAGGTCTCATCTATCAAGAACAAACGGACTATATCGCCGAACTCCTCGAAAGATATAAAAATACCAAAGGAGCCAACCATAAAAATCCCGATATTTCCGATTACGTAGGCATTAGTTTGAAAAAGTCTACTTCCAAACATAGCAAACGTCACGAAAGTGACTATTACTTGAAGGATACAGAGACAGGAATGCACTATCTGATTGAGCTGAAGATTGGCGGTGACCTTGATAACAAAAAAGCCCGTTCGGAGAAAGAGGCTCTGTTAGAACAATATTGCATACTTGCCAATACTCTTGGTTCAGAAGAAAATATCAAGATTTGTTTTGCAACCGCCTACAATCGGTATGGCGAGGGGAAACCGTGGACACTGGGGCGTGTTCGTCAATTCTTTGCCGAGGAAGAATTGCTAATCAGCAGTAAATTTTGGAACCTTGTGTGCAAGTCAGAACGAGGGTATGAGGTTGTTATTGATGAATTAAGAAAGCATCTTCCTGATAGTCTGATTTTACAGTATAAACTGAATATTCCTAGTATATGACAAAAGTAGAAGCGATAAAGCAAGTCATGTTAGAGCTTGGTGGCACAGCTACGCTGAATGACATATATGAAAATATTGAGAAATATTATCCGACGGCAAAAGTTTCTAAGGAATGGCAAGCCGGAATAAGAGGTGTTCTATATCGTGAACTAAATCATCAAAAAATGTTTAAAAAAATCGGTTTGAGTATTTATGCTCTTGCTGATTATGTGGTAGAACCCAAACCCAAATCAACAGATAAGATGCGTATGCATTCTTTTATTGAAGGTATCTGCCTAGAGATTGGAAATTACAATAATTATGAAACATATACAGCAGATCCTTCCGCTTTTTATCGTGACGAGATTTATTTGAATCAAGTTGCTACGCTTTCGCAAGTCCCGAGTTTTACTTACGAGGAAGTCATTAAGGAGGTGAAGTGGATAGATGTTATATGGTTCAATAAAAAAGGCTTGTTATATCCTCAAAAAGTATTCGAAATTGTTGATAGCATAGGTACTCTAAATGGTGCTTTCAATAGGAGCCTGCAATTAAATCAATTTAAAACGAAGTTTTATATTGTAGCCCCAGAGCAACATAGAGAAAAATTTAATCAAGCTATTAGTCGATATCCATATAATTCATGTGATAGCTGTTTCTCTTTTATTAACTATGAAGAAATACAGGAATATTATGAGAGTATAGTTAAATCAAGAAAATTAGAAAGTAAGATATTTGCATAATAAAGTACGTATAAATGGAGGTATAAACTATGAAGAAACTATTAATGTTATTGTTTGCTAGTATTTTGTTCTCCTCTTTTGCATTGAGAACTCAAGAAGAACATGATGTTGTAGCTATTTATGAGAAAATCGATTTAGACTACGGAACATTAGATGATGATGGCGAAGAAATATCTTTTATATTAGTCAAAACTAAAATAGATAAAGGAGAATATAAAGTCGAGATAGGAGATAAATTAAATTCGTACGTTTATAATCTTAGGGGGACTAATCTCTATATAAAGTTTCGTTATAGTCCTTATCTATATAAATTTGATGAGGGTGTGCTTGTATGGTCGGGTTATGGTTCTGGTACATTTTATAAATTAGATTAAGGGACGATGAAGTATTTTACTAAAAGTGATATAGCTTTGTTTTGTAAATTAGAGAATGATATTTGACAAGATTTTTAGAGTAAAATGGAACTAACTTAGCTGTTTAGAGAAGTTTCGTGTATAATAAATAAAATCACCCGCTCCCTTTCTGTTTGACTTACGTTTGAGCCCTAAGGAAGCGGATGATTTTATGTTCACTCCCCACAGCCCACCACCACCTTCACCGGCCGGTGGTCGGACTCGAGAGGGGCGTCAATCACCTCGGCATGGGTGAGGCGCACCTCTTGAGAGCCTTGCCGGAGGACGGCGATGTAGTCGATGGTCGTCCGGGGCGTGTCGGCGGGGTAGGTGTGCGCTTCCGGCGGGGTGAGGATGTCAAAGGTTTTCTTCATCTCCGTCAGGAAAGGGGAGTCGGGCGTGTCGTTCCAGTCGCCCGCAAGGAAGACGGGCTTCTGATAGCCCTCCAGGGCGCGGACGAGGATGCCGACGGAGGCCAGACGGTCCTTCTCGGTGAGCGAGAGGTGCGTGCAGGCATAGACGTAGTGCGGAAATTCGACTACGAGCAGCGCGCGCCTCTCTTCTTCACCGGGCAGGGGATGGCGCTTCACGCCGACCGGCTTCTCCGAGCAGAGCATGCCGATGCCGTAGGTGCCTCCGCCGTAGTCGATGGCGGAGGCGTAGACGGGATGCATGCCGGTCAGCCGGCCAAGCTCCTCGATGACAAAAAGGCCTTTGCTGCGCTTCGTGACGCTGTCCACTTCCTGGATGGCGACGACGTCGGCGTCCAGCCGCCTGATGGCATTGGCGACACGTTCGAGGGAAATGGTGTCGTCCATGCCCTTGCCGTTACGGATGTTATAACCGGCCAGCGTCCATTCGGCGGAAGCGGCTTTCTTTCCTTGTCCGCAACCGGCCGGGAAAAGGAGTAGGGATAGCAGAGAAAGTGTACAGAGGAGGATGCTTGCGTGTCTCATGATTTCATGGGGTTTATCGGTTTTTAAGAAAGGTCGAGGAGGCGTTTTATTACAAGCACGGATTACACGAAACGGACGGTTTTTTATCCGTGTTTTTCGCATAATCCGCGCCTGAAAAAAGCACCGGCCGGTCCTTGTATCAGAACCGGAAGTAGTTCTTCGCGTTGTTGTAGCAGATGTCCTCAATCATCTGGTTGATGCGCGGCATTTCGCTCACGGGCAGTTCGCCGTTTTCTACATCGCGACCCACGAGGTTGCACAACGTGCGGCGGAAATATTCGTGGCGCGGGTAGGAGAGGAACGAGCGCGAGTCGGTGAGCATGCCTACGAAGCGGCTCAGCAAGCCCAGCAGGGAGAGGGCGTTCATCTGCTTCTCCATGCCGTCTTTCTGGTCGAGGAACCACCAGCCCGATCCGAACTGGATCTTGCCCGGATAGGAGCCGTCCTGGAAGTTGCCCAGCATGGTGGCGATGACTTCGTTGGCGCAGGGGTTGAGGTTGTAGAGGATGGTCTTGGTGAGCTTGCCCTCGGTGTTCAGGCGGTCGAGGAACTTGGCCATCTGCTTGGCGGTGGTGAACTCGCCGATGGAGTCGAAGCCCGTGTCGGGGCCCAGGAGCTTGAACATCTTGGTGTTGTTGTTGCGGATGGCTCCGTAGTGGTATTGTTGCGCCCAGCCTTTCTCCCAATCCATCTCGGCGAAGATGACGAGCATGGCCGACTTGAATTTCCGGATTTCTTCCTGCGTCAGCTCCTTGCCGCCATATACCTTATTAAATATAGCGCTGATTTCGGCGTCGGTATAGTCTTCGGCGTAGAATTCCTCGATGCCGTGATCGGAGAGGCGGCATCCTTGTTCGGCGAAGAAATCATGACGCTTCCGCAAAGCTTCGACCATGTCTTCGAAGCCCGATATGGTGACGCCGCTCACCTCGGCCAGTTTCTCCACATAGGCGCGGAAGTCGGCGGGTGCTTCAACGGCCATGGCCTTGTCCGGACGCCAGGCGGGGAGCATCTTGATTTCGAAGCCGCTCTCGCGGGTCTTGATGTGATATTCCAGGGAGTCTACGGGGTCGTCCGTGGTGCAGACGGTCTCCACGTGATAGCGGCGCATCATGCCGCGGGCGGAGTATTCGGGTTGCTTCAGCTTCTCGTTGCACTCATCGTAAATCTCGCGGGCGGTGTCGGGATTGAGCACTTTCGTGATGCCGAAGGCGGTCTTCAGTTCGAGGTGCGTCCAGTGGTAGAGAGGGTTTCGCATGGTGTAGGGGACGGTCTCGGCCCACTTCTGGAACTTCTCCCAGTCGCTGGTGTCACGGCCGGTGATGTAGCGTTCGTCCACGCCGTTGGTGCGCATGGCGCGCCATTTGTAGTGGTCGCCTCCGAGCCAGATTTCGGTCAGTGACTTGAACTGGTAGTCGTCGGCCACCATCTGGGGAATGAGGTGGCAATGGTAGTCGATAATCGGCATCTTGGCCGCGTGTTCGTGATAGAGCTTCTGTGCGGTTTCGGTCTGCAACAGGAAGTTTTCATCCATAAAATTTTTCATAACGTATGTGTTTTAAGTATCTAAAAATGTTA
>CALUFR010000124.1 GCA_944319875.1 uncultured Bacteroides sp.
TGATACGAAAGAAAAGATAGCAAAAGAAAGAATCAAGCGCTGAAGCTCAGAGGCTACTCCGCCCTTGCTTTTTGCTAAAAGGCAGAAACTCGCTTCGCTCAGACAGTCTGCCTTTCTTCACGCAAAAAGCGAGGGCTGCGCTTAACGCCTCTTCACTTAGGCGCGGCTGCGCGATGAGAGCGTGAACGGTTTTGGTTAGCGCAAACACGCCGGATGGCTCTCCGGCCTCACTGGAGGGGCGTAAAGCGGAGGATGACTTCCGGCCGTTAAGAAGGGCAGGCTGTTTGAGCGAAGCGAGTTCCTGCCCTTTAGGACGGAAGGCGTCCGGAGTAGCCCCGGAAGTGCAGACGGAGTCCTTTCTTTTTGGTACCTTTTTCTTTCGGACAAGCGAAAGAAAAAGTACATACAAATATACTTCAAAAAAGAAAGACTGCTTGCCACGTCCTTCAAAAATCTCTCTGAACAACAGCAAGCAGTCCATCGTCTTTGTTACCTGATATACCTATTGGTAAACTGAATAGCCGGTCCGGCCATTCCGGCAGGAAAGCAGGATTTCATCTTCCGCCACCCAAACATCCGGACCGTTTCTTTAACTACACGAAGCTATATCAATTTTGGGCAGGAACACCGATAGGAGGCGTATCCACTTCTTTTGACCAACCGGGATTCTGGTAGATGACCGATGTTGACAGGTCTTCCAGGTTACTTGCGGTCTGTCTGAAGTTCTTCGCGCCAATCGGAGATAGATAATGTGCCTCGCACCATTTATAACCACGGTTGTACACGTAGTTATTCGGGGTGGCTCTGTAAGGACACAGGTACTTACCGGAATTTTTCAGTCCGGAAACGTTCGGACTGCTTTCAGCCTCGCCTTCCGGCTTAAGTTCGAATTCACCTGTTTCAGTATAATATTCAGACAAATCTGCTTCCCACAGGTTCATACCCGATACACGATAACCCTCGTTGGGGAAATTCTGGTAGTCGAGCTGGTCTAACGCTCTCCAACGCTTCAGGTCCATCATACGCATGCTTTCTTCGATCAGCTCGCAACGACGTTCACGACGGATGTTGTACAGCAGCTTGTCCACCTGCTCTCCCTTTGAATACACTGCCCAGTCGGTCTCAAAGGTCTGAGGAGCGTCCTTGTAGGCCACGGCATCCTGGATGCTACCCGGATATACCGTCGCGTTGACTGTAATCATATAGTCTTCGGGCAGGCCGGCACGTTTTCTCAACTGTTTCCAATAGCCTTGAGCGGTAGCGTCGATGCTGGTTTCACCGTTCTCGATGCAGGATGCCTCCAGGTAGTTCAGGTAAGCTTCCGTAGCACGGAACACCGGACAACCTTCCGTTCCGGTCAGACCGTCACGATACCAAGTAGCACCCACACCTTTGCGAGGCATAAGGCCAGTGATTGCTCTACTACTACCTTCCAACAGATTGATTTTTGTTTCCAGGAATTTTTCTTCCGAAGCATTTTGCTCATTCACACCTAACAATTCACCGGGCGTCATCATAAACAGCTGCAAGCGGCTGTCGCGATTCTTTCTGACATCCAGGATGGACGTGTCGGTGTACTCAGGATGCGCGTAGATGGGCTTACCGTCTCTGAAGAGGAAGGTCTCTATATAACCACGGTTGAAACCGGTATTTCCACCTTGTCTCAGATAAACCACGGCCGAATGACCGATGGATTGTGTCGCATAGTCATAAGCTCTCCACAACAGGATTTCGGGATAGGACTCCAGATTAATGTCGCTGAACTGCGCATAGTAAGGATTGTTCATCTTGTATTGAGGATCAGCGGGCCTATTGTCCCACAAATCCACGTCGGCCGCCGTGTTGTTGGCCAAAGGAATGGCGTCTGCCACCTGCTTGGCGGCGTCCTTGCACTGAGCCAGGAAGAAGTTGATTTCCGTATCAATGTTGAAATCCGTCAGGTCGTTCGGGTCACCCGGCCATCCTTCTCCACCCGGCACAAAAGCGGTGCCCTTATGGTAGGTTTCCCAGGAAGCCTCAAACAAGGCTACTCTCGACTTGAACAGTAGAGCGGCGTTCTTGGTAATGCGGTTCTTGCCGCCGTCAGGGTCATTGGAGAGCAGAGCGATGGCGCGATCCAGGTCTTCCAAGATGAAGCGGGCCACCTTATGACGCGGCTGACGCTTGCTGGCTGCCACCAGCACCTCATTGTCGTTTTCCAACGTCTCGGTGATGATGGGGAAATCGCCCAAATTCTGCAACTTGCTGAAGTAATTGTAAGCGCGGAGGAAATAGACCTCACCCAGATAATGTCCCGCACTGGAACCATCGATTTCACCGTTGTCGTAACGGGGCTGCACAATGTTCAGGAAATAGTTGCACTGGCGGATGGTGTTAAAATTCCAGTGACTATCCGTTTCCGGTGTTCTCCACTGTCCCGGTGTCCAGATTGTACTATAATCGGCAGCCACCATGTTGTCCGTACCGTTGTCGTTGTCCCAGATGCCGCACTGGTCCCAACCGTCGTGCGTGGAGAAAGGATACAAAGCAATAGCATACGATGCCAAGTCTGCTTCCGTGTACAGGAAGTTATCGGGCGTAATCTCGTCAAGCGGCTCTCTGTCCAGAAAATCGTTGCAGGACGACAAGGCAGTCATGCCGCACAAAAGCCCTATGTATAATTTTGTCAGTTTCATATCATTCAATTTTAAAAGTTAACATTCAGACCGAAAGAAATATTTCTTGACAACGGATAGTTCTTACCGTCGTTATTCAAGTTTTCAGGATCGTATCCGTCGGGCATACCGGTAATGGTAAACAGGTTTTCACCCGAAACGAACAGACGGCAACGAGAGATACCCACCTTAGAAGTCCATGCCTGCGGCAGGGTGTAACCCAGCTGGAGATTCTTCACGCGCATGTAAGCAGCGTTGGACAGGTAACGGGTTTGCGTACGCGTATTCTTGCTGGAGCTATCGCTCAACGGACGCGGGAAGAAAGCATCGCGGTTTTCGGGGAAGAAGCCGTCTTCATTACCCGCTTCTTCGCCGGTTGTGAAGAAATCGAGGTGAGAAGTAAAGCAAGTGGATTGCCACAAGCCGCCCGATGCACCGAAATACATGTTTCCGCCAACCCAGTAATCACGCTTGGCTGTACCTTGCAGGAAGATACGCAGGTCAAAGCCTTTCCATTCCGCGTTCAGGTCCAGACCGAAGTTGAAACGGGGCGTCGAGTTACCGATCACGCGCAAGTCACCCGGATCTTTCTCCGTGGAGCCTTCCGAAATCTTGCCGTCACCGTTGAGGTCGGCGTACATCACGTCACCCGCACTCCAGTTGTTACCGAAAGTCACACCGCCGTTCGGCAAGTTGGCCAAATAGGCGTCCATCTCTTCCTGTGTCTTGGCGATACCTATTGTCTCCAAGCCCCAGATTTCATTCATGTATTGGCCCACACGCCAAGTGCTCAACGAACCGTCTACATTCGGGAAGTCCAAAATCTTCTGACGGGCATCCGACAGGATGAAGCGGGCACCGTAGCTGAAGTCACCCACACGGTCTCTCCAGGAGATTTCCAGATCGAAACCTTTGGAAACCATCTCCGCGTTGTTCATCTTCGGAGGAGTTGTACCCAGGGCAGCGGGGAGTTCGGGAGCCGGTCCCACCATATTCAGAGTCTTGCGGTTAAACCAGTCAAAACCTACCGTCAGGCGGTTTCTGAACATGGCCAGTTCAAAGCCGACGTTCCAAGAACGCATGGTTTCCCAACCCAGCAAGGAAGTTCCCAAACCGGGATAAGAAGAGGTATTCGGCTTCAAACCGTTGATCAACCAACTACTGCCGTTGGCGCTAAAAGGCATACGCAAAATGTAAGGATACAGGTCCTTGGTGTTCTGGTTACCAAGCTCGCCCCACGAACCTTTCAGCTTGAATACGTTCACATAGTCAACCAGCGATTCCCAGAAGGCTTCCTGTGCCAGGTTCCATCCGGCTGAGAAGGAGGGGAACCAGTTCCAACGCTGGTTGCGGTCGAAGCGCGACGTACCGTCGTAACGGATATTGGCCTCCACTAAGTAGCGTCCCTTGTAGTCGTAGTTCAGACGGCCGAAGAAACCGGCGGTTGCCCAGTTGGTCAGCTGTGCGTCTACATAGTCTTCACCCGTTGACGTAGCGATGTTGGGCACATTTTCCGTAATCAAATCGTCCTTTCTCCCCCACAAATAACGGTACTTGTTCAGCTCAGCCTGGAAACCGGCCATCACCTTGAAGTTATGGTCGTCGTTCAGCGTGAAGGAATAGTCCGAATAGACATTGGCGTTGAAATAATTGTTACGGGAACCGTACTCAGCCGTATAGTCAGTGGGACGTTGTTCGTCATAATAAGTCGTACCGTCTACAAAGGTTCGCAAAAATCTGAACCATTCCATATGCTGGAACTCGTCCTTTGTATTGTAGTTCAACTCACCGTAGATATTCCAGTTTTCCAACGGAGTAGCCACCAACTGCAACTGTTGGTACACGAAGTCCGTCTGTCGGGTCTTGTCACCGCCGTCTCTCAAAGGCAACAGCAACGTATTGGAGGCCATTGAGCCATCCGGGAAGTATTCCGGCTCCATCGGCCAGCGCTTGGCGGTGTTGTGATACAAAGTTCCGTTTGTATTGTCATCCAAAATAGACGGAGCAGAGAAGTCCTTGCGGATGTATTTCACATTGTACGTGGCCTTCAGCCAGGGGAACAACTGAGCCGTAATCTTGGAGGTCACAGTGTAGCGTTTCAACTTTTCCGGGTTGATGGCGATGATACCCTCCTGAGACAGGTAGTTGGCAGAGAGATAATACTGTATTTTCTCTGAACCACCGCTGGCGCTGATGTTGTGTTCCTGCTGGAAAGAGGTGTCACCGTACAATACGTCGTACCAGTTGGTATTGGTATTTCCAATCCACCACCATTGGTTGGGGTTCTGCGGATTGGGGTCGGCCGAAGCCACCGTCGGGTCACCTTGCTGGTAGCGCAGGAACTTTTCCAACTGCTCGTCCGTAAACTGGACTGACTGACCGTCGTTGAGGCGGAACAAGTTAAAGAAGCGAGCAAAGGTGTACGAATCAGCCACATCGGGCGTATTGATGGAATTCGTAAAGCGGAAGTTGTTGTTGTAGCTGACAGACGTCTTGCCGGCTTTACCCTTCTTGGTCGTTACCAATACCACACCGAACGCGGCACGCGAACCGTAGATTGAAGAAGCGGAAGCGTCCTTCAGTACGGAGATGTTCTCGATATCCGCGGGGTTGATGGCGTTGAGGTCACCTTCGGCACCGTCGATCAGCACCAACGGACTGGCATTCGAACCGTCACCGATAGTACCCGTACCACGGATGTTGAAGTCCAGATTACTGTCCAGGCGACCACCGTTGCTGTACGAGAAGTTCATACCGGCCACCATACCCTGCATGGCCTGAGCCGCCGTAGCCACCGGACGTGCCGTCAGTTCTTCCGAGTCCATCGTCGAAACAGAACCCGTCAGGTTCACTTTCTTCTGGGTACCGAAACCCACAACAACCACTTCGTCAAGCAACTGGTTGTCGTCTTGCAGCGTAATGTTCAACGGCGTGCCGTTCCACACCACTTCCTGCGACACATAGCCGACAAATGAAATCTGTATGGTAGCTCCCCGCTCTACATTGTTCAAGGTGAAGTTACCGTCAATATCGGTGATGGTACCGTTGCCCGTACCTTTCACCATGACTGATGCGCCAATCACGGTTTCACCGCTGGCATCTTTTACCACACCTTTACAGGGCTGTCCCTGTAAAACTACATTTGCAGCCGATACCTTGTCTACAGGTACCGCATTGGCTATTCCTGTGGATACCATCCCCAGGCATAGCAACAAGCTGACTTTCCTAAAATTTCTAATCATATTGCTATTAAATTTAAGATTTCCCCCTTCGCACGGAAGGGGCGTTTGTGTATTTATCTTATCATTCAAAATCGCTCTGTTGTTTCTCCACTTCTTTCAGCTTCAAGCGGTTCAACTCCTGTTGCAACTGCTGCAAGCGTTCCTCGCAATCACCGGTCCTTGTCTGCTTGGCCTGCGGAGTGGCGACAGCCTGCTTGCCCAGGGCTTCCATCTCGTCACCGGCAGTCACCAACGGATGGGCAGCCGCACGGGTCTCTATAACCAGTTCCGCCGAGAGCGGCACGTGCTTGCCTTCCATCGTCACGAAAGCCTTAACCTTCACCTTGCCGGGAGTGGTAGCGGCGCGCAACAGGATGGGAGCCGTGCCCCACTGCACCGGGCGCGGATTCGTAAAGGTCTCCGCATTACCCACCAATTGAGCCGGACCTTCCACCTCAAAGCGGATGTGATAATTGTTCAGGCGCTTGATGACTCCGTCTCCATCAGCCACAGCCCCTACGACCGTCACGAGATCCGAACCGTCCGCCGTCATCTCTACCGCTTCGTTATCCGCCCACAACAGGAGCTTGGAAGGACGGCGCGAAGGAGTCACCTTATGAGTAGCCACAACCTGACCGTTTATCAGGCCTTCGGCCAGCAGATAGGAATCGTCGTGCTTGTTAGCACGTGCCAACTGCTTGTCGGCCATCACGTCCCACACATCCGGGAAAGTAATGACGGGCGAAGGCATTCCTTCGGACGAAGGCATTTTCTTATAGACGAGCTGCTTGCCATACTTTCCAAACGAGAGGCGCACCTCGTCGCAATTGCTATACACCGTCACGTCTTTCGGCGAGAAAGGCGTCATGGCATGGGCGATGTAGACCATCGGGCCCGTTTCCGAAATCAGCCGGTCGTTCACCTCGGCCGGACGCTGCGAGCAAAACATGTAATAAGACAGCTTCGGCTGGCGGAACGCGTCCATGATGCCTCCGTAGAACGGATCGGGATGATAACCGCGCTGGTGGTCGAACGAATGCCACAGGCAACCGCCCATGTGCTGGCGCGGGTTGCGATAGAGCGCGTCATAATTGGTGTACTGATAGTCGGTCTTGGCATATCCCTGCGCCTGCACCAGCATCGGCACCTCGCCCCAGGCACGGTTCACGCGGCTGGGAGAGTTGTGGGAGTACCAGTCGTCCACGTTGTCGCCCCACTCGCGGGTGAAATAAGCGACCTCCGGTTCCAGCACCCTGGCGTTGTAGGCGCCTCCCAATCCGTTGACCGGATGGGTGAACTGCACCGGGAAGTATTCACGTCCCTTGGCCGTCGCGTCGCAACCGGCGTAGCAATAAGGATAAGGACATTCTTCGTTCAAAATGTCAAGTACATTCTTGGCAAAGTCTTCAGGATACCACGTCTCGTTCAGAATGGGCTCCCATAACCACACGGAAGGATGGTTGCGGTCGCGTCTCACCATGTTGCGGATGTCGTTGTAAACGCGCTCGGCAAAGATGGGTTCATTATTCCAGAACTGCCATCCGGGCGTATTGACAATGACAAACAGACCCAATTCGTCGCAGGCGTCCATGAAGGCGGGATCCTGCGGATAGTGGGCGTTGCGGATGACTCTCAAGCCGGCATCACGCAGTTTCTTGGCGTCGCGCCAGTGGAGGCTGTTGGAAAGGGCATTGCCCACCACGGCAAAATCCTGATGGCGGTTGGCGCCTACCAGCGGATGGGGATAGGCTTTCCGTTGAGCCAGAAACCGTCTCTACCCTTGAACTCCACGCTGCGGATACCCACGCGACGGCGATAACCATCGAGCACGTTGCCCTGACGGTCCGTCACCTTGACGTGCAGCTGATACAAATAAGGCGAGTCGGGATCCCACAAATGCGGGTTGTCCACTTGCAGGAGGACAGAAGCCTTACGGGCTTTCCCGCGGCTGACTGACAATGATTTTTCAGCCGACTGCACCAGCTCATTCTCCTTATTATACAGTTCGAAAACGGCTTTACCGCCAAACGACTTGTCCGACAGATTGCGAACATGCAGATCCAAGCGCACCTCGGCCTTGTCCTCGCCAACCGCGCCAAACGAGACGAACAGACCGCCTCCTGCCGCTTCGTTCTCATAATTGGGATCGGTGATGAACACGTCGTTGTGGGCTATCAGCCAACAATCCCTGTAAATACCACCAAAATAAGTGAAATCCAAGGCATCCTGAGGCTTGCCGGGAGGATAAGCGGGATCGTCGCTGTTGTCGGCCCACACGGCAATGACATTGTCCTCGCCCGCTTTCAGATGGGAAGTGATGTCGGCTATTACAGGCAGGAAACCACCGAAGTGCTCCTTGACCAGCGTACCGTTGACCCACACTTTGGACTTGCCCATAATTGCCTCGAAATGCAGGAACAGGCGCTTCCCGGCCCAGCTTTCTTCCGGCGTGAAATGTTTGCGATACCAAACCGCGCCCTGATAATTCACGCAGCCGCTGGCTTCAGAAGGCAGTTCTTCCATGCCATCGGGCAAGGACACCAATTCCCATGAACGGTCGTCAAAGTCCGGCATCTCCGCCCCTTTGACATCACCCTTATGGAAACGCCAAGCGGGATTCATGCTGTAGACCGCACGCCCCGTACCGGGAAGTTCAAAAAAACCTGCGGTGGAATATTCCGGCTGATGAGCAGCCGATAAGGATTGCGTCATAAACAGCAGGAATCCCACCGCAAGTTTTTAAAAGTTTTTTGTGATTTTATTCATATATATTATTGTGGTATTAGATTAGACATGGTATCTGTCAGCCGACAACCGGAAAGCGTTTTCACGGAATTCACGGAAGTCTCACTTTTTCGAGTACAAAAATAAAAAAAGACAAAAAAAAGCGCTTCTAATCTTAATTATATTACTTCCAATTTTTGATTATTAATGAATTTTAGACGCTTTTCTGATTAAAAATAGAAGAATTGAGCAAAAAAATGGTAGTTGCATTTTAACGTTTTCCGCAAATTATCTATATTTGTTTCGGTTTTATCGATGAAAATCGTATGAAAAAGCACACCTTATATATAATATATCTTCTCTTAACCGGCCTGTCAATGTCTGTTTCTTCACGGGCAGACAGCCAACTCAGTTTCACACAAATCGGGCTCACGCAAGGAATGCCTTCCCATATAAACTACATTTATGAAGACAAGAACGGACTTATCTGGTTGGGCACCTCCGAAGGGCTGAGGCGATATGACGGACAAAGGTTGAAACTCTATCCCATATCCACGCCCACCGACACCCTCGGCCAAGAAAATATCCTGCAAATGCTGGAAGACAAAGAAGGCCGGCTATGGTTAGTGAGCAACAAAGGACTTTTCTGTTATTCCACAGAGAACGACCGTTTCGTCTTGCCTCCCTCCGTCAAGCAAATCCTGTCGGTGGAATCCGCCTGCCAAGTGGAAGACGGCGTCATCTTCGGAGGAGGCGACAAGCTCTACAAATACACCTACAAGTCCGGACGAATGGAGGAATTGCCCGGCATACCCGTCAAAAATTTCTACATCCGGCGCATCGGCTTATGGACGCCCGGCACCTTGATCTGCACGGACAGCAACAACAAGTTGCTTTCCTACAACCTGAATACAGGCGAAGTGCATCCGATAGCCTCGGATGAATGGAACAAGATCTATGATTTCTGCATCGGACCGGAACAACATGTATGGGTGGCCGACTACAACAACGGTATCAAGAAGATAGACAAAAAAGGAAGACTGATCGCTCACTACTCCGTTCAGAACTCCGACATCACCAGCAACATCGTTCTGTGCGTCAGCCTGATACAAGGGAAAATCTGGGCTGGAACCGACGGCGGAGGCATCTGCGTCATTGACCCGAAGACCGGCAAGATAGACACTTACACGTACGACTCCGGTGACATCCATTCGCTCCCCGTCAACACCATCCTCTACCTGCATGGAAACAGCCAAGGAAAGGACATCTGGGCCGGCACTACACGAGGAGGCCTGATCAATATCCGATGGAACCACATGCGGACCTACCCCGGCGTACCCTTAGGAAGCGACAAGGGCTTGAGCGAAAAGACAGTACTCTCCCTCTATCAGGAACCCGGATCGGACATCCTCTGGATCGGCACCGACGGAGGAGGCATCAACAGCTTGGACACAAAGACGCATACCTTCCGGCATTACCCTAACACATGGGGAGACAAAATAGTGTCTATCTGCAACTATTCGCCGCAAAAGCTGCTGCTTTCCAGTTTTTCCAAAGGTTTTTTCCTGTTCGACAAAGCCAACGGACATAAGGAGCCTTTGGACATCGGCTATTTCACACTGAACAATTACGTCAGATACAGTGGACTGCCCACCAATCTGTATAGCGAGACAGACAACACCATTCTGCTTCTTGCCAACCCCATTGCCCGCTATCATATCCGGGAAAAAAGAATGGAGGAAATTATCCAGTTGCCCGATTATTCCATTACCGGCATGCTCTGCCCCATCGGCCAGGACAAGGAAAACTCTTATTTCTACGATAGCCAGAACATCTATAAAATAAAAAAAGACGAAAACCGGCTATTATTGGTCTATTCCGGTGAAATGTCCCTCCGCATCAACGCCGCCGGCCGCGATGACAACGGGAACTTCTGGATTGCCAACGACAAAGGGTTGTTCAAATGGAACGGCCAGGAACTGACCGCTGTTCCCTGCTCCATATTCAGCAAGTGCCAAACCATCCTCTGCGACCACAAGGGGCGCGTGTGGATAGGCGCCGGACAGGAGCTGCTTTCCTACCGGCCACAAACCGACAAGTTCATCCTGTATGGTGAAGCGGACGGAATACGAAAAAACGAATATCTGTCGAAACCTGTTTTACAGGCCAATAACAAAGGACTGTATATAGGAGGCGTGAACGGCTTGCTTTATATTGACTCCGAACAGGAAAACGAGCAAACGCCCCTCTCCTCCCAACAGCATATCGTCGTAACAGATTTCTGGGTCAACGGAAAGAACTGCATGAACCGGCTGTCTGACAACAGGATTGTCCTGCCCTGGGACAGCCAGAATATCCGGATCAGCTTTTTGGTGCAGGGCGATGACATCCTGCGCCCGCGCCTCTTCCAATACAGCCTGGACGACAAACGCCAGAACGTCCTGATGAACAACGACGCCGAGCTGCAAATCCCCTCACTTGCGGCAGGCACCTATCCCATCAGTGTGGAATACACCCGGAAAGACGGCGGCTGGTCCGAAGGCCAACAGGTGCTGACCTTAGTCATTCTGCCACCCTGGTACAAATCCTGGTGGTTCATCACGATCCTGTTGCTGCTGACCTGCGTACTGATCTACGTGCTGATCAGGTACATACTCAAAAGAAAAGACAACCGCCTGCAAACACAGAAGCATTCTCACCAAGTGGACATCCAGCCCCTTCCGGAAGAAAACAACCTGAACAATGCAGACAATCTCTTCATGGAAAAACTGCATCAGGTCATCGCCGACAACCTGGACAATCCCCAGCTGGACATTCCTTTCCTTTGCAACCTGATGGGCATAAGCCGCACCTCACTCTACAACAAGCTGAAGGTCATAACCGGTATGGGAGCCAACGACTACATCAACAAAATCCGCATCGAAAGGGCTATGAAGCTCATCAAAGAAAGCGAACTGAACTTTACGGAAATCTCCGAAAAGGTGGGATTTACCTCTCCCAGATATTTCAGCACGACTTTCAAGCAATACACCGGAAAAACGCCGACGCAATTCAAAAAAGAATGACAGTCTCAAAGCAGGAGACACTGGCCGGCTAAACTCCCTACGACCTCCAAACAGAACGCAGGCAAGCTGAAAAAAGAATGCAGGCAAACGGAAGACAGGATGCAAACAACCCGGAAGCAGCCTAATATTCGGAGGAAAGCTGTGTTTTTTCAAGACGAATGCCTACCTTTGCAGACAGACAATCAAACGAAAAAATAGTTGTATGAAACCATCCAACCTTTTACTTATGTCAGCACTCATGACACTGGCTTCGTGCGGCAGCTCGTCCGAAGCCACAAAAGAAGACGGCGCAAGCCTCATCGAACGTTCGGACATCCGCATTGAGAACCGCCGCATGACGCCCGAAGCCCTTTGGGCTATGGGACGTATCGGAAGCGTAACACCCTCGCCCGACGGCCGGCAGGTGGCCTACACCGTAAGCTACTACAGCGTACCCCAAAATAAAAGCAACACCGAACTTTTCGTGATGAACGCCGACGGAAGCGCAAACACGCAGCTCACCCACACCGCAGGACACGAAAGCCAGCCCACCTGGATAAAAGGCGGCACCAAACTGGCCTACCTGAGCAGCGAGAGTGGCAGCAGCCAGGTGTGGGAAATGAACCCGGACGGTACGGAGCGCCGCCGGCTCACCGACTATGAAGGCGACATCGAAGGATTCGCCTTCAGCCCCGACGGGAAGCATCTGCTCTTCCTCTCTCAGGTGAAGACCGTGCCCTCCACACAAGACAAATATCCCGACTTAGATAAAGCGACGGGCGTCATCGTCACCGACCTGATGTACAAACACTGGGACGAATGGGTGACCACCGCTCCCCATCCGTTCATTACCGACTTTGACGGCTCTGCCATCAGCAACGTGAAGGACATACTCGAAGGCGAGCCCTACGAAAGCCCCATGAAACCTTTCGGAGGCATCGAACAGCTGGCCTGGAGCCCTGACAGCAAGGAAGTGGCCTACACCTGCCGCAAAAAGACGGGCCTGGAATACGCCCTCTCCACCAACTCGGACATTTATATATATAATATGGTGTCCGGAGAGACCCGCAACATAACGGAAGAGAACAAGGGCTATGACACCAACCCGCAATACTCGCCCGACGGCCGCTACATTGCCTGGCAAAGCATGGAACGCGACGGCTATGAGAGCGACAAGAACCGCCTCTTCGTCATGGATCGCCGGACGGGCGAGAAGCACGACGTAAGCAAAGCTTTCCCATCCAACGTAGACACATACATCTGGAACAACGATTCCAAAAGCTTTTATTTCACGGGCGTATGGCACGGACAGTCACACATCTACCACATCGCGTTGGGAAAAGAGGAGCAGGTGGGTCAGGTAACTAACGGCCTCTACGACTATGGTTCTATCGCCCTCTGCGAGGGCAAACTCATCGCCACCCGCCACTCCATGAGTATGGCCGATGAGATCTACGCCATCGAAGGCTTGGATAGCAAGCCTATCCCCGTCACGCTGTTCCTCACCAACCCTCACAATACGTGGAGCAGCACGGACAGCGTCAAGGAAATATTCCCCATCAAGCAGCTCACCACTGAGAACAAGCACATCTACGACCAGCTCGACATGGGCCGTGTGGAGGGCCGCTGGATGAA
>CALUFR010000125.1 GCA_944319875.1 uncultured Bacteroides sp.
GTAAAAGCCACATACAGCAGGTTCAGGTTGTCAACCCAGAGTTGCAGGCGTTCCTCCAAGTAATCTTCCCGGTACACCGACTCCGCCATCAAGGGTGAATAGTTCACCGGTACCAGCCCTAAGAGGTTGTAGGGCTTTTCCCGGGGCGTACACCACACCAACTGGTTGTTCGTCTCGTTTTCCGTCTTCCAGTCACAGAAAGGAATCAGTACCGTGTGGAATTCCAGTCCTTTCGACTTGTGGATGGACAGGATGCGGATGCCCTCCAATTCTCCGCTCGGGATGGTCTTCATACATAGCTTTTCGTCCCAGTAGTGCAGGAAACCGTCCAGGTCAGACGAATGACTCTGCAGGTAGTCCGTCACCGCGTCGAAGAAGGCGAATAGGTAGGCATCCTGTTCCTCCAACCGCTTTATTTCCAGTAAACCGAATAACTCCTCCAGCAGTTCGTAGAGCGGCATCAGCCTCAGTTCCTCCCTTTTTATAGTCAGCTTTTCCGGCAGTTGCTTCTCCATTTGTTTTCCTAACAGGTCGTCCGTAGAGCCTTCATAGCCTTTCACCCCGGTGCGGTAGTTCACGACCAACGAGGCCAGCGCCACGCTGTCCGCTTCGTCCGACAGGTAACGCAGCGCGTCTATCAGCATGCAGACGGCTTGTGAGGCATCTAAGCGAAAGGCTTCGTCGGACACTACCGGTACTTTTAGCTCCTGGTCGAAATAATCCGCTATTGGGGCGATGTTCCTGTTTTTGCGTACCAGGATGGCCATGTCGTTCAGCTTTATACCTTTAGTCTGTAGTTCTTTCACCGTCTCTCCCAGTGCTTGCAGTGTCACTTCCGTATAATTCCTCTCTTCGTCCGGCTCCAGAAATTCCACCCTTACGCAGCCTTTCGTTTGCTCCTTGGGCGATTTCTGTTCCACGTCGTTGTATGCTTCCTTCAGTTCCGTGCATTCCGTTTTCAGCTCTTCCAGTTGCAGGCTGTTCAGGTAGTCCACCGCTTCCTTGAACACTCGGTTGTTGAAGTTGATTACATTCGCTTCGCTTCGTCGGTTTACGTCCAGTGTTTTCAGCCGGATGGGGAAGTGCCCCAGATTTTGCCTCAGCCCGTTCAAGATTCTCCAGTCTCCGTTTCGCCAGCGATAGATGGACTGCTTCACGTCGCCCACGATGAGGCTATCCTCTCCCTGCGCCAATCCTTCGAGCAGCAGCAGACGGAAGTTGTCCCATTGCATGCGGCTGGTGTCCTGAAACTCGTCGATCATCACGTTCCGTATGCTGGCCCCTATTTTCTCGAACACGAACGAGGAATCCCCTTCCTTCACCAGCCGGTGCAGCAGGGCGTTCGTGTCCGACAGCAGGAAGCGGTTCTGTTCCCTGTTCAACGTCTTTACTTCTTCGTCGATGTGGTTCAGGAGTTGCAGTTTGTTCAGGTGTTGGCGTGTCAGGCGGCAGCTGTTCACCGCACGGCTTCGTGCGGGTCTCATTCGCTCCGCCTCCTGAAGTAAGGGCAGCAACGTCTGCTCCGCCAGAGCCGTGATTTCCTTCCGTCGCTTCGATGACTTTGCGCTCCAGCTCTCCGCGTCGGCCAGGCATCCCTGCAAGGTGGCGTTCACCACGTCTTTGTCGCTCAGGCGTCCGTCCCTCAGCTTACAGAAGTAGCTGCTGATGCCTTTGGCTCCTCTTATCAGGTCTTCCGGAGTCAGTCCGTGCCCTTCCAGTTCCTTTTCAAAACGGTCGTGGAAGTCTTTCATTTGCTTCAGCGCTTCTGCCTCCAGTTCTTTTAGCGCTTCCTTGTAGAGCTTCATGGCTTGCGGTTCCTTCAGGCATTCCCTCAGTATTTCCCCTTTCTCCAGATAACTTTCGTCAAAGATGTTCCGTCCGAAGGTTTTGATTTCGTCTGACACGTTCCAGCGCTTGTCGTCAGCAATGCGTTCGTTGATGTAGTCCAGTAGCCAACCCATCACCGGCGCGTCCGGCGTTAGTTTTTCTATCAGGCTGTCCACCGCCTCGTCCAGCACCTCCGTGTTGTTCAGCTCGATGTTCAGGTTCGGGGTCAGTTCCAGTTCGCGTGCCAGATTCCTCATCACAGATTGAAAGAACGAGTCGATGGTTTCCACCCGGAAGCGGCTGTAGTCGTGCAGCATGTATTGCAGAGCCATGCCGGCCCTTTTTCTTAATTCCTCAGTCGGAATAGTGTCCCCCAAATCCTCACGGATGCGGTTCAGGTAAGCCTCCGAGTCCTGGTCTCCCTTCCAGATGCCGTAGAGTTGCTGCACGATGCGTTCCTTCATCTCTGCCGTTGCCTTGTTTGTGAAGGTTACAGCTAGGATCTGTCGGTATGCCCTGGGATTCTTAATCAGGTGCTTGATGTATTCCACGGCCAGTGTGAACGTCTTTCCTGATCCGGCCGATGCTTTGTAGACGAGTAACTCCATTTCTTTCTCCTATCTCATTTAAGCTGTTTTTCAGTCTCTCCTGAATACATCCCTCGTATAGACCTTTTCTTTTACATCGTCCAGACAAGTGTCATATCGGTTTGCGATGATGGCATCCGTCTGCTGTTTGAAGTCCTCCAGATTGTTCACCACCAGCGAGCCGAAGAATGTAGTTCCGTCTTCCAGCGTCGGTTCATAAATGATTACTGTTGCTCCTTTCGCTTTGATTCGCTTCATCACCCCTTGGATGGAACTCTGGCGGAAATTGTCGCTGTTCGATTTCATCGTCAACCGGTATACTCCGATGACACAGTGTTTTTCCTGGGTCGGGTTATAGTCCCCTTGGTTGTAATAGTCATAATACCCCGCTTTGTGCAGTACCTGATCGGCGATGAAGTCCTTGCGGGTGCGATTGCTCTCTACGATTGCGTGGATCAGATTTTCAGGCACATCCTGGTAGTTGGCCAGCAGCTGTTTCGTGTCCTTCGGCAGGCAATATCCTCCGTAGCCGAACGAAGGATTGTTGTAATGTGTCCCGATGCGCGGATCCAGACAGATACCGTCAATAATCGCCTTTGTGTCCAGGCCTTTCACTTCCGCATACGTGTCCAGCTCGTTGAAGTAGCTTACGCGAAGAGCCAGGTACGTATTGGCGAACAGTTTCACAGCCTCCGCTTCCTTCAGCTCCATGAACAGGGTATCTACATGTTCTTTTATGGCTCCTTCCTGCAGCAGGGCGGCAAATTCCCGTGCTTTCTCCTCCAGGTTTTCTCCGGCGATGGCGCGGATGGCCTCATTCTCTTCGTTAAGACCTTCTATTAGCTTGGGATAGCCCACGATAATGCGGCTCGGATACAGATTATCATACAAGGCCTTGCTTTCTCTGAGGAATTCCGGTGAGAACAGCAGGTTGAATTTCTGTCCTTGCAGGTTCGGTGAATTTTGGAATACCCGGGCGTACTTCACGTACAGGCTCCGGCAGTATCCCACCGGTATCGTACTTTTGATAACCATTGTTGCCTGCGGGTTTACCTCCAACACCAGGTTAATCACCTCTTCCACGTGGCTTGTGTCGAAATAGTTCTTTACCGGGTCATAGTTGGTCGGTGCGGCGATAATCACGAAGTCAGCGTCTCTGTAGGCTGAACGTCCGTCCAGCGTGGCCGTCAGGTTTAGTTCTTTTTCCGTCAGATATTTTTCGATATACTCGTCCTGTATGGGGCTGATACGGTTGTTTATCTTCTCTACTTTTTCGGAAATCACGTCCACAGCTTTTACCTGGTGATGTTGAGCCAGCAGTGTCGCGATTGAAAGTCCCACATAGCCTGTGCCGGCTACTGCAATTTTGTAGTCCTTCATATGTTTTTTTGCCATCAAAGGTAAAACTTTAGCTTTAAATACGAAAGAAATAGGCTGTTTATTTTAGCTGGGTTGGTAAAACAAGCTGAAAGAAAATTTGGGGAAACGGAAACATTTTATTTATTTTGCGCTAAATGCACTAAACAACGTGAAAGCACTTATGAAAAACAACAGAATTTGGAACGAGAGCATCGAATGTATGGACCGGGAGAGCATGCGCAAGTTGCAG
This sequence comes from uncultured Bacteroides sp., assembly GCA_944319875.1. Lineage (GTDB taxonomy): Bacteria > Bacteroidota > Bacteroidia > Bacteroidales > Bacteroidaceae > Bacteroides. The sequence goes on from CALUFR010000125.1 coordinate 4,024, forward strand.
GGTCTCCGGTTGAAGAAGACGGTGGAGCGGGTGTATCACGACACGCCCTTCTACCGCAAGAAGATGCAGGAACTGGACATTACTCCCGATGACATCAACAGTATAGACGACATCGTGAAGTTGCCCTTCACCACGAAATTCGACTTGAGGGACAACTATCCTTTCGGACTGTGTGCCGTGCCCATGAGTCAGATTGTACGTATACACGCCTCGTCAGGCACTACAGGCAAGCCGACGGTGGTGGGCTATACGCGCAAGGACCTGTCCGTGTGGGCGGAATGCCTGTCCAGGGCGTTTACGGCCTACGGAGCGGACCGGACGGATGTGTTTCAGGTGTCTTACGGATACGGCCTCTTTACAGGCGGACTGGGGGCACATGCAGGGGCGGAAAACATAGGAGCGTCGGTGATCCCGATGTCCAGCGGAAATACGGAGAAACAGATTACGCTGATGCACGATTTCGGGGCGACGATGTTGTGCTGTACACCGTCGTATGCATTGTATCTGGCGGACGCTATCCGCGATTCGGGACTGCCGCGCGAGGAGTTCCGGCTGCGTGCGGGAGCCTTCGGAGCGGAGCCGTGGACGGAGCAGATGCGCCATGACATCGAGGCGAAACTGGGCATCAAGGCATACGACATCTACGGCTTGAGCGAAGTGGCCGGGCCGGGCGTGGGCTATGAATGCGAATGCCAGCATGGAACACACCTGAATGAGGATCACTTCTTCCCGGAAATCGTGGATCCGAAGACGTTGCAGCCGTTGGCTCCCGGAGAGACGGGTGAGCTGGTGTTTACCCATCTGACGAAGGAAGGGATGCCGTTGTTGCGTTACCGCACGAAGGATCTGACGGCGCTGCATTATGAAAAATGCGCTTGCGGACGCACGTTGGTGCGCATGGATCGCATCTTGGGACGCAGCGATGACATGCTGATTATCCGCGGTGTGAACGTGTTCCCGACGCAGATTGAATCCGTGATGCTGGAGATGCCTGAATTTGAGCCGCACTATCAGTTGATTGTAGACCGCGTGAACAATACGGATACGATGGAGCTGCAGGTGGAGGTGAGACCGGATTTCTATTCAGACGAAATCAAGAAGATGATGGAGATGAAGAAGCGGCTGACGGCACGCTTGCAGAGTGTGCTGGGACTGAGTGTGGACGTCAGGCTGGTGGAGCCGCGCAGCATCGAGCGCAGCACGGGCAAGGCGAAACGTGTGGTGGACAAACGAAAACTTTAATAAAACATACTGTATATGATTGCGAAACAACTGTCGATTTTTTTGGAGAACAAGTCGGGACGCCTGACGGAGGTGACCCGTGTGCTGGCCGAGGGCGGCATCAACCTGTCGGCTTTGTGTATTGCCGAGACGGCCGACTTCGGCATCCTGAGAGGAGTGGTGTCGGAGCCGGAAAAGGCCTATCAGCTGCTGAAGGAGCATCACTTTGCCGTGAATGTGAACGACGTGGTGGGCATCTCGTGTCCCAACATTCCGGGCGCGCTGGCCAAGGTGCTTCAGTATCTGTCGGACGAAGGGGTGTTCATCGAATACATGTACTCCTTTGCCAACGGCGATCATGCCAACGTGGTAATCCGTCCCAGCGACATGGACAACTGCCTGCGCGTGCTGAAAGAACGCCGGGTGGAGCTGTTGGCGGCAAACGATCTGTACAAGCTGTAAATGGGTTTTTGAAAAAATTAAGCTTCGCTCCGTTGGTTAATTCGGGGCGAAGCTTTATCTTTGCGCAATATTTCGCGAATAACTGAATGAGAAAGAATTACTTTATAATTGCTCTGTTGGCAGTGGCTTTAGGATTGACTTCGTGCGGAGAGTATAACAAGCTGCTGAAGAGTACGGATTATGAATATAAGTACGAATCCGCCAAATCGTACTTTGCTAAAGGACAATACAACCGCGCCGCGACGTTGCTGAATGAACTGATTGCCATCCTGAAAGGAACGGACAAGGCGGAGGAATCTCTCTACATGCTGGGTATGTGCTACTACAATGAGCAGGACTATCAGACTGCCGCCCAGACTTTCATCCAATATTACCAAGTTTATCCGAGAGGTATGTATGCTGAACTGGCCCGGTTCCATGCCGGAAAATCGTTGTATCTGGACACTCCGGAACCGCGACTGGATCAGACGAGTACGTATAAGGCTATCGAGGAACTGCAGCTGTTCATGGAATATTATCCGCAGAGCGGCAAGCACCAAGAGGCTCAGCAGATGATTTTCGAATTGCAGGATAAGCTGGTGATGAAGGAATACCAGTCTGCCAAGCTGTACTACAACTTGGGAAACTACAGAGGAAACAATTACCAGTCGTGCGTGATTACTGCGCAAAACGCCTTGAAGGACTATCCTTATACGAACCTGCGCGAAGACTTGTCTATCCTGATTTTGCGGGCCAAGTATGAGCTGGCCGTGTATAGCGTCATAGAAAGGAAACGGGAGCGTTATCGCGAGGCGGTGGATGAGTATTACGCTTTCAAAAACGAATTCCCCGAAAGCAAGTATATGAAAGAAGCGGACCGGATTTTCGAGCGTTCGCAGAACGCCTTGGGTGAAGGAGAGGGAGTAGCCGACGAGGAAGAAACGGAATAAAACAGAAACAACTTAATATAATAATAAGGTAAAAAAACAATGGATTACAGAAAAACCAATGCTCCGGCATCGACCGTGACACGTGACCTGATGGAATTGTGTGAGGATACTGGCAATATTTATGAAACAGTAGCCATCATCGGAAAGCGTTCCAACCAAATCAGTGTGGAAATCAAGAACGACCTGTCAAAGAAGTTGGCTGAATTCGCTTCTTACAACGACAATTTGGAGGAAGTGTTTGAGAACCGCGAGCAGATTGAAATCTCACGCTATTACGAGAAACTTCCGAAACCGACCTTGATCGCCACGCAGGAGTATATCGAAGGGAAGGTGTACTATCGCAATCCGGCTAAGGAAAAAGAAAAACTGCAATAATGATACAGCGCATCCAATCTGTTTATTTGCTGGTAGTAACCATCTTGCTGGTGGTGACTATGTGTCAGCCGGTGGGAACGTTTATCGCTGCGGACGGGGTGAGCACGTCGGTGCTCAAGCCTTTGGGCGTGACGCTGGCTGACGGGAATTTCCAGTCCACGTGGGGCATGTTCGGCATCCTGCTGCTCTGTGCCGTCGTAGCGTTTGGAACCATTTTCCTGTTTCGTAACCGCATGTTGCAGGTGCGTATGACTATCTTCAACAGCTTGCTGCTGATAGGCTACTACATAGTGACAGGAGTGTTTTGGTATGTACTGGATGGGAAGCTGGAGGCCGGGAGCTTCCGGCCGGGTTGGGCCTTATGCCTGCCTGCCGTTTGCATCATTCTGAATTATTTGGCTTTCCGCGCCATCTACCGTGATGAGGTAATGGTGAAGGCGGCTGATAGATTGCGTCCTTCGCGTTAAGCAAGGATAGTGTAAAGAAAGGGGCGTGCCCCCGATGTTTTTCAGGCACGGATTATGTGGATTGATATAGACAGAAAAAGTCTCTGTCAAAGATTCGCATAATCCGTGCCTGATTTTATTTTGTAATGTCGAACAGATAAGCCAGTTTGACGCCGATGACGCCATGGGCGGCACGGGCGAAATAGTCCTTCTTGGTAGTGTGGTAGAAGTCAGAGAGGGCGTAGTAGTAACGTCCTTCCACCTGGAAATGGCCGATTTTGGTTCGCAGCTCCACGCCGGCTCCGGCGGTGATGCCATAGTCGAACTTGTTTTCCACTTTTAAATCGTGTTGCTCGACGGTGATGCCCGTGAAGTCCTCCCACGGGCCGCTTTGCGTGTAGCTCTCGTTCAGGAAAAAACCTATCTGCGGGCCGGCGTTGATGAAGAACTGCAGGCCGCGGCCTTCCTTGCCGAAAGCCAGGTGAGCCAAGAACGGCAGCTCGATGTAGTTCATGTGGCGCGTGTATTGCAGTTCGGGATAGTCTTCGTAGAACTCGTCCCAGCCGTGTTGCGAATAGTTCACCTCCAGTTGTACGCCACAGATCATCTTGAAGAAGCGCTCGGACACGTAGCGCAGCGTGACGCCTCCCGTAGGAGTCATCAGGTTGCTTTGACGCACACTGGGCGAGAAGCTGACGCTATTGAGGTTGATACCACCGTTGATGCCCACGGTGAAATTATAGCGTTGTTCGCCCACCTGGGCATGCAGCGGGGCAGCCAGGGCGGAAAGCAGCAGGGCGGAAGAGAGTAGAGTCTTCAGTTTCATGCGGTAACGTTTTTTTCTCAACTATCCATTCTTCATTCTCCATTAATCAAAGTCCAACTTGAGCAGCTCGTAGCCCTTGGTGAAGTGCACGAAGAACACTTTGCGGTTGATGAATCCTCCCCAGTTGTTGACGCGCTGGAACTTGAAGCCGGTCTGGATGGGGAGCATCTGTATGCGATTCAGATTGTCGTCCAACGCCGTGCCGTATTGCGACAAGCCTTTCAGGAAATAATAGCCGGTGTCGAAGCCTAGGATGCCGTACTTGGGATAGCGTTCCTCCAAGTCCTTGCCATACCAGCGGCGGTAGCTGCGGGTGAAGTTGGCTGCCGACTGGAGCAGGTTGTTGGTGTAGAACGACGAATAGAAATACGTGTCGAGCTCGAAGAACGATTCCAGATGGTCTTTCGTATAAGTCTGCCATTCGGGATAGCCGAACAGGTGGCATTGCGCTTCGGGGTGCTGGCGTACGGTCAGCGTGAGTTGGGGCAGGAGTCTGATGAGTGTCGTGTTGCTGCCCGAAGTGGGGATGAAGATGTTTTCATGTCCGCTCCGCAGGACGGTGTTGAATGACACCGAGGTGCAGCTGTCCGGTAGGGACACCATGGGGATGGAACGCTGGCGCAATTCGTCTTTCAGCCCCTTGATGAAGTCAGCCTTCTCGGCAGAGCCTTCGCGGGATTCCAGGAAGATGACATTGGGGCGGGCAAAGGTGCGCAGGAAGTGGTCGTAGACCTCGGAATAGAGATAAGACTGCGGTGTGTTGATCTGATACACATAGGGGTTGCGGAACACGGAATTGTCCTTCGACGTGAAGGGAATGACGAGGCGGATGTTCTTCTTCTGCGCGAACTCGGCCAGCGGTTGGATATGTTGCTGGTAGAGGGGGCCGAAGATGATGTGCACGTCTTGCATCTCGCGTCTGGCCAGGATGCTCTGTAGCGAGGCGTTCTCGGGGCCGGAGTTGTAGGTGTAGAGGTCGAAGGAAAGGCCTTGCCGCTTCAGGCTGTCAACGGCCATCAGCAGGCCCTCGTAGTATTCGAGCATGCGGGTGGATTCGCTTTTGTGGATACCTTCAGACAGCAGGGGCAGGATGATGGCCGCCTTTACCGTGGTATATTTTTCATCCTTCTTGTCGTTTTTCTTGAACAGTTCGCTATCCGTAGGCGTGTGGGTGGGGGCGGGGACGTTTTCCGCCGGTGTCTGGCGGGGATAGGGGATGCAGAGGAAAGAACCCCGCTTCAGCTTGTTTCCGCCTTTCAGCTCGGGGTTGGCGGCGATGAGTTCCTCCTCGGTGATGCCGTATTCGCGGCTGATGCTGAAGACCGTTTCGCGGCGCTTCACCTTGTGCATGTCGCGGCAGTTGGGTTTCAGCGCTTCGGGCTCTTTCTTCTGGCGAGACTGTTCGGGCTTTTCGGCTATCGCCGTTTCAGGCGTCTTGGCGGGGATGCGGATCACCTCGCCCGCGCGGAAGTTGGATGCGTTCAGTCCGGGGTTGGCGTCGCAGATGGCCTGGATGGATATGCCATAGAGGCCGCTGAGGCGGTAGAGCGTTTCATCGGCGGCGATGGTGTGGAATGTCTCGTGCGCGACGCTTTCCTTATTACGGGGAATGCGCAGGGTGCGGCCGAAGTAAATCTTTTCGTTGCTTCCCGGATTGAGGCGGATGATGTCCGCCTGGCTGACGCCGTACATGCTGGCGATGGAGTAGAGGCTCTGCCCCTTCTCGACGGTGTGCAGAAAATATGTCTGGTTCTCCTGCGCATGGATACTCAGGCTGCATGCGGCGGCCAGCAGCAGGGAAAGGAAGATGCGTTTCATTGCTTTCATTCGGATAAAGTTTCGTCTTGGTTGATAAAATAGTCCCAAAGTGGCGCAAAGTTAACAATAATGTCGCATTTCATCCAAAGGTTTGAGTTAAGAAATAATATTCTGCCTCCGCAAAGCCGAAAAAAACGGGGAAGCGGCTGATATTCGACAAGAAACGTTTATTTTTGCAAGTTGAACAAAATGTAGTCGGATATGCAAGACAAGAACGAAAATATCAGCGTCTATGGCGCACGGGTTCACAACCTGAAGAACATAGACGTGCAGATGCCTCGCAACAGCCTGACGGTGATCACCGGCCTGAGTGGGAGCGGAAAGTCTTCCCTGGCCTTTGACACGCTTTTCGCCGAGGGCCAACGGCGCTACATCGAGACCTTCTCGGCCTACGCGCGCAACTTCCTGGGCAACCTGGAGCGTCCCGATGTGGACAAGATTACCGGCCTGAGCCCGGTCATCTCCATCGAGCAGAAGACCACCAACAAAAATCCCCGCTCCACCGTGGGCACCACGACCGAAATTTATGACTTCCTGCGTCTGCTTTTCGCCCGGGCGGGTGTGGCCTATTCCTACCTTAGCGGGGAGAAGATGGTGAAATACACCGAGGAGCAGATTCTCGACCTCATTCTGAAAGAGTATAAAGGTAAGCGCATCTACCTTCTGGCTCCGCTGGTGCGCAACCGCAAGGGACACTACAAGGAACTCTTCGAGCAGGTGCGCAAGAAAGGCTACCTCTACGTGCGGGTGGACGGAGAGGTGAAGGAAGCCCTGCCCGGCCTGAAGCTGGACCGCTATAAGAACCACGACGTGGAAGTCGTGATAGACAAGCTGGCGGTGGGCGATAAGGACGACGTGCGCCTGAAGAACAGCGTGGCCACGGCCATGCGCCAGGGCGACGGGCTGATGATGATACTCGACGTGCAGACGGGCGAGGTGCGCCATTACAGCAAGCGCCTGATGTGTCCCGTCACGGGCTTGTCCTACAAGGAGCCCGCTCCGCACAACTTCTCGTTCAACTCCCCGCAGGGGGCGTGCCCCAAGTGCAAGGGCTTGGGCGTCGTCAGCCAGATAGATATCGATAAAGTAATCCCCGACCGCGAGCTTTCCATCTACGACGGTGCCATCGCGCCCTTGGGCAAATATAAGAATGCGATGATATTCTGGCAGATAGAAACCCTGCTCGAGCGTTATGAAGCCGACCTGAAGACACCGGTAAAGGACTTGCCGGAGGAGACCATTGACGAGATACTCAACGGCTGTGACGAACGCTTGCGTGTCAAGGGCCAGCTCGTGGGCACTTCCTCCGATTACTTTATGACGTATGAAGGCGTGGTGAAATACATCCGGATGCAGCAGGATCAGGACGCCTCGCCCACGGCTCAGAAGTGGGCGGAGCAGTTTGCCCGCACCGCCGAATGCCCCGAATGCCACGGCGCGCGCCTGAACAAGGAGGCGCTCTCCTTTCGCATCCATGATAAGAATATCTATCAGCTGGCCACGATGGACATCAGCGAGTTGTACGACTGGCTGATGCACGTGGACGAGCACTTGGACAACAAGCAGCGCCAGATTGCCGTGGAGATATTGAAGGAGATACGCACCCGTCTGAAATTCCTTCTCGACGTAGGCCTGGACTACCTTTCGCTCAACCGCAGCTCGGTCAGCCTCTCCGGAGGCGAGAGCCAGCGCATCCGCCTGGCCACGCAGATAGGCTCGCAACTGGTCAACGTGCTTTATATTCTGGACGAGCCCAGCATCGGCCTGCATCAGCGCGACAACCAGCGCCTCATTCATTCGTTGAAAGAATTGCGCGACATGGGCAATACGGTCATCGTGGTGGAGCACGACCGCGACATGATGTTGGCGGCCGACTACGTGGTGGACATGGGTCCCAAGGCGGGACGCCTGGGAGGCGAAGTGGTGTTTGCCGGTACGCCTGCCGAGATGTTGCGCACGCATACGCTGACTTCGCAATACCTGAATGGCGAGCGGGCCATCGAGGTGCCTAAGGAACGCCGCAAGGGCAACGGGCATAGCCTGTGGCTGCGCGGCGCGCGGGGCAATAACCTGAAGCATGTCGATGTGGAGTTCCCCTTGGGCAAACTGATATGCGTCACGGGCGTGTCCGGCAGCGGTAAGTCCACTTTGATTAACGAGACCCTTCAGCCCGTTCTGTCCCAGCACTTCTACCGCTCCCTGCAAGATCCCTTGCCTTATGACAGCATTGAGGGCTTGGAATATATAGATAAGGTGGTGAACGTCGACCAGTCGCCCCTGGGACGCACGCCCCGCTCCAATCCCGCCACCTATACGGGCGTTTTCAGCGACATACGCAACCTCTTCGTGGGCCTTCCCGAAGCCAAGATACGCGGCTACAAACCGGGACGCTTCTCCTTCAACGTGAAGGGCGGACGGTGCGAGACCTGTCAGGGCAACGGCTACAAGACCATTGAGATGAACTTCCTGCCCGACGTCTACGTCCCCTGCGAGGTGTGCCACGGCAAGCGGTATAACCGCGAGACGCTGGAGGTGCGCTACAAGGGCAAGTCCATCGCCGACGTGCTGGACATGACCATCAACCGCGCCGTGGAGTTCTTCGAGAATGTCCCCCAGATATTGAACAAAATCAAGGTGATACAGGATGTCGGCCTGGGTTACATCAAGCTGGGACAACCCAGCACCACCCTCTCCGGAGGCGAGAGCCAGCGCGTGAAGCTGGCCACGGAGCTGTCCAAGCGCGACACGGGCAAGACGCTCTACATTCTCGACGAGCCCACCACCGGCCTCCACTTCGAGGACATCCGCGTGCTGATGAACGTGCTGAACCGCCTCGTGGACAAGGGCAACACGGTCATCGTCATCGAGCACAACATGGACGTCATCAAGATGGCGGACTACCTCATCGACATGGGCCCCGAAGGCGGAAGGGGCGGCGGTGAAGTCCTGGCCACGGGCACGCCCGAGGAAGTGGCTGCAAGCGGCAAGGGATATACGCCGGAATTCTTGCAGAAGGAACTCTTCGGATGATGAAGGCAAACGATTGACTATCAAACAGAACCTACTTTATTTTTCCTTTACCCGAAATAAAGTGATACTTTAACCCTGATAAAGTGATGCTTTATCCCTTTTAAAGCGTTACTTTAACGGCGTTAAAGCAGTACTTTAAGCAGGGTAAAGCAAGTGTACAGTAAATCAACAAAACAATGAAGAAGATAAATAAGACCAATGCCGCCCGCCTGCTGGACAAGGCGAAGATAGCCTACGAGCTCATTCCTTACGAGGTGGACGAGAGCGACCTCAGCGCGCCCCACGTGGCCGAACAGCTGGGCGAAGACATCGACTGCGTGTTCAAGACCCTCGTCCTGCATGGTGACAAGACCGGACACTTCGTCTGCGTCATCCCCGGCGAGCATGAAGTGGACCTGAAGATGGCCGCCAAGGTGAGCGGCAACAAGAAGTGCGACCTCATCCCCGTGAAGGAGCTCCTTCCCCTTACCGGCTACATCCGCGGCGGCTGTTCGCCCATCGGGATGAAGAAGCCTTTCCCCACTTACATCCACGAGACCTGCCTGGAGCATCCCTACATCTATGTCAGTGCCGGCCAGCGCGGCCTCCAGCTCAAGCTCGACCCGCGCGACCTGGTGCGCGAGGTGCATGCCGAGGTGTGCGCGCTGTTCGCCGAGTAGGCAGAAAGCTTTCGGAGTGAAAGTTTTCGGAACAGTTTCCGGCAAAACTTTCGGAATTATCAGTAAAAAGTATATATTTGCACTTGTTTTGAAAGCAAGAGGGAGCTCACACCCCTCCTTGCCGGAAGAAAAACACGGATTTGTGAAACTTACATTCAATTAATTAATACTAATCTTAAAAAACTGCTTTTATGTTCAACAAACATCCTAAGGGGCTGATTCCCGCGGCACTCTCGAACATGGGCGAGCGTTTTGGTTACTACATCATGAACGCCGTCCTCGTCTTGTTTCTCTGTTCGAAGTTCGGTATCAGCGAAGAGAAAAGTACTTTGATTTATTCCTTCTTTTATGCCGGTATTTATCTATTGAGCCTGGTTGGCGGATACATCGCCGACAAGAAGCAAAACTATAAGGGGACCATCATGGCAGGCCTCGTGGTCATGGCCATTGGCTATGTGGTGCTGTCCGTGCCCATCACCGCCAATTCCGGCAATACCGCCTGGCTGCTTGCTCTTACCTGCTTCGCCCTGTTCTTCATCGCCTTCGGCAACGGTCTGTTCAAAGGCAACCTGCAGGCCATCGTGGGTCAGATGTACGACGACCTGGAGGCCGAAGCCGCGAAGAAAGGCGAGAAAGAACTGGCGCTGGCCAAAAGCAAGAGAGACTCGGGTTTCCAGATATTCTATGTGTTTATCAACATCGGCGGACTGATTGCGCCGTTTGTGGCTCCGCTGCTGCGTAGCTGGTGGCTGAACGCGCACAATATGGTGTACAATGCCGGACTGCCTGCCCTGTGTCATGAATACATCAGCAAGGCCGGACAGATGTCGGCCGAGGCAATGGGCAACCTGAACCAGCTCATGGCTCAGTGCGTGGGCGAGACGGCAGACATGGCAGGCGCATGCGCACAGTATCTGCAGGTGTTCAACGAAGGTATCCACTATTCCTTCCTGGCATCGGTGGCAGCCATGCTCCTCTCTCTGCTCATCTTCGTTGCTACGAAAAAGAAATTTCCCAATCCCGGCAAGAAGGAAGCTGCCGCCGCCGTGCAGTATTCGGAGGAAGAGAAGCTGTCCATGGCCCGTGAAATCAAGCAGCGCCTGTATGCCCTGTTTGCTGTGCTGGGAGTGGTGATCTTCTTCTGGTTCTCGTTCCATCAGAACGGAACGTCGCTCTCTTTGTTCGCCCGCGACTTCGTGGATACCACCACTATCGCTCCGGAAATATGGCAGGCGGTAAATCCGTTCTTTGTGATCACGCTCACGCCTATCATCATGATGATTTTCGGATCGCTGGCTCGGAGAGGAAAGGAAATCTCCACGCCTCGCAAGATTGCCATCGGTATGCTGATTGCCGGTTTGGCTTATCTGTTCCTGTCAGTCTACTCGTTCACGCAGGGATATCCGTCGGCCACGGACTATCGTGAACTGCCCATCGACCAGCAGGTGAAGGCCGGAGCCTGGGTGCTGATTGTGCTGTACTTCCTGCTGACGGTGGCCGAACTTTTTATCTCGCCGCTGGGCCTCTCGTTCGTGTCGAAGGTCGCTCCCAAGCATCTCTTGGGCCTGTGCCAGGGCTTGTGGCTGGGCGCTACGGCGGTGGGCAATCTGCTGTTGTGGATCGGTCCGCTGATGTACAACGCGATGCCTATCGGTTACTGTTGGGCCATTTTCCTGATTGTCTGTCTGATTTCGATGGGCGTCATGCTCGCCATGGTGAAATGGCTGGAGCGCGTGGCTAAGTAAACGTGACGGCCTGTTATCGGCCATCACGTAAAAAGAAGAGAGTGTGTCAAAATGATAAATTGCTTTCATTTCGGCACACTCTCTTCTTTTTCACCCGATATATCCCGAATGCTTTCATTTATACTTTCCAAATATTCTTCCAACGGGATATCTCATTTTACAATTCCATTCCCATGATGTAGTCGTTCATGTAGTAGCCGTTGCCGATGGGGAAGTCGCCTTCGCGGACTTTGGTCATGCTCATGTGTTCGTAAAAACCTAAGGCAGGGTTATGGCGGTTCACGTTGAGCTCCATGCGGCAGGGGGCGGGATGCTGTTCCTTGATGTACCGGATGGCTTCGCGGAAAAGGAAACTTCCGCAATGTGCTTTCTGGAAGCGGGGCAGGACATAGATTTTCTCCAGATGGTACAGGTCTTTGCCATCGGGACGGACGGAGACGTAGCCTGCCACTTCACATGCTTCGTAGGCCAGGAGGTAGACGTGCCCTTCTTCTTCCATCTGCTTCCGGATGTTTTCAGGGGAATACATCCACTCCATCATGTATTCAATCTGTTCTTTGCTCAATATGTTTCTGTAAGTCACGGGAAAAACCTGCCAGGCCAGTTCGTGGATGAGCCGGCAGTCGGCGGTGTCTGCTTTTCGGATGGTAAACATAGGGTTGTATATTTATTTAGTAGTTCAGTTCTCTCATAAAATCCCTGCAAGGTATTAAGATTTTCCGGAATGTGCAAGCTTGTACGGCGGAAACAAGCCCTTTTCAGCCTTCTGCGAAGGAGCTTTGCTTACTTGGTCTCTTGTTAATATATACTAATATATAGTATTATGTAATACAAGGTACTGACATATTACATATATTTGTGCCATGCAAGATAATTAAGTAAACCAAACGTTTAAGGAGATAGGATATGAATGTAGACAACGTAAAGTCGCAGATGCGCAAAGGGATGTTGGAATACTGCATCATGCTGTTGCTGCACAAGGAACCGGCCTATGCTTCGGACATTATCCAGAAGCTGAAGGAAGCCCGGCTGATTGTGGTGGAGGGGACGCTCTATCCGCTGCTGACGCGCCTGAAGAACGACGATCTGCTGGGATATGAATGGATTGAATCAACGCAGGGGCCGCCGCGGAAGTATTATCGGCTGACACCGAAAGGAGAGGGATTTCTGCAAGAACTGGAGACGGCCTGGCAGGACCTGAACGAGACGGTGGAGCACATCCGGCGGAAATAAAAAAGAAAAAGTGTAGAAAACCTAAAAACAAGCATATTACAATGAAAAAGACATTGACTGTAAATTTAGGCGGAACGGTGTTCAATATTGACGAGGATGCCTATCGCCTGCTGGACAACTATCTGATGAACCTGAAAGCTCACTTCCGCAAGGAGGCGGGTGCGGACGAAATTGTGGACGACATCGAACGCCGCATTTCCGAACTGCTGGTCGAGAAACTGGCCGGAAACCGCCAGGTGATTACCTTGGCCGACGTGGAGGAAGTGATATCCCGCATGGGTAAGCCCGAAGAAATGGACGATGCCGGTGGGGCGTCTGCTGCGGGTGGATATGGTCCCGGTTCGTGGACGCGGGACGAAGAGACCGTGAAGGTGCGCCGCAGACTGTTCCGCAATCCCGATGACAAGATTTTTGGCGGTGTGTGCAGCGGTCTGTCGGCCTATTTGGGCTGGGACACGACGCTGGTACGCCTGTTGTTCATTGTCATCTTGATCTTCGGGTATGGAACCTTGATACCAATTTATATTGTGTGTTGGCTTCTTATTCCGGAAGCCCGTACAGCTGCGGAGAAGCTGAGCATGTATGGCGAGGCGGTGACGGTAGAGAATATCGGCAAGACCGTGACCGGCGGCTTTGAGAAAATGGCCGCCGGCGTGAACGGTTACATGCGTTCCGGCAAACCCCGCACCCTGTTGCAGCGGATCGGTGACGCACTGGTTACGTTGGCCGGATGGATATTGAAGGTGGGGCTGATTGTCCTTATCGTGATTTGCAGTCCCGTGCTGTTTGCGCTGGGTGTCGCCTTTGTCGCCTTGCTGTTTGCCGCCATTATGGTGGCCATTGGGGGAGGGGCGGCTTTGTTCTCGCTCTTCCCCACGATGGACATCATGTTACCCGCTTCGCCGTTCGAGGCCATTGCCATGTACATAGCCGGCATTTTGCTGGTTGCCATCCCGTTGCTCAGCCTGCTTCATACCCTCTTCCGCAATCTGCTGAAGTGGCAGCCCATGTCCGGCGGATTGAAGTGGACGTTGCTGATCCTGTGGGTAGTCAGCGCCGTGGTGTTTGTCCTGTGCTTCACTTTGGGCGGCTTGTCTTTCTCTGACTTCTATATAGGGCAGGAATTCCTGTCGGTGTGATGATCATTCCTTCAGCCACTTGTCCAGCCATTCGAAGAACACGCGCTGCCACAACACGCCGTTCTGTGGTTTCAGCACCCAGTGGTTTTCGTCGGGATAGATGAGCAGTTCGGCGGGGATGCCACGCATCTTGGCGGCGTCGAAGGCGGCCATGGCCTGGTTGGCCAGGATGCGGTAGTCCTTCTCACCGTGGATGCAGAGGATGGGGGTGTCCCATTTGTCGACAAATCGGTGGGGCGAGTTGGCGAAGGTGCGTTGTGCCGTGGCATTGTCCTTCTCCCAGTAAGCTCCGCCCATGTCCCAGTTGGCAAACCATTTCTCCTCAGTTTCCAGATACTGCATCTCCATGTTGAAGATACCGTCGTGGGCGATGAAAGCCTTGAAGCGTTTGTCATGATGTCCGGCCAGCCAGTACACCGAGAAGCCTCCGAAGCTGGCGCCTACGCATCCCAAGTGGTCTTTGTCCACGAAGGCTTCCTTCGCCATTTCGTCGATGGCGGTGAAGTAGTCCTTCATGCACTGGCCGCCGTAGTCACCGCTGATGGCTTCGTTCCATTCCACGCCGAAGCCCGGCAGGCCGCGACGGTTGGGGGCTACGATGATGTAGTCGTTGGCCGCCATGATCTGGAAGTTCCAACGGAAACTCCAGAACTGGCTGAGCGGGCTTTGCGGGCCACCCTCACAATACGTGGAGCAGCACGGACAGCGTCAAGGAAATATTCCCCATCAAGCAGCTCACCACTGAGAACAAGCACATCTACGACCAGCTCGACATGGGCCGTGTGGAGGGCCGCTGGATGAA
>CALUFR010000126.1 GCA_944319875.1 uncultured Bacteroides sp.
AGACTGTCTGAGCGAAGCGAGTTTCTGCCTTTTAGAAAAAAGCAAGGGCGGAGTAGCCTCCGAGGTTCAGCGCTTGATTTTTTCTTTTGGTATCTTTTCTTTTGCATCAAGGCAAAAGAAAAGTACAACTAAATTATCATTTGCCTACGCTTTCTCCGGAAGAGCTAGATTTATGTCTATACATTAATATATATACCTAATTTCATTTATGGCAACAGTAGACGATAAGAAGATTATTTTTTCCATGGTGGGGCTGAGCAAGACCATCCAGCAGAACAACAAGCAGGTGCTGAAGAACATCTACCTCTCGTTCTTCTACGGAGCGAAGATCGGTATCATCGGTCTGAACGGCTCGGGTAAGTCCACCTTGCTGAAGATTATCGCCGGGTTGGATAAATCCTATCAGGGCGAAGTGGTGTTTTCACCTGGATACTCCGTGGGCTATCTGGCACAGGAACCCTATCTGGATCCTGCCAAGACCGTGAAGGAGGTGGTGATGGAGGGCGTGCAACCCATCGTGGACGCACTGACAGAATATGAGGAAATCAATCAGAAGTTCGGCTTGCCTGAGTATTACGAAGATCAGGAGAAGATGGACAAGCTCTTTGCCCGTGAGGCCGAGTTGCAGGACATCATTGACGCCACGGATGCCTGGAACCTGGACAGCAAACTGGAGCGGGCGATGGACGCCTTGCGCTGTCCGCCCGAAGACCAGTCGGTGGAGCATCTCTCGGGAGGCGAGCGCCGACGGGTGGCTCTCTGCCGCCTGCTCTTGCAGAAGCCGGACATCCTGCTGCTGGACGAGCCTACCAACCACCTCGACGCCGAGTCCATCGACTGGCTGGAGCAACACTTGCAACAATATGAAGGCACGGTGATTGCCGTGACGCACGACCGTTACTTCCTGGATCACGTGGCCGGCTGGATACTTGAACTGGACCGCGGCGAGGGCATCCCTTGGAAGGGCAACTACTCCAGCTGGCTGGAGCAGAAGACCAAGCGCATGGAGATGGAAGAGAAAGTGGCCAGCAAGCGCCGCAAGACACTGGAGCGCGAGTTGGAATGGGTGCGCATGGCGCCCAAGGCTCGTCAGGCCAAGGGAAAGGCCCGCTTGAACTCCTACGACAAGCTGCTGAACGAGGACGTGAAGGAGAAGGAGGAGAAGCTGGAAATCTTCATCCCCAACGGTCCGCGCTTAGGCAACAAGGTCATCGAGGCCAAGCACGTAGCCAAGGCCTATGGTGACAAGCTGCTCTTCGACGACCTCAACTTCATGCTTCCGCCCAACGGCATCGTGGGCATCATCGGCCCGAACGGTGCGGGAAAGACGACACTCTTCCGCCTTATCATGGGCCTGGAGAAGCCCGACAGGGGTGAGTTCGAAGTGGGCGAGACCGTGAAAGTGGCCTACGTGGACCAGCAACACAAGGACATCGACCCCAACAAGAGTGTCTACCAAGTCATCTCCGGTGGCAACGAGCTGATACGTATGGGTGGCCGTGACATCAACGCCCGTGCCTACCTCAGCCGCTTCAACTTCTCGGGAGCCGACCAGGAGAAGCTCTGCGGTGTACTCTCCGGCGGTGAGCGCAACCGCCTCCACCTGGCTATGGCGCTGAAGGAAGAGGGCAACGTGCTGCTGCTGGACGAGCCGACGAACGACATCGACGTCAATACCTTGCGCGCCTTGGAGGAAGGTTTGGAGGACTTTGCCGGATGCGCTGTGGTCATCAGCCACGACCGTTGGTTCCTCGACCGCATCTGCACGCACATTCTGGCCTTCGAGGGCGATTCGAACGTGTTCTTCTTCGAAGGTTCTTATCCGGAATACGAAGAGAACAAGCAGAAGCGTCTGGGCAAGGAAGAACCTAAACGCGTGCGCTACCGCAAGCTGATGGAAGATTGATACGAAGTCTTTCAGACGATAGTGTATAGAGGGTGTGTCAAAACTCAACATGACAGAATGTAATTCCGTGTTTGTTTTTGACGCACCCTCAATTTTTTTCGTTCCTTTCTCTCTGATTTTCTGCAAGATGAAAAAGAATATTGTCCATGTTTTTCCCTCCTTGTAACGGCTATTGAAGGCAAGTTCGGCTCAAAAAGTCTTTCTCATCCTAAAAAAATGTACCAAAGATGTAATATTTATATGGATTATATTCCTTATATTTGCAGGACGAAACAGAAATTAATGTTCAATTAACACTTATCTATTAACTAAATGGCTGGATTATGAGAAAAAATCTAATTCATTTTCTGCTGGTTGCTGTGATGGCTGTATGCAGCATGTCTGCCTATGCCCAAAGCACCACAGTAAGAGGTCAGCTTGTAGACGCTGAAACAGGCGAGCCGTTGGTAGGTGCCGCCGTTATGGTGGAAGGTACCACACAAGGTTCAGTGACTGACGTAGACGGTAACTTCAAGCAAAGCGTTGCTCCCGGTGCCACGTTGCTCTTCAAGTACGTGGGCTACAAGGACCTGAAGAAACAAGTTCCGCGGAAGGGTGCTTCCGCAGACATGGGCGTCATTGAGATGCAGTCGGACGCGGTGCTGCTGAAAGACGTTGTGATTACTTCATCTATTGCAGTTTCGCGTAAGACACCGGTTGCTGTGTCGACAGTAGACCCGGTGTTCATCGAAGAAAAGTTGGGTACACAGGAATTTCCTGAAATCCTGAAAGCCACTCCGGGCGTGTATGTAACGAAAGACGGTGGTGGTTTTGGTGACGCCAATACCCGTATCCGCGGTTTCGAGAGCGAGAACGTGGCCATGATGATTAACGGTGTGCCCATGAACGGTATGGAAAACCAGAAAGTGTATTGGTCCAACTGGGCAGGTTTGTCGGACGTGACCAGCTCTATTCAGGTACAACGTGGTTTGGGTGCTTCCAAAGTAGCTTCTCCGGCGGTGGGAGGTTCTATCAATATCATCACGAAGAGTACCGACGCTAAGAAAGGCGGATTTATTTCCTACGCCATGGGTAACGACGGTTTCAACAAGATATTGTTCAGTGTCTCCTCCGGTTTGACCAAGGACGGTTGGGCATTCACCTTGCTGGGTGGTAAGGACTGGCGTGACGGTTATATCCAAGGTACAGAATCAGAAGGCTATAACTATTTTGCCAGCATTGCCAAACGTTTCAATGACAACCACCAATTGACTTTGACGGCTTTTGGTGCTCCGCAGACGCACAATCAGCGTAACTATAACAACGCCCTTTCCATCAAGGAATGGCAGAAGATGAAGCAATACGTAGGCGAAGATAACATGTATCGCTTCAATCCTACTTTCGGTTATCGTAAGGGACAGGCTTATGTGTCCAACTACAACTGGTATCACAAGCCGCAGATTTCGCTGAATCACTTGTGGCAGATAGATTATAAATCCAGTTTGAGTACAGCCCTTTATATGTCTGTTGGTCGTGGTGGCGGTAGCTATACCACGGGTGACAGCGCAAACCGCAATAAATGGTATGGTGCTTCCAATGGTACGTTGAATTGGAATTTCCGTCATCCGGACGGTACGTTCGACTATGACGCCATCGATGAGATGAACGCCAACAGCACGACCGGCTCTAAGATGGTGATGGGCGAGCAGTCCAATAACCACATGTGGTATGGCTTGCTTTCTACCTATACAACCAAGTTTGGTGAATACTTTGATTTCTACGGTGGCATTGACTTGCGTTATTATAAAGGTTTGCATCAAAACAAGATTGCCGACTTGTTCAGCGGTTCGTATTTTGTAGACAGTTATAATCGTAACAATGTAATGGCTGCGAATAACGTAGCCGCTTCCGATCCGAATTTTGTAAACCAGAAGTTGGGCGTAGGCGATATTATTTTTCGCGACTATGACGGCTTTGTGATGTCCGAAGGCGTATTTGCCCAGTTGGAGTATAATCGTGATAAATTGAGCGCTTTTGTTTCGGGAGGTTTGTCCAATACCGGATATTGGCGTTACGACCGCTTCTATTATGACGAGGCCCATGCCAAGAGTGGCAAGAAGAATTATCTGGGTGGTAATGTCAAGGGAGGTGCCAACTATAACTTGGCGGAACAGCATAATGTATTCTTCAATGCAGGTTTCATCAGCCGTGCCCCGATGTTTGACACCTCATTCATCAATTCTCAAACCTCGCACGAACGTAACCCGGATGCTTTGAACGAAAAAGTAATGTCATTTGAAATAGGTTACGGTTTCCGCAGCCAATATTTGGCAGCCAATGTGAACGCATACTATACTCAGTGGATGGATAAGAGCCTTTATGACAGTTCGTCCGACCAGCGTACCGGTGAGCGTTATACTTTGAACATGACCGGCGCCAATGCCAAGCACATGGGTATAGAGTTGGATTTCGAGGCCAAGCCTACCCGCTGGATGAGTATTAACGGTATGTTCTCCTGGGGTGACTGGCGCTGGGACGGACTGGCCACCGGATACATGTTCAATTCGG
>CALUFR010000127.1 GCA_944319875.1 uncultured Bacteroides sp.
GTAAGGGTCTTTCACCGTCGTGAATGGCATCTTCTCCGTCACATGGGGCAGAGAGAGACAATAGTTTCTGAAATCTTCAATATTCATGTCAATCGGATATTGTCTGATGCGAAGATAACTAAAATCGGGGAGCGGGGCAAGGGACTCTCCTTAATTCTCAAACAACCGCTCCGCATTCCGCCACAAAAACTTATCCGCATATCCGGCAAGCTCCTCATCCGTAGCCAGCGTCTGCCTCAGTCTTTGCAGGTTGCTTTTCAGCACGGCATCGGGCAAATAGGGATAATCCGAGCCATAAAGGATATGGTCGGGCGTGGTGATAGTGAGCAGCGACCGCAAGACCTCAATGGTGGGACTGCCCGCCAAGTCGAAGTAAAGGCGCGACAGGTTGCCTTCCCAATCTATCGGCCGCATATAGCCCTGCGCGACCATTGCCGAGAGGATGGACTTCATGCGCGGCAACGCCAACGGCAGGAACGAGCCGCAATGGGGCACGACCACTTTCAGGTTGGGGTAACGCACGAGCACGTTCCTCGACAGCATATTCACCACGGCGCGGGTGGTCTCCGCCGGGTATTCGTACATCGCCAGCGGCGTGGTGGCAATGATTTTCTTCGGGTAAGGTGTGGGGCGGTGCGGATGGATGATGATGACGGCATGACGCTCGTTCAAGACTTCCATCAGCGGGTCGAGTTCCTCGTCGCCCAAGTATTGCCCCCGGCTGTTGGTCGCCAGCTTCACGCCGTCCGCGCCCAAGGTGTCAAGCGCATAAATGGCTTCGCGGATGGCGGCATCCACGTTGGGCAGCGGCAGAGCAGCGCAGAACCTGAATCTGTCGGGATAGTCCTGTTTCACCCTTGCCGAAACCTCGTTCACCCGGCGGATGCACTCGGCACTTTCCTCCACATCATCGTAATACGGCTGCGGGGCGGGCATCGTCAGTACGGCAGTTCGGATGCCGGCACTATCCATAAAGGCGATGTGCCGTCCGGCATCCCATTCGGGCAACGGGAAGGTCTCTTCCAGTTCCGCCCCATGCGCTTTCAGTACTTCCACATATTCAGGGATGATGATGTGGGTGTGGACATCGACCGTCTGCCCGCAAAGGGGAGCCAGCCCGAAAACCAGCCCCAAAAACAGAGATATGTACTTTTTTGTCCTCATATAATCATATGTGTTTGACAACTTTCGCCGGAACACCGACCGCAACTGCATTGGCAGGTATGTCGCTCGTAACCACAGCCCCGGCACCGATGACGGAATTATCCCCGATGGTTACGCCTTGCAGGATGGTGGCGTTGGAACCCACCCATACGTTATTACCCAAAACGATAGGCGCGGAATAAGTCATCTTGCGCTTCTCCGGCTCCAGGAAATGGTTGAGCGTGGCAAACACCACATTGTGCCCTATCTGGCATCCGTCCCCAATAGTCACGCCGCCGTGGTCCTGAAAATGGCAGCAGGCGTTGATGAATACACCTTCGCCCACTTCGATGTTCTTCCCGAAGTCGGTATAAAACGGCGGGAACATACGGAGCGTGGAAGGTACAGTCTTTCCGAAAAGCTCGGAAAGTATGTCCCGAACCTCTTCCGGCGTATGATAAGCGGCGTTCAGCCGGAAAGTGATTTTCCGCGCCTCTCCGCTCATCCTGTCCATAAACTGAAGTATCTCTTCCGTGTCCAACGGCTGGCCGGTCTTCACAAAGTCCTTAAATTCATCAAGTGTCATAATCATTTC
Source organism: uncultured Bacteroides sp. (assembly GCA_944319875.1). Classification (GTDB taxonomy): domain Bacteria; phylum Bacteroidota; class Bacteroidia; order Bacteroidales; family Bacteroidaceae; genus Bacteroides. Next base: position 1,739 of record CALUFR010000127.1, read on the forward strand.
TCCTTATTTCATTATTGTGGTGAAAGGTTAATTTATGGTTTACTCCAAAGAAAGGGTCACGGAGATTTTCCCCGTCCCGCCAAGCAAGTCCAGCATTTCCTTTCGTGTGCCGACACCGTTCACTTTGCCGATGCGGGTGAAGTTCCACGAATTGGTGTCATAGTAAATGACGAGGTTGTTCCCTAAATAAAGGATGATGTCGCCCGGCTTCGTAGCGGTCTGACGGTCATTGCGGGGCAGGCTGATGCCCAACGAACCTACCTTTTCCATATCGCCGTAGTCATTCATTTCCACGGTAATCTTTCCTTTAGCAAGCTGCTCTTTCAGAGCCTTGGCTGAGGAGTTTTCCTCCAATGTGGCGATGAAGGTCTTGCCGCCTTCCACCGTCAGTTTGATGGTATTACTTTCCATATTCGTCTTATTTTGATGGTTATTATTGCAATTATGTTGTTCTATGAAGTTGCTGATTCGGTTGGCAGGATTGAGCGGTGTCTGGTCTTTCAGTTCCAATGACTTGACCATGTGCAGCGTCCCCTGCTTGTATTTCTGGAAATGCGCGGAAGCGATGTGCTTGTCGTATGCCTCCCGGCTGGCGTATGTTTCAAGAATTGTTATTTGGCAGGTATTCTCTTTCTCGCCGACCGCATACATGTTCAGCACGCCCTGTTCGGTACGCAGGGAGATTTCGCCCACTTCGGTCACATATTTCATGTATTCATCAAGGAATTCCGGATAGACTTCGATTTTCGACAGACGCACGATGCTGTCGGCAGCCATTTCTTCCTTTGCGCACATACCCGGTTGCTGGGACGGATGTGTTTCCCTCTCCGTTCCACCGCACGACAGCAGTCCGAACAGGAGCAATGCGGTTAATAGATATCGTGTCATATCAATTCTGTTTTAGTTGACTATTCACTTTGCAAAGATACAGCGGCACAAGGCGAAGCAGGATAGACATATCCTCTGCGTTTATACCAATTTCACTGAAAATGCAAATGGTTTCAGAATACCGTTAAGCAAAGGTCAGACCTTTGGTAGGCTAAGGTCTGACCTTAGGGTATCTCAAGTCCGACCTGAGGTAGTCTCATGTCCGGGATGAGATAGCCTCCCCTCGAACAGGAGCAATCCTGTAGGATTGATACTGTCCCCGCCGGGAATAGTGCTTCTCCGTCAGGATTCGCGCTGTCCCCGCTGGGGACGGCGGTTGTCGGGGCGGATTGGACGATTTTTTGACGTGGCAAGGGATTTACC